>CAWDQS010000101.1:0-13643 GCA_963804295.1 uncultured Acidobacteriaceae bacterium
CTGTGAAGTCGTGCCGCAAAAGCAACAAAATAAATGCGAGATTTAGCCCCTGAGGTATGCTTTTCGCGTGATGCGCTTGGAAACAGTCCTTTTTTCGTACCCTGTCTCGCCATGTCGCATTACGGCTGGAATGAACTACCGCCAACTCGCAATTTCCGCGTAGCGGAAGCTAACTTGCCACTTGCTTCATCCAACAATTTTGGCCATTGGGAGGGGCGCGGTCTCCGATTAGCCGCTCAACTGCCGGTGCCCCATCCTTTCGCGTTCTATGCGAAAAGGTGGGGGCACCTCAAATTAAGGGAGCGCAAACTCTGACTGCCTCATCGCAGGAAACTGCGTGGACAGCCTGCCCAGAGCGAAGTCGATAGGATTTGTCCTTGCAGATAATTATCCTCATCTGGAGCACAATGTCACTTGAAGCTCTGAGAGGGCAAAGATGGAGAACTGCGGGCGAGTGCTGAACAATGTCGCGAGGAACCGGTCTAATCTGTCAGGGATGTGCCCGGTCCGTACCACCACCAGGGCCCCCCACCCCCCCTAAGGTATAAATTATTTCCTGAAACCTTGCTGATTAATTCATCGTCTAGCGAAAGAAAAATTCCGTATCACAATCAATACAAAGGGATTGATTGCACAAATCGGCAAGGTGAACAGTTCGTTCTTTTCCACATAAATTCAGCCTCCGTTCAGAAAGATGAGTAACGCCTCCGGAAATCTACGGTATTTTCCCAGCTTCCGGTTGTTATGGTTCAAAACCGCAACCTTACATGGCCATGGGAAGACGTATAAAACGTAGGATCACACGAGCAGTCAGGCTTTGATCTGATCTCTGTTCTCTGATCTCTGTCAGCCGTTCAGAAGCCGCTCCACCTCGGCATGCAACCGCTCCGTGATCTGGGTCTCCGTCTCTTCGGGAGCTAAGCGCATCGGCTGGCCGACATGCACTTCGATCTTTCCGGAGCGGAACCATCCTCGGCCCGCGGCCTTCAGCTCGCCCAGCCCGTGAATCCCAACCGGCAGCACCATGGCTCCAGATTGGCGGGCCAGCAAGCCGATACCGCCGCGAAAGCGCGCCAGCGTCCCTTCAGCCGAACGCGTGCCTTCGGGGAAGACTAGCACGTTGTATCCGCGGTCCAGGGCCGCGCCGGCGTGAACGAAACTGGGTTGGAAGTTTCGCCGCCGCGGCAAGGGGAAGACATTGAACAGCGCTGTGAGCAGCAGGTAAATCAGCGGTCCGGGAAGATTGAAGCCGCGCTTGCCCGGCGAGCGATCAGGATTACGGAAATGCCGGTAGTCTTCAAGCATCTCTCCGGACATGGCCACGGCAATCCGCCGCCGCATCGGCCCCGGCAGAGCGTACTGAATCAGCGCCCCGTCGTAAGCCGTTACATGATTGGCGACAATGAGCATCGGCTGAGACGAAGGAGGCAACTCCGGCGCGACCACGCGAGGATGCGCCAGCATCCACACCAGCGGCCGCTCGACTGCCTCAATAAACACTATCCGCAGCCACCGGAAAAGCCACAGCCACGGCCATCGCGGGTAGATGAAACGTCCCAGTTCGGTCTCAGCCAGATCGGCAGCGGGAGCACTCGGTTCGGAGGGAGACCGGGGTTTTAACGCGCGAGTAAGACCAAGCGAATCATAATGGGCTTTAGCCACTGAGGTACGATTCTCGCCAACTTCATCCGAAATCCCGGCCTTCTCCGCAGCCATATCGGACTCGCCGGCTACCAACGCGCGTAACTCCCCAAGCGTCTCCGCCCGTTCCAGCAGCCCGCCCTGAGGCGCCGTTCCTAACCGCTCTTCCAGAGCTGCTGCCAGTTGTACCCGGCCCAGGCTGTCCAGTTGCAGATCTTCGGTCAGCCGCAGTTCGTCTCCCACGCCAACCGGCGCTTCGCCGGTGATTGCGGCTATCAGCGCCAGAAGCCAGTCCGTCGAGGCGCCAAAGGCGCTTGCGCCGGATGTATTGGGCGCGGTTGCCGCAGCCTGGATCTCTGCCAGCCATGCCGCCACAGATTTGCGCCTCACTTTGCCCGTCGAAGTGCGAGGCAGGTCCGGCTCCGGCCACAGCACCCAGCGCCTGATGTGCTGAAACTCCGCTAGCTTCCGGTTAGCGCGCTCAATTGCTACCGCCGCATTGTCTCCGCTGCCGCGCATGGCCAGCACCGCGCAGGGCTCGGGCCCGGATGCCGTCTCCATCACCACTACCGCGCAAGCCGTTACGTCCGGTGCCTGCTCAACTGCCGCCTCTAAATCTTCGGGATGAATATTCACGCCCGCAGCGGTCACAATCACTTCGCTCTTGCGCCCTACAAAACGCAATTCACCGCCGGCCACACTCTCAGCCAGGTCGCCGGTAGCCAACCACTCGTCGCGGCGCGGCTCGTAGGCCCCGCCTGACCAGCTTCCGCCGGAGATCATCTCGCCCCGCACCAGCACTTCGCCGTCTGGACCCAGCTTCACCTCCCGGCCAGGCAGCGGCTTGCCGATCGTCCCGTGGGCCACGTGGAATGGATGGTTCAGCGTGATCAACGCCGAGGTCTCGGTCATTCCATAGCCTTGTACCAAAACAAAGCCCAGCGCATTCCAGAATTGCTCCAGTGATTCCTGAAGCGCTCCGCCCCCGGAGATCAGCGCCCAGAACTTCAGGCCAAACGCGCGGTGAACTGCACGGAAGCGCCACCAGCGATTCCACGGCCCAATGCCCTGCGATGCAGCCACACGCTCTGCAAGGCCGGGATGAGTGGTTTCCAGATGAGTCTTGAGCAGCGCCATGACGCGCGGCACTGCGGCCAGCACCGAGATGCGCTCGTGCTTGATGGTCTCGATCAGCCGCGAGGCCACCAAACGGCTCTCGAAGTGTACCTCGGCAGTAAAGATGTGCGGAACCCACAACCCCATCGTTTGCCCGAAGATGTGGCTCAAGGGCAGCGTATCGAAAATCCGCAGCGGATGCGCCACCAGCCGCTCCCAGCGCATATAGGGCTGCGCTCCCTGCTTGATGGGCTCCACGCTGGCCAGCACATTGCCATGGGTCAGCACCACGCCCTTGGGGTCGCCGGTGGTGCCGGAGGTAAAGAGAATTTCGAACGGCGTCTGGCGCGAAAGCCCTTCGACAGGCCCGGCTTCTTCTGCGGGCAGCTCGCCGTGCCAGTCCTCGAAGGCCAGCAGCGGAAGCATGATTTCTGGGTGCCCCACCCTCGCAATGTTTTTGTCATTGTCGCTATTGTTGGAATCCAACTGCCTCAGCAGCAGCGCATCGCCTATTGCAAGTTTGGGTTGCACATCGACCGCTACGCGCGCGGCAAACTCTGCGCTGCCATAGGCGTCCAACGGAACCGCCAGCACTCCGCGCAATATGCAGCCATACAGGGCTGCAATCCACTCCGCGCCGTTTTCCGCCCACAAGAGAACCCGGTCGCCCGGCCCAATGCTCCGCTGGGCTAGCAATGCTGCAAAGCGTCCCGCCAGCCGTGCAATTTCGCCATAGGTGGTAGCCCGCCTCCGGTTGCCCTGATGCCGAACCACGGCAATTTGGCGGTCATAGCGGCGGTAGTCGTCGAGCAGTGTAGCCAGATGGTCGCGCATGAAAGTATCGGTTTAGATCATGGTACGTCATAAAGCCAGGGCCTACGGAGCGCCGGCTCATCTTTATCTGATTTATCTAATAAAGCCGCGGAATCAGGTCGTCTTGAAAGTGCGCAGTGAGTTTGAACAGGCGCTCCTCACGAAGCAGCCTCAAGTTGCTCGATAGTTCTCTTCATAACAGCGGCGGATTGCACCAGGGCGCTCAGTTCGTCAGGTGGCAAAGTAACCTGTAAAATCCGTTCCACGCCATTCTGCGAGACGATGCAAGGAACCCCTATACTCACGCCACTGAGGCCGAATTCCCCTTCCAATACCGATGAAACCGTGAGTACTCCATGTTGGTTGCGCAGAATGGCTGCTGCAATGCGCGTCAAAGCCAGTCCGACGCCGAACCACGTGGCTCCTTTGTAATCGATAATGTGATAGGCGGAATTCCTCACCTCGTTCACGATTTTGTCGCGGGCTGCCTGCGGGTTATCACATTCTGAACATAGGCTGCAAAACTCTTCGATGGGCAAGCCAGCCATGTTGGTCATGGACCAGGCGGCAAATTCACTGTCTCCATGCTCGCCGAGGATGTAAGCATGGACGTTATGCACATCCACGCCGCACCTTTGGCTCAATAAATAGCGAAAGCGCGCGCTATCCAGAACGGTGCCCGAACCGAGGATGCGTCCGCGAGGCCAGCCAGAGCGTTTGTGGGCGGCATAGGTCAGGATGTCCACCGGATTGCTCACCATCAAAACGACTGCGGAGGACTTCTGCTCTACGATTTCATCGATGATTTCGTGGATGATTTTGACGTTCCGGTGCAGCAGGTCCAGGCGGGACTCGCCAGGCCGTTGTTTGGATCCAGCGGTAATCGCAATCAGGTGCGCATCGGCATAATCCGCCGCTTGGGCTTCATGAATCTTCACGGAAGGGAAGAATGCCTGGCCGTGCGCCAGATCGAGCACCTGTCCCAAGGCCCGTTCATGGCTATGATCCCGCAATGCGATCTCGTCGGCCAAGCCGCTCTGAGCTAGCGCGTAGGCAAATGTGGAACCCACAGCGCCGGCGCCAACTATCACAACTTTCCTCGGTTTCCAGGGTGCATCCTTCATGATTTTTTCTCCGTTGCCTCGCATGCCTTCGGCTGCGGTCCACATGTTCGGTGTTCGCGTGAATTGCAAACTGCCATTTACTGGTTTAGATGATGCAAGGCGCATACATGCCTCATTTTTTCAATGTGGGATTTCCGCCTTTTTCACCGCACCCTCATTTTCATGGCATTCATCCTCCACAAAGTAAAATAGGCTTATGGGATATGAAAGCGTGAAGAAGATCGCCGATGCGGATTTTCCCACTCGCTGGGGAGCCTTCCGGATTCTTGGCTTCGAGGGTGTGTTGACGGCGGTTCGCCCCTGCAAGGACGGCCCTGCTAACGGCAAGGATGAGGAAGTTGAAGGCCTGGTGGCCTTGGTCATGGGCGACATTCTCTCCGCGCCCCCGGTGGTCCGCATCCATTCGCAATGCCTTACTGGGGATGTTTTTGGCTCTTTGCGCTGCGATTGCCGGCTGCAACTGGAGCTGGCCATGCGCCGCATCGCCCAGGAAGGCGCGGGGATTTTGCTCTACGAGGCGCAGGAGGGCCGCGGCATTGGTTTGATGGCCAAACTCAAAGCCTACGAGTTGCAGGATCAGGGGATGGACACGGTCGAAGCTAATCTCCATCTGGGCTTTGCTGCGGACTGCCGTGCCTACGAGCTGCCCGCCGAGGTGCTCAAACTGCTGGGCGTAACATCGGTCCGGTTAATGACCAACAACCCGGAAAAGGTGGAGGCTCTGGAGTCTGCCGGTATTGCGGTGGTTGAGCGCGTCTCCGCCGAGGTCGAGCCGCAGGAGAGCTTCGCGGACTACGTGCGCACCAAGCAGGAGAAGATGGGGCACGTTCGCGACTCACTTTGATCCTGTACGGTTGGTGGTTAGGCCTCTTTCTAAAAGTATTTCTCGTAGATATCGATGATGGGGATGAAGATGCAGAACGACTTCCCCGGCCCCGTTCCAGTTGTGATGACGAAGCTCTCTCTTCTCCGCCTTTGCGTTCGCATGGGCTTGCCGGCGAAAAACTGCAAGCAGCTGCCCATCGATCTGAAATATGTGATTGCAAAAAATTTGTCACAAGTCCGTGTAATTGACTTATAGTCGAGGTTGATTTCGGCGGCGTTGATCTGCCTGCCGTGGAAAAGGTGCGTCATGACTGGCAATCCTGGCAAGAATGGGAAGCCTTCTGAAATTCAAGGGAAGTCTGTGCCTCTCGAGACAGTGCTCGAGACCGAGCATAAGCAGATCGATGCAGTTCGCAAGCTGCGCCAGCAAAGGAGCGGCTGGAAATCCGTTGCCGAGTTTCCGATTGGCGGATCACGGTTGAAGGATGTCGCGACGGTACTAAAGGCTCCGACGCCGGGCAGGGAAGCGAATGACACGGATAAACCTTTCTGGCAACAAGATCGAGATCACGAGCACCTTAAGTGGAGAAAGGCCATTCGCCATGCGCACGAATTGAATCTGGCAGGGCTTTGCTTCTCCGGAGGGGGCATTCGAAGCGCCACCTTCAATCTGGGAGTGCTGCAGGCTCTGGCCGATTTAAAGCTGCTGCATCGTATCGACTATCTCTCCACAGTCTCGGGTGGCGGATACATTGGGTCGTGGCTCGCTGCATGGATAAAGCGGACGGGAAGCTTTAGCGAAGTGCAGCAGATGCTTTCAACCAATCGTGTGCAACTGGAAGATGACATCGAGTCGGCGCCGATTCGATTTCTTCGCACCTACAGCAACTATCTGACGCCGCAACTGGGTCTTTTCAGCGGGGACACACTGGCAATGGTGGCCGTCTATATTCGGAATCTGCTACTGAATCAGTCGGTGATTATCGGGCTGCTGGCAACTCTGCTACTGGTTCCGCGCGCGGTTTTTGCAATCATTACGTGGGCGCTTAGCAAGCCTGAAGCAGGCTTCATCCTGCTTGGGGTTGGAGGCTGCCTTGCGGTCCTCACGATGGTGATGGTTGTGGGAAGTATGTCGAGCTTCGAGTCCAATCACTTAGCAACCAAGTCGACCTTCACGTCTCAGGAGAATGTGAAGAGAAACATTCTTGTGCCGGCTTTTGCAGCGGCTGTTGCTGCGGGGCTGTGGTTTCGCTTCACTGGGCCACAAGGCGGCGGGGCCGATACTGCCTTCTTCGCTGCCTGCGGAGCTGTTGGGTACTTCGCGATTTGGGTGCTTGCGATCCGCATTGCACCGAGCTTTATTGAGGCGAAGCAAGACGATGGGCAAGCGGATGGATTGATTCATACGGAGGAATCTGGCAAAAAAGCCCAAATACAACGGGGGTGGCAAGAACGAGTCCAAGAAATTGCGGAAGAGCTTTGCAAACCATTCGCTGCACTACTCGCGGGCGGGCTCGCCGGCTGGCTCTATGGGATTCTCGCCCTTAATTCGAGCTGGTGGGATGCCAGATCGGCGCTGACCTTTGGCGTGCCACTTGTGGCAGGGATTATCCTGTTGGCGGCAACGCTGCACATTGGATTGCTGGGAACGGGATTCCACGATGAGAAGCGGGAGTGGTGGGGAAGGCTAGGCGGGTGGTTGATTGCAATCGGCATTGGATGGCTGGCGTTTTTCTGGGTGGCGCTCTATTTCCCAGATTTTATTGAGCAAAACATTCGTATATTATGGCTTCCCATCCAGAGCCTGGCAGTAAAGTACCTCACGCCGGCGTGGATCCTGACGACCATAGGATCGGTTCTGGCCGGAAATTCCAAAGCATCCGGCAAGCCAGGAGAGAAGTCAACGACAGCTACATATCTTGACCTGCTGGCGGAGGTTGGCCCGTATGTTTTTATCGTCGGTTCTTGTGTGCTGGATGTCGTGGGGCTTGAACCAGTTCCCGTTCAAGGGCTGGGATCTCTTCGCGGAACTCGTCATTCTTGGAGCGCTCACCTTTCTGATGTCTTGGCGAGTGGATATCAACCAGTTTTCAATGCACATGTTTTACCGGAACCGGCTGGTGAGCTGTTACCTGGGCGCATCGAACAAAGAGCGGTCACCAAATTTATTTACCGGCTTCGATCCGAAGGACGATCTGGCGCTGAAGTGCTTCAAGAGTCCTAATCCCGAAAAGGGCGCCACCAAACAATTATGCGGCAACGACGAAGATTACGATGGGCCGTATCCAGTATTGAATATGTCGCTGAATCTGGTGAAAGGCAAGGATCTGGCATGGCAGGAGCGCAAGGCGGAGTCATTTGTGATGACGCCGCACTACTGCGGCTACGATGTGTTTCTAGAGCAGCAGTACAGCAAGATGCTGATGGACGAATTCAAGGCCATGAAAGCGGGCAAGGGGAGCAAAGATCTGGACTTGTTCGCCTACCGGCCAACGGCAGAGTATGCGTTTCCTCCTCCGTTCAATGGCCCTCATCTGGGCCTGGCGATGGCGATTTCAGGAGCGGCTGCCAGTCCTAATATGGGCTATTACACTTCGGCCCCCGTGGCCTTTCTGCTGACGGTATTCAATGTAAGGCTTGGACAGTGGCTGGGTAACCCGCGCAACCGTGTCACCTCGGGTAAGCCGACGCCAAAGTTCGGGTTGAATTGCCTTATGCAGGAGCTGTTTGCCGGGACCAATGACACTTCGGACTATATATATCTATCCGACGGCGGGCATTTTGACAACCTGGGTTTGTATGAACTGGTCAAACGGCGCTGCGGGCTGATCATTGTCTGCGATGCGGAGGCTGATCCGAATTACGGGTTTGAGGGTCTGGGCAACTCAATCAAGCGATGCCGTATCGACCTGGGCATCGACATCGAGATCGATACCAAGCCGATTGTGCCGAACAAATCGTGCATGAGCAAGCAGCATTATGCAATTGGCAAGATTCACTATGAGCAGGCGGACATGTATGCTCCGGTGGGCAAGATCATCTACATCAAGGCATCTTTGACGGGCGAAGAACCCGCGGATGTGACGACGCATAAGAAGAGGCATCGAACATTTCCGCACGAGAGCACAGCCGATCAGTGGTTTTCCGAGTCGCAGTTTGAGAGCTACAGGCGTCTGGGGCATGCGGCATTGGCTTCTTCGGTGACAGGGAAAAAGGAACACGGTTCTGGCATCGTAATAAGCGATGTTATCCCGATCTTAAAGGAGTTTGGCTTCGAGATTTGAGAGTCCAATCGCCCATGCCTGGAGTCGAGAATCGCGATAAGTCTAACTCTGGTCGAAGAGGCGGGCCAGAACTATCGGAAGTCGAACAAAAATAGCCTTAGCTGCCATGATGGCTGCAAGAAAAGATGGTATTCATCGGAGCATTCCGGCTAGAACTGGGCGGCATTCTCCGCACCTTGGCGGCTTCATCTAAACTAGAGGTATGGCGGATATAAAGCGCAGAAAAACCGGTACGGTCAAGATTGGGCAGGTTCGCGTGGGCTGGGAGGTTCCGGTCGTCGTGCAGTCGATGACCAACACCGACACGGCAGACGTAGCGGGCACCATCGAGCAAGTTGCGGCATTAGCACTGGCGGGCTCGGAGATCGTGCGCGTCACGGTCAACAACGAGGAGGCTGCGGAGGCCGTTCCGCTGATTGTGGAAGGCCTGGACAAGCGCGGCCTGCGCGTGCCCATCGTCGGCGACTTCCACTACAACGGCCACCTATTGCTCAAAAAATTTCCCGAGACAGCGCGGGCGCTGGCCAAGTACCGCATCAATCCCGGCAACGTCTCCATCGGCCGCAAGGACGACGACAACTTCCGCATCATGATCGAGTGCGCCGTCGAAAACCAGAAGCCGGTGCGCATCGGCGTCAACTGGGGCTCTCTAGACCAAGCGCTACTGACCCGCATGATGGACAAAAACAGCCAGTTGCAGCAGCCGCTGCCGGCACGCGAGGTGATGCTGGAGGCCATCGTGGTGAGCGCTCTGGAAGCCGCCGCTGCCGCCGAGCATTACGGGCTGGGCCGCGACCAGATCATCCTCTCCGCCAAGGTGAGCGGGGTGCGCGACCTGATCGACGTGTACACCAATCTTGCCGCGCGCTGCGCCTATCCGCTGCATCTTGGTCTGACCGAGGCCGGCATGGGCGCTAAAGGGCTGATTGCCTCGACAGCCGCCCTGGCGCCGCTGTTGCTGGCCGGCATCGGCGACACCATTCGCGTGAGCCTGACGCCCAAGCCAGGAGGCGACCGGACGGAAGAAGTTCTGGCCGCGCAACAGATTTTGCAATCGCTCACCATTCGCAGTTTCATGCCGCAGGTCACCAGTTGCCCCGGCTGCGGCCGCACCACGAGCACCTATTTTCAAGAGCTGGCCGAGCAGATTCAGGATCACCTGCGGAACTCGATGCCGGAGTGGCGCAAAAAATATCCCGGCGTCGAGGAACTCAAACTCGCCGTCATGGGCTGCGTGGTCAACGGCCCTGGCGAATCCAAGCACGCCAACCTGGGCATCAGCCTGCCGGGCACCTTTGAGGAGCCCAAGGCTCCGGTCTACATGGACGGCAAGCTGCTGAAGACCCTGCACGGCGATACCATCGTGGCGGAGTTCAAGGAGATTCTCGATCAGTACGTGGTGAGTCACTACGGGCCGCGGGCGTAGAACGGGAGCTTTCGAGTCAATGCAATAACAACTTCATTTTCGCAATATCCTCATAGATTTGCGAGTTCACATTACGATTGCGGCAGTTTCCCTTGGAGGTTTCCGTGGTTCTTCGCCGGGTTGGATGGATCGTGCTGTTAGTCGCGCTTTCGCCCGCGCTGGCCTTTGCCGGTCAACAAAAACCGTGCGTCACCGCCGATGAGGCCACCAAGCTGGTCGACAAGGATGTGTGCGTCACGGCGCACATTTACGACGTGGTAGAACTGCCGGACGGAACGCGATTTCTGGACGTGTGCACTCCCGACACGCCGGACGAAAAATGCCGCTTCACCATCGTGAGCCTTTGGGAGGATCGCGAGGATGTGGGCGAGCTGCGCAAGTACCGCGACATGAACGTGCAGGTTCGCGGAATTGTTCGGCCCATGCATGGCCGTTCTGGGATGTTGCTGAGCCATGCGCGACAGTTCTACGGCGGGCCGCCCAAGTTCAAGCCCAACCCCAAACTGGTGCGCGGTTTCAATGCCGATGAGAGCCGGCCGCCGATCAACGACCCCAACCTGCGCTCGCAGGGCGGACGCCGCGCCTTCATGAATACGCGGGATAAAGAATCGCTGCCGCCGAGATAAAGTTTAGTGGCTGTTTCATAACCGGATACTGACCGTCGTTGAGCTTTCCCTCAGGGGCTAAAGCCCGCGATTTTAAGTTCCATCAGCGGCACGGCTAAAGCCGTACCCTTTCAAAACCAGGTTATGAAACAGCCACTTGCAACATCTGCTTCGGCGATGCTTACAGCACCGAAATTTCCACGTCTACCATCGGCGGGGCGTGTCGCGCTCCCTTCCAGAGAATCACGCAAGAGACAACCATAAAGATCAGGGTCGAGCCCAGACCGATGCCAAGGTTGGAGCGGTCGGAGATAGCGCCGATGATCTGCGGGGAAAATGTATCTCCGAAGCAGTGAATGACGAAGAAGTTGACGCCGATGGCCGTGGCGCGCACGGGCGCGGAGACCGAGTTGACGATGGCGGCGTTGAGCGGGCCGGTGTTGAGGAAAAGAAAGAACTCGGCGGCCAGCAGGGACGGAATGGCCCAGGATGCAGGGCCGAAGAAGAGCAGAATTCCGCAGGGCAAAGCCAGAGCGACGCTCCAGAAGGAGAGCAGGTAGAGCGCCCGGTGGTCTGTGCGCAGCCAGCGCTGGGCAATCCAGCCTCCGACCAGGGTTCCGAGAATACCGTCGATCACCGTGGCCGCGCCCACAACCAGGCTGGCATTGGCAACTGAAAGCCCGGCGGAACGGCTGAGGAATGTGGGCACCCATGCGGAGATGCCGCCCATGGCAAAGGTGAGGGCGGCCAGGCCGAATGTAGCTGTGAGGAAGGCCGGGTTGCGGAAAAGCCCCCAAAAAGTGGTGGTGTTGATCGTCTGCTCCATGCTGTCACAGGCGCCGCGCTCCGGCTCGTAGCCCCAGAAGCCATACAACACGGCGATGATCAGGCCGGGAATGGCGCAAACGAGAAAGGGCGCGCGCCAGCCCCAGATGGAGCCGATCTGACCGCCCGCAAGGTAGCCCAGGGCCGCGCCAACGGGAATGGCCACGTAAAAAATGGAGAGGATGCGATTGCGCTCCCGCTCGGGGTAAAAATCGGCCAGGATGGCGGGAGCAAAGATGCCGAAGGTAGCTTCGCCAATGCCCACCAGCGCCTGGCGGATGAAGAAGGTCCAGTAATCGTGAACCCAGACCGTGACCAGTGTGGCCAGGCTCCAGAGGATCGCGCCAAAGATGATGAGAGCCTTGCGCGAGGAGCGTTCAGGAATCCGCGCGTCCGCCGGCTTGCGCCAGATGTAAACGATTATCAGGGCGGCCGCCAACGCGCCGAAGCTGAAAAAGAGCATCCATGAACCGTGAAGAGCCAGAATGGCCAGGACACTCAGCAGCGTTCCACATACAAACAGTTGCTTTTTATTCAAGCGGTCGCCCAGCCAACCGGATAAGGGCGCGGCGATCATATAGAAAATAAACAGAGCGGTGGTGAGCGCGCCCATCTGGTGGTCGGTGGAGTGGAACTCGTTCTGAATCAGCGAGAGTTCGCCGGGCAGGATGTAGCGGTCGATGTAATTGAGCAGGTTGAGGGCAATAAGCAGCGACAGCGTCGCCACGGCGGGGCTGATGCGAGGGCGGGCGGACTGGAAAGAGTTAGCCAAGTTAAGATCCATCTCGCCCCTTTGTCGAGACTTAACACGAATATCACATTGAGCCGCTGAATGCCCATTGCAGGGACGTGACGATGGCATGAAGGAAAGGCAATTTCTTCACAGTTTCACAGTTACACAGGAAATAGGGGGGGTGGGGGTACTTTTTGCTCCATAGTTCCACGGTCTCACAGTAAATAGTGGGGGTGGGGGGTGCTGGAAGCGTCCAGATTTTCGTCTGCGATGTAGGGGACCGAGATCGAGTGATCGTCCAGGGATTCGAGGAATTGCCGAACGAGGGCGGAGACCGAGGTGCCCCGCTTGGCTGCATGCACCCGCGCGAGCAGGTAAATCTCGTCGGGGACGGTAACTGTGATGTTTTTCATGGATCTCCAATCCGGCAGGGTTGTTATGTTTGCCCACACGTACTCTATTTGTGATTGTGCACCAACGGAAGGTAATTATCTGCAAGGATTTGCCATCCATGCAATTACCTGCGGTGAGGCCAGCGGCTTTGGTAGAGCGGCAAGTATGGATACAGGATTGTGTTCATGGGCAAACTCGGGCGAGTAGTTCCGCGAATGACTGAGGACCGCATCCCGGATTTGGGAGTTGCCCGTTTTGGACCTATCGCAGGAGAAAGGATGGGCAACTGACTGCGCACGACCTTCAGTACTACCCAACCAGTTGTACTCTACAGCCGAGAGATTCAATGCAGGAGAGCGCGGAGAGCGGTATTTCATCCTCAACTGGCCAGCAAAGCCGGTGGGGCAGGCACGCAACCTGCTTCTGCGGAAGTTCCAAGAGGGTTTTATATGAAACGTATCTTCGTCAAGCGATTCTATTTGATTGCTGCTTGCAGCATTTTCATGATGCTGACGGGCTGCATCACTTCTAATCAAGCAAATCAAAACGGTGGCGGAAATGGCGGCGGCTCGCAGTTGCTCTCTGTCGTCGTGATAAGCCGCCACGGGATTCGTTCCCCAACTGATTCTCAAGCCGCCATGAATTTGTTTACGCTGCGGTCGCAGGGATTTCCGCTATGGCCTTATCCGGCGGATACGCCCGGCAATCTCACCACCGTAGGCCAGCAGAATGCGGCGCTGCTGGGAGCGTGGTATCGCGATTTCTACGCCGCCCAGGGAATTCTGCCCGCGAAAGGGAGTTGCCCGGCGGCGGGGACGGTCTACGTCTATGCGGATACCTACCAACGGACTCTGGTCA
>CAWDQS010000102.1:0-17747 GCA_963804295.1 uncultured Acidobacteriaceae bacterium
GTTCAGTCGTGCCCTGACACTTCTAGCGGCCTTTGATACGTTGTTCCGCAGCCTGCAATATAGCACCCTATCAAAACTACAGGCTGCCGCGTAGCCAGTTTGATAGTTTATCGATGGGCAGGCGGACGCTGATGAAGAACTGCCCGAACTTCGCATACACCGCGCTGACCTCGTCGAAGCGCATCTCGTAAATCAGCTTCTTGAAGACCACCGGGTCGTCGGCGAAGAGATCTACGGCCCACTCCCAATCGTCTATGCCAATCGACCCGGAGATGATCTGTTTGACCACGTCGCCGTAGCGTCGGCCAATCAAACCATGCTCGTGCATCATGCGCTGCCTTTCAGCGAAGGGCAAAGAGTACCAGTTAATCGATTCGCCACGTTTGCGGTCCATGGGATAGAAACAGAGGTAACGGGCCTCGGGGACAGCAGGGAAGAGCCGCGTAGCCATGGCGGCTGAAGCGCGCTCTAGACTGGCTGCGACTTCCGCTTGAAATTCAGGCGAGTGGGGCTCAAGGCCTTTGGCGGCGGCAGCTTCCCATGTCTTGCGGCTTGACTCGTAAAGGCCGAGTTCGACGACGGAGACGTAGGAGTGGCGTAGATCCAAAAAGTCGTACAGCCGGGTCTGTGCCAGGTCGAGTTCCACCTGATTGAGCGTCTCCAGCGATTCGCGGAAGTGGATTAGCACCAGATCACCCTTGTGGCCGAGTTGCGAGAAGAGCGCAGTCCGCACTGGCGCGTCAGGCGCAGCGCGTTCCAGGCGCTGAAGCTCGGCAACGGCCTCAGCGGCAATCGCCTCACGTTCGCCGTCCGTGCAGGACCGCCAAGCCTTCCAGTCGAAGCGAAAGAACTGGTGCAGTACGTATGAGCCTTCCAGGGTCAAAGGGACAGGGGAATAATCGGTCAAGGCACTCTCCTCCAACTCAACTCTAACTTGCAGCCAACATCTCATCGTAACAAAGCGGAATGCAGACGTGTGCATTTTCTCTTTTCCGCATCTATCAAGCCGCGAGAGTATCCATCGCTCTCTGCGGGCTTATATACTAGGAACGTTCATGAATGAGAAAATTATTACGCTGCTGGTGCAGTTCGTAACCCACGTGATCGACCTGGGCGGATACGCGGGAATCGTGGCACTGATGGGGATCGAATCGGCTTGTATCCCGCTGCCCTCCGAGATCATCATGCCGTTCGCCGGGGTTCTGACGATCTTCCATCACAATGGCTTGGACCAGCTTCTCACTCCGGGGCGTTTTGGCGGAGGCAACGTGTGGCTGGGTTTGGTTTGGGTCGCAACGGCCGGGGCCATCGGCTGCAACCTGGGCTCGGTGGTCGCATACTGGATCGGCGCCAAGGGCGGCCGGCCGCTGGTGGAGCGTTACGGCCGGTATGTGCTGATGAACCACCACGATCTGGACCGCATGACGGAGTTTTTTCTGAAGTATGGAGGCATCACGGTGCTGCTGGCGCGGCTTTTGCCGGTGGTGCGCACCTTCATCGCGTTTCCGGCGGGGATTGCCAAGATGCCGCAGCTTCGCTTTCACGTTTATACTTTTTTAGGTTCGTGGCCGTGGTGTTTTGTGCTGGCCTACGCGGGCATGAAGCTGGGCGAGGCGTGGCATACGGACCCTCGCTTTCACGCCGCCTTCCACCGTTTTCATTTGGCTGTGGAACTGGTGCTGCTGGCGGGAGTTCTGTGGTTTGTATGGTCGCATCTGATGCGCGCCCGGCGTGCTGAGGCTGCATAATGAATTGAATGTTCGATTTTGATTTGAAAGGCCCGAAAACCGGAGTCATCAAAATGTTTAGGAGAAACAATGGGAAATGAAGAGCAAAGCAGTCAAAAGACAGCGGGCAAGGTTGAACCCGCAACAGGAAAACTAGGAGTGATGGTGGTCGGCCTGGGCGCCGTCTCCACCACCATGATCGCCGGAGTCGAGGCTGTTCGTCGCGGACTGGCCAAGCCGATCGGATCGCTGACACAGATGGGGACAATTCGCCTGGGCAAGCGCACCGACAGCACCTCTCCGCTGATCAAGGACTTTGTGCCGCTGGCCAAGCTGGAAGATATAGTATTCACCGGCTGGGACATCTTTGCCGACAACGTCTACGAAGCCGCTGCCCATGCAGAGGTGTTGGATAAAGAGACACTGGCCAAGCTGAAGCCCTATCTGGAGACCATCAAGCCGCTGCCGGCGGTCTTTGACCAGTACTACGTCAAGCGCCTCAATGGCACGCACATCAAGAAGGGCAAGAACAAACGCGATCTGGCTAATCAGGTCGTCGCCGACATTCGCGCCTTCAAGAAAACCGTGGACCGCGTGGTGATCATTTGGGCCGCTTCGACCGAGATCTTCATTGAGCCAACGGCCGTGCATCAGAGCATCGAAGCCTTCGAAAAAGGCCTCGACAGCGACGACATCGCCATTGCGCCGTCACAGATCTATGCCTACGCGGCGCTCAGCGAGGGCGTGCCATTTGCCAACGGAGCGCCGAACCTGACGGTGGATACGCCGGCCATGATTGAACTTTCCAAGCGCAACGCCGCGCCTATCTGCGGCAAGGACTTCAAGACCGGCCAGACCTTCATGAAGACAGTGCTTGCGCCGGCTCTCAAGGCGCGCTTGCTGGGCGTCAAAGGCTGGTTCTCCACCAACATCCTCGGTAATCGCGACGGCGAGGTGCTGGACGATCCGCAATCCTTCAAAACCAAGGAAGAATCCAAGCTCGGCTCGCTGGATTACATCTTCCAGCCGGAGCTGTATCCCGATCTTTACAAGGATCTCTACCACAAGATTCGCATCAACTATTATCCGCCGCGCGGCGACGATAAAGAGGCTTGGGACAACATCGACATCTTCGGCTGGCTGGGCTACCCCATGCAGATCAAGGTGAACTTCCTTTGCCGCGATTCGATTCTGGCCGCGCCCATCGCGCTCGACCTGGTGCTCTTTCTCGATCTGGCCAAGCGCACGCCGGAGTTGCGCTCCATCGGCATTCAGGAGTGGCTGAGCTTCTATCTGAAGTCGCCGCAATCTGCGCCGGGGCTTTATCCGGAGCACGACCTCTTCATCCAGTCCATGAAGCTGAAAAACACCCTGCGCCACATCATGGGCGCGGGCCTGATCACCCACCTCGGCCTGGAGTACTACGACTGAACTTGCCGTTCAGGCGGACGCTCCCTTCGGTCGCAAAAGCCCCATCCGCAAGGTGGGGCTTTTTTGTGGCCACGCGTTTTCTTGCCGTATCAGTATGGGGTAATCGCCTTCTCGCTCATCAATCAAGCGTGGACTATTTTCCCAGCAGCACAACGCCTTCCTGTTGCGCGGCTTGTCGCAGGTCATCGTCGAGCGTGGCCAGCGGCAGCGAAAGGCGTAAGGCAAGTTCGAGATACGTAGCGTCGTAGACGGTTAGCCGGTGTAGATCGGCCAATTCCAATGTGCGATCCCAGACATGGTCATTGGTCTCCTGATCGCAGTAGATTGGTAATAGTTTCAAATCATCCAGAGATTCACGGCGTCGCAGGGGCGTGATTCTCCCTCGGCGAAGGTTGACGGAAAGACTATTTGCAACCTCGATTCGCCACAAGCTGGGAACCCAGGCACAATCATCCGCGATTTGGTCGAAGGCTGCGGAGATTGCGCCGGTAAGTTCCTCCGGCAAGAGCCACGACAAGGTCGCCGAAGCGTCAAGGACGAGACTCATCGGCGGCCCTCATCGCGATAGGCCTTCCATTCTTCCCAATCGAAGGGGCCAAGTTTCATTTCTTTGGCCCGCTGCCGGATGCGCTGCATTGCCGCGCGCGCAATTTCTCTCTGCTCTGCCGTGATGGCAGGACGGGGCACGATGTGCGCCACGGGACGGCCATGGCGGGTAATCTCAATCTGCTCGCCGTTCTCGACGCGGTCGAGCAGGGAACCGAAGGTATTTTTTGCCTCAAAGGCGCCGACTTGCAGCATGAGTATCTCCCGCCAAACCATCTAGCTTAAGCTAGCTTAACATATTCTCTTTATATTCGCATTGAAAGAAACAAGCGTGGACCGTGAGGTCCACGCTACAGCCGGCCGGGAGGCCGGCGCTACAGTGCGGGTTGGGGAAGCTGGTGGGGAACTAAATTGAAGACGGAACAGCTCACGGTCCGTGGAGAATGCTGCGAGAATAGATTTGTGCCGGAGGTGAGGGATGAGGGCTGAGCGCGGAAGTTGCCAAACGGCAATGCTGGCGGGGTTGGCGCTGGCTTTGGCCGTGTCGGCATGGGCACAGTCCACTCCATCGAATACGCCTCCGTCGAGTGCGCCAGCCGCCAAGCCCTCCGCAGCCGATTCTCCCGCTACCAATCCGCAGGACAAGCCTGTCCCCGGAAGCATGCCGGTGGGCAGTGATACTCCGGCTGCTGCCGTCAATCCCGACAAAGTGATTGAGCCGGGTAGCCAGATGGCCAACGTGAAGCAAGGCTCCGTTGACGATGTGGACGCCGTGGGCATTCGCAAGATCGGCGACCGCGGATGGCGCAACTTCTACTCGACCGACACGGAGATCAAGATGGGCAGAACGTATGCCATGCAGATCGAGAAGAGCACCAGGTTCATCACCGATCCGGTGGTCACCGAATACGTAAATCGCATAGGCCAGAACCTCGTCAAGAACTCCGACTGCAAAGTGCCGTTTACCATCAAGGTGATCGATTCGGACGAGATCAACGCCTTTGCGCTGCCAGGGGGATTCTTTTTTGTCAACTCCGGCCTGATTTTGAACACCGACGAGGAGGCGGAACTGGCCGGAGTGATGGCCCACGAGATTGCCCACGTCTGCGCCCACCATGCTGCACGCGAGATGACGCGCCAGAACTATGCCCAGATTGGCGCCATTCCGCTGATCTTCATCGGCGGCTGGACGGGCATCGGTGCTTATGAGGCGGCATCTATCGGCGTGCCTGTCGCCTTCATCCAGTTTTCCCGCGATTTCGAGGCGCAGGCCGACTACCTAGGCGTGCAGTACATGTACCGCGCAGGCTACGACCCGCAGGCCTTCATCACATTTTTTGAGAAGATCCGGGTACTGGAAAAGCGCAAGCCGGGCCTCGTGGCCAAGGTCTTTGCCGACCATCCGCAGACTCCCGAGCGCATTCGCCGCTCCCAGGAGGAGATCGCCCGCATCCTGCCGGCGCGCGATCAGTACATGGTGACCACCTCGGAGTTCGACGACGTGAAGGCACGGCTGGCGCGCATCGAAAACAAGCGCCGCCTCACCGACTCCCGGAACACCAACAAGCCTTCGTTGCGCAAGGCGGGCACGGGGCAGGGCGACTCTGGCAGCACCAGTCCAGGCAGCACATCCAGCGACGACGACAAACCCACCCTGCACCGGCGCGACGACCAGAAATAGAACAGGAAAGCACCATCCGACATAACAACACAAGTTCTTGGGGAAGGCGGTGTCTGCGCCCCAACCGGCTGCGTCATGGGCAGGAATTTCTTCGGTAAACCTCCCGAATCGGAAAGCCTATAGCCGATGAATTTCCTGTAACAGCCTGAAATTCCTTGAAATGCCCCGTGAAACCGCGTTATATACAGAAGTACCGGCAGGTTTGCCGGAATCCAACCTAAGGCTACCGGAGTTTCCGGAGGATATTATGCGCAGTTCCGCTGCACGCTCCAACTTGCTTGTCCCTGAGGTACGCGAGGTCATGGACATTCGCCAGGCCTCGGACTACCTCGGCATCTCCTCTGACACACTCTACAAGTACGCCTCCGAGGGCTTCGTTCCCGCCTTCAAACTAGGCAACCGATGGCGCTTCAAGCGCAGCCGCCTCGACGAGTGGATGGACCGCCAGAGCGACCAGCACGCCGCCGACGCAGCACTCGACCCGCAAGAGAGGAAGCCGGTCCGGCCGGCGTTCTAACCACTAAAAGATCAGCAGAGTAGACAGAAAGGAAACCGCAGATGAAACGGAAGTACAAGAAAAGTACGATCTTCGTGCACAAGGATGAGCCGATTGCCCATTTTATCGAGATTCTCAATCGCAAGGGAGCTGATGGGTGGGAAGCAATTTCCGCATGGGCTGATGAGCTTGGCAACCATGTTCAGCTAAAAAAGCCAATAACCGTATAGCTTGATCCCGAACAAAGCCGCCCTTGATGCGTACGCGGAGATACCGCAGCTGTTCCTGCATCAAAATCCCCGCCCCCTGTTATCCTCAATGAGTGGACCACTTTCGCCGCATCGGCCTTTTGCGCCGCCGTCTGACCAAAGCTGGCCTTCATGGCTTGCTGGTTACTCATCTGCCCGATCTGCGCTATCTCTCTGGATTTACAGGTTCCAGCGCGGCGCTGGCTGTCACGCGACGTTCCGCGCGCCTTTTTACCGATGGCCGCTACAAGACGCAAGTGGCCACCGAGGTTTCCATCGCGCAGGTGGAGATTGTCGCCAGCTCTCCTGCTGTTGCCGCCGTGCAATGGCTTGCCGCGCAACCCGGCGTCGAGTTTGCCGGCTTCGATCCCACACAGACCACAGTCGCCAATCTTGCCCGCTACCGGGCCGCGCTGCCCGCACGGCATCATCGCAGCTTTCTCACCGCGCTGGCCGCACCCCTGATTATGCCCTTGCGCCAGATCAAGGACGAGGACGAGTTGGCGCTGATGATCGAGGCGGCGCTCACCGGCTGCAAGCTCTTCGAGCACATTCTCGGCTTTATCCGGCCCGGTTTGGCGGAGTTTGAAGTTGCTGCGGAACTAGAGCATCAGGCCCGGCTGCTGGGCGCTGAGGCCATGTCCTTTGAGACCATTGTTGCCGCGGGCCCTCGTTCCGCCATGCCGCACGGGCGTGCCACTGCCGCCAAGCTGCCCCGCCGTGGCTTTGTGACCCTCGACTTCGGTGTTATTCTCAACGGGTATTGCTCGGATATGACCCGGACCGTGCATCTGGGCAAGCCCAAGGCCAACGAGCGCGCCGCGTACGAGGCGGTACTGGAGGCGCAGGAGGCGGGGGTTGCAGCGGTCAGTTCGGGCGTAAGCTGTGCAGAGGTGGACGAAGCTGCACGCAGCGTGTTGCGCAGGGCAGGATTGGCGGAGGCTTTTTCCCACTCCACCGGTCATGGTCTTGGCCTGGAGATTCACGAACCGCCGCGCATTGGCGCCGAGGAGACGGTCAGGCTGCTTCCCGGCATGATTATCACTATCGAACCAGGAATTTATTTAACCGAATGCTTCGGCATACGCATCGAAGATATGGTGGCAGTAACTCGCAACGGAGGCCAAGTGCTTACCCCGGCACCCAAGGCTCTCATCGAACTTTAATCGAAACTCGAATCGAAATTTGATCAAACCACTCCCGCCCGACGGCTGGAGATCAAGGACCGAATGAAAGCACAAGACATTGCAGATCTGAAACAACTGATTGAATTCCTCAAGGAATATAAGGTTGCCGAGTTCGATCTGGACAGAGGCGACCTGAAGATCCGGCTTAAATTCAACCCGGCGGAAGCCTCCCCAGTAGCATTGGCCGACTTGACGCGTCTGCTTGGATCGGTTCCGCCGCAGGCTGCGCAGAGTCTGGCAAGCCAGTCGGCTGAGGCGCCCGCTCCCGCGGCGGCTGACCCGGATGCCGGGTTGCACTTGCTCAAGTCGCCCATCGTAGGCACGTTTTACGGTTCGCCTTCGCCCGGCGCCGCGCAGTATATCGCGCCCGGAGATCGTGTGACCAAGGGGCAGGTAATCGGCGTCGTCGAGGCCATGAAGCTGATGAACGAGATCGAGGCTGACGTTAGCGGCGAGATCGTCAAGTGCCTGGTTTCCAACGGCCAGCCCGTCGAGTTTGGTCAGCCGCTGTTTTCCATACGGCAAGGGTAGGGAAGTAAGCGGAGTTAGCGTGGTTAGCCGCGCTTCGTGCGTGTTAGCGGAGCTAGTCCGGACTAACACCGCTAGCACCGTTAATCCACTAACACCGCTCAATCCACTAACAACGCACAAAGGGATTCAATGCTTCGTAAGGTACTGGTTGCCAATCGCGGTGAAATCGCGCTGCGCGTGTTGAACGCGTGCCGGGAACTCGGCATTCGTACGGTCGCCGTATACAGCGAGGCCGACCGTCACTCGCTGCATGTGCGCTTTGCCGACGAGGCCATTTGCATCGGCCCGCCGCGTGCGGCCGACAGTTATCTCAACGTGCCGGCGGTCATCAGCGCGGCTGAGATCGCCGACGTGGACGCGATTCACCCCGGCTACGGGTTGCTGAGCGAGAACGCCAACTTCGCCGAGGTCTGCCGCGCCTCCAACATCAAGTTCATAGGCCCGCCGCCCGAGGTCACCCGGCTGATGGGCGAGAAGGACAGAGCGCGCCAGGCGATGAAGCGCGCCAAGGTGCCCATTCTTCCCGGCTCTGACGGTGTTGTTGCCACGGTGGAAGAGGCGCAGGGCTGGGCAAAGAAGGTGGGCTTCCCGGTCATCCTCAAGGCCAAGGCAGGAGGCGGCGGGCGCGGCATGAGAATCGTGCGCACCCATGAAGAACTGCCCAATCTCTTCCACGCGGCCTTTACCGAGGCGGAAAACGCCTTTGGCAACGGCGAGCTGTACATGGAAAAGTTCGTCGAGAACCCGCGCCACATCGAGTTTCAAATGTTGGCTGACGAGCATGGCAACGTGGTCTCGCTCTTTGAGCGCGAGTGCTCCATCCAGCGCCGTCATCAAAAGCTCATCGAAGAAGCGCCCAGCCTGAAGGTGACGCCGAAGATGCGCGAGGAGATCGGCCGAACCCTATGTCACTGTTTGAGGGAGATCGGCTACCAAAACTGCGGCACGGTTGAATTTTTGATGGATGAGGACGGCCAGCTTCACTTCATCGAGATGAATACCCGCGTACAGGTGGAGCACCCGATCACCGAAGCAATCACCGGCGTGGACATCGTCAAGGCGCAGTTGCTCATTGCCGGTGGTGAGCGGCTGGATGCGATTCTGCCCCACAAACTGGAGATTCGCGGCCACGCCATCGAGTGCCGCATCAACGCTGAGCATCCGCAGAAGTTTACACCCTCGGCGGGCATGATTTCGGTCTTCAACGTCCCCGGTGGCAACGGCGTGCGCGTGGACACGGCGCAGTACGCCGAGAGCGTGGTCCCGCCTTACTACGACTCGCTGATTGCCAAGCTGATTGTGCATGGCTGCGACCGGGCAGAGGCGGTTGCCAAGATGGAGCGCGCGCTGAGTCAATTTATCGTTCAGGGCATCGATACCTCCATTCCCCTACATCAGGCCATCTTCCAGGACGCCGGCTTCCGCGCCGGTGAATTCGACACCAAGTTCATGGAGAACTTTCTGGCCTCCCGAACCGAGGACAAAACAAACCTGGTGTAATCTACGCAGTTGAGGGCAGCGATGCGCTTTAGCCAGACAAGGCTGGAATTCCACCAGGGGATTCCGGCCTTTTCTATCTGGCGGATAAATATTTGTTTACCGCAAGCGGCTTCGGCTGTATAAATCTTGGTGTGAGGAGGGAGCAAAAGAATGAGCGCATTCGATACCATGCAACTCGGTCAGGTCATCACGGCTATTGGAGGATTGGGAACGGCGGCCTTTGGACTCGTGGATGCCGCCAAAACCGTGCCGCTCTTTGGCGGAATCAACCGCATTGGCCTCAAGCACATCAAGGATAGGGTGACGGAACTAACCCCAGATCAGACTGGCGCAGGGTTGCCGCATAAGCCGCTTAATGCCTTGCCGCGGAGGCACATTCTGGAAACCGTTGAAGCTAACTGGGTCAACGGAACTGATATCGCCAGCCAAAAGGCGATTGCCAAGTCCTTGATCAAGCTGCACTTGAGCGAGGGCAACGCAGCTGTGCTGGCGACAAGAACCAACGTCGACCCGGCGGTGCTGGAATCTGTTGCGAAAAAAACCATCGCCGGAACGCCGCTGTTGCCGGCGGAGAGTGACGTCTTCTCGCGCTTCGACCTGATTTTAACGGCGCTGCTCGATGAAGCCTATCAGCACTCCGACCAGGTGTACCGCAATTGGACGCGGGCGCTGGCGGCTGGAGTGGCTGTGGTGTTAGCCATGTTCGGTGGATGGGCTCTGGTGGGTACGCCGCATTTCTTTTGGCATCGGGAGATGGTGGACGCCTTTCTGGTGGGTCTGCTGGCCACTCCGCTGGCGCCCATTGCCAAGGATCTTTCCAGCGCCCTGGCAACGGCTGTCAATACCATGCAACTGGTGAAGAAGTAGGGGTGCGCGATGACCAAATTCCTTGACACCCGCGCATTGTGGGGCAGTGGAGACGTATCGAACGAGGTACAGCTAAATGCCTGGACAGGCGGCGATGACTACACAGACCACACCAAATACGTCGTCCTATCACCCGACGATTTGCAGAGTCACATCCATGCCAAAGACGTGCTGATTGCGACCCACGGCTTCAACGTGAATCGAGAGGATGGCATCGCGCATTTCTGCTACTGGGAGACGCTGCTCGGGCCGAATCCTTTTATCGCGACGGACCCTTTTCCCGGCGCTTTTCTCGGGCTTTTATGGCCGGGCGACTCGGAATCCCTCCATGCGTTGAGCTACCCCGCGGAACCGAGAAATGCCACTGCGGCTGGCAACATGATTGCCGATTTTGTGGACAAAAACTTCGCCGCCGCGACCAGCGTCTCGTTTGTCTCGCACAGCCTGGGCGCGCGGGTAGTGTTGCAGGCGATCAGCCAGATGAAGAGGCGCGTGCGGCGCTTGATCCTGATGGCCGGGGCCGTCTCCGATAGCTGCCTGACCCAGGACTTCGCCTCTGTGCAGGGGAAGGTTGATGTCATTTCAGTGCTCGCCTCGAAGAAAGATGAAGTGCTCAAGTGGGCTTTTCCCATCGGCGACCTGGCGGCTGAGATTCTCGATCACGATCATCCCTGGTGGGAGTCGGCGCTGGGCCGCTTCGGGCCCACTCCAATTCCGGATCACTATCAGAGCCCATGTCAGATTCCCAACGGATGGGATTTCGGCCATGGAAACTACCTTCAGGTCGACTCACCGCCGCATAAGCCCATTCCACCATCGGTAGATGTGCCACCCCAAGGCACGACGCCGCCAGGACCTTACGATGCAGACGGCAAACCCGTCAAAGGCTGGCAGGAGGCTTGGTCGGCATCCTTTGTTTCGACGCGCTTCACCTGAGTTGCATGGCTGTATTCAGGGCGAAGAAAAATTGTCGCTTTTTCTTCGCCTTTTAGTAAGTTTTTATTATATTCTGTTTTGGCAACATGGAGGTTGCTAAATGGACTTTCAAAAAGAGATGATTGCCGAATACGACCGTGAGACCGCCAAGACGCGCAAGATGCTTGAGGCGATCCCAGCCGATGCCGATTTCACTTACAAACCCCACCCTAAATCCATGAGTCTGGGCCGGTTAGCCGGACACCTCGCCGAGACCTGCGGTGAATGGGCGAAGACGACCTTTACCACGGACAAGCTGGAGTTCCCGGTGGAGCACAAATTCGAGGCCTACATCCCCGCATCGACGACGGCACTTCTGGAGCGCTTCGACAAGGAGGTTGCAGAAGCCAAGAAGGCGCTTGCGGAGTTTGCTCCGGCCAAGTGGGACGAGAACTGGAAGTTTATCGCCGGCGGCCAGGCCTGGATCGACGATTCCAAATACCGCGTCTTCCGCGACTGGGTGCTGGACCACCTGATTCATCACCGCGCCCAGCTAGGCGTCTACCTGCGCCTGCTCGACAAGCCCATCCCCGGAAGCTATGGGCCGTCGGCGGACGAGATGTAAAAAGACAGGGAACAGGGAACAGTCGCACATCTGCGATTTTTGGGCGTACTGTTCCCGGTCCTTCCCGCCGATGCGCATTTAGTATGTATGCAGAGGCGTCCGCGACCATGTTCACCGCGCAACCGATTGGGTTTGTCAGCAGTCCCTTCAAAGATGCAGCAGCAATTCCCAAAGGGCTTGGCGCAAAACATGAGGCGGAGGGCGCGCTCAATATCTTGCCCGCCTTTGAAGAAGGCCTCACGGACATCGAAGGCTACTCGCACCTCATAGTACTTTGGGTATTCGACCATTCCGACGGCTACGATTTAATGGCCACGCCGCCCATCGACGATCGTCGCCCCCACGGCGTCTTTTCCACGCGGTCGCCGCGCCGCCCCAACCCCATCGGCCTCACGGTTGTTGAACTGCTGGGCCGCGAGGGCGGAGCGCTTCGCGTGCGCGGCGTGGATATGCTCGACGGCACGCCGATTCTGGACATCAAGCCTTACCTGTCGAGCATCCCCGCGGAGAAGCTGCGCCGTGGATGGCTGGCCGAGGCCGAGGTGCGCAAGGGATGAGCATCTTTTCAGTGAAAGTTGATGGTGATCAGAATATGCATTCTTCCAATCAGTGGCCCAGGGTCTACCCCATTCTCGATTCCTCCTTCATTCCTGCCACCGGCCGCGCGGAGTTTCTGCGCCGGTTGGGCGGCTCGCTGACTGAAGCCGGCGTCACGCTTCTCGAGTATCGCAACAAGACCGGCGCGGAGGCAGAATTGCTGGCCGATGCCGCCATTTTGCGTGCCGCACTGCCGGTTGGGCAGGTTAAGTTGATTCTCGATGATCTAGCTGATCTAGTTGATAAGATTGGCTTTGATGGAGTTCACGTGGACGCGGGAGACCTCCAGCCTGCCGAGGCTCGCAAGCTGCTGGGACCGGATCGCATCATCGGCACCTTTGGCGGCGGCGCTGCGGGGATGGTTCCGGGCATTCTCGAATCTCCAGCGGATTACTTCTCGATTGGTCCTGTCTTTGCCACGCGGACCAAGCAGACCAGCTCAACGCTGATTGGCATGGAGGGCGTACGGCGGCTGCGCGCAGAGGCTGGCCCCGGCCCGGTGCTGGTCGCTATTGGCGGCATCACGCTGGCTACAGCGGCCGAGGCGATCTCTGCTGGAGCCACACTCGTCGCCATAGCCGGGGCGCTCTTTCGGCAAGCGGACCCGGCGGCGGAGTATCGGCGCTGGCTGGCAGCGTTGGGATAAGAGTAGTGTCCTGAATTCATACATGTCCCAAATTCATACAATGTGTCCCAAATTCAGGCACTTTGAGAAAATGAAAGACATTCGCGCCCAAATCCGATAAAACATCTTCAAGTGACTACTTCAAGCTCCAATCCTATTTCTGCCTCCGAAGTTCCAGCCAACCCTTCAGGACTGGTACAGAGCCTTGGCTTGTTCAGTTCGACTGCTCTGGTGGTCGGATCGATGATCGGCTCCGGCATTTACATTGTCGGGGCGGACATTGCCCGCGGCACCAGCTCTCCGGCGCTGTTTCTGGGCGCGTGGGTGGTGACGGCCATCCTGACCTTCACCGCCGCGCTGAGCTACGGGGAACTGGCTGCGATGATGCCCAAGGCCGGCGGGCAGTACGTCTACTTGCGCGAATCGCTGGGGCCGCTGTGGGGATTCCTCTACGGCTGGACGCTCTTCCTGGTGATTCAGACGGGTACCATCGCCGCCGTCGCGGTAGCCTTCGGCAAGTTTCTCGGCGTCTTTTTCCCCTCTGTCTCGACGACCCACTGGCTGTGGCACATCTGTCATGTGCCCGCGCTGCCAGTTGGGCCGATGGTGCTGGGCAACATGGAGTTCGGCGTCAACACCGCCAATCTGACCGGCATTTTTATTGTGATTTTTCTCGCCATCGTGAACATCTTCGGAGTGAAGCTGGGCGCGCTGATTCAAAACATCTTCACTACGGCCAAGGCTCTGTCGCTTGGGGCGCTGATTTTGCTGGCTTTCACGGTGGGGCGCAACGCCTCGGCCTGGGAAGCTAATTTTGGCTCTGACTGGAGCCAGTTCTGGAAAAATTCCGGATGGCACTCGCTGCACCCGGTCCAGGTGGGCGTGGGCGGGCCGATGGTGCTGGTGAATGTACTGGTGATTCTGGCCGTGGTGCAGGTAGGCTCGCTGTTTTCTTCCGACGCCTGGAACAACATCACCTTCACGGCCGGCGAGGTAAAGAATCCCCGGCGTAACATTCCGCTCTCGCTGATTCTGGGCACGGGATTTGTGCTGACGATCTACTTTCTGGTCTCTCTGAGCTACCTGCTGGTTTTGCCCATGCAGGGCGACCCGCACGGTGCGACGGTGATGGCGCGGGGTATTCAGTATGCGACCGAGGATCGCGTGGCGACGGCGGCGCTGGAGCAGATCTTCCACTCCGGCGGGGCGTACCTGATGGCCGCGGCGATTCTGATCTCAACCTTCGGCTGCGCCAATGGAATGTCGCTGGCCGGGGCGCGCGTTTACTACGCCATGAGCCAGGACGGCCTCTTCTTCAAGTCGGTCGGCAAACTGCACCCTCGCTACAAGACGCCAGCGGCAGGCCTGTTGGTACAGGCAGCGTGGACCATCGTGCTGTGCGTCTCCGGATCCTATAGTCAATTATTGGACTACATCATCTTCGCGGTGCTGGTCTTTTACATTCTGACCATCGTGGGCCTGTTTGTGCTTCGCTTCAAGAAACCAGATGCTTCGCGGCCTTACATGGCGCTGGGCTACCCAGTACTGCCCGCGCTCTACATCGTCCTTGCAGGGTGGATCTGTGTCGTATTATTGCGATACAAGCCACAATACACATGGCCGGGCCTGGTTCTGGTTTTGCTGGGTATCCCAGTGTATCTCTTCTGGTCGCGGCGGCCCGTGCGTCATGCCCCTGTGAACTAAACTTAGTTAGATACCACTCCCGTGGAGGAACTCCTTCATTCATGTCAAGACTGCTGCGCATCAAACCTATGTCGTTGCTTTCGAAAGAGGCTGGTGAACAGGGCGAACATACGCTCAAGCGTTCGCTGGGCGCGCTGAACCTTGTCACGCTGGGCATAGGCGCCATCATCGGCGCCGGTATTTTCGTACTTACCGGCCAGGCCGCGGCCAAGCATGCCGGCCCGGCCGTGGCGCTGAGCTTCGTGTTGGCCGGCATTACTTGCGCCTTCGCGGGCCTGTGTTACGCCGAGTTTGCCTCCATCATTCCCATCGCTGGCTCTGCATATACCTACGGGTACGCAACGCTGGGCGAGTTTGTGGCATGGATCATCGGCTGGGATCTGGGGCTGGAGTACGGCTTTGGCGCAGCCACGGTGGCCTCCGGGTGGTCGGGGTACTTCAACAGCCTCTTGCAGCAATTGCACATCTATCTTCCGCCACGGCTGACCGCAACGCCGGGCACGGTTCTGGTCTACTTTCACGAGCGATGGCTGCCGCTGGCCTCGCTGCCGCCGGGAACTGTATCTGACGGCCTGCCGCATGTGACGGCGCTTTTCAATCTGCTGGCGATTCTGGCGATTCTGGTCATTACCACCGTTCTGGTGATCGGCATCAAGGAGTCGGCCAACCTGAACACAACGATTGTCTTCATCAAGCTGAGCGTCGTCGGCGTATTCATTGTACTGGGAGCGTGGTTTCTCTTTCACCACCCGGCTCTGGCCTCGGCTAACTGGCATCCGTTCATTCCGCCCTCCGACGGCCACGGCAACTTCGGTCTGAAGGGCATTGCCACAGGCGCAGCCTCCATCTTCTTCGCCTACATCGGATTTGATGCAGTCTCTACCGCGGCCCAGGAATCGAAAAATCCGCAGAAGGATATGCCGATGGGCATTCTTGGCTCGCTGGTCATCTGCACCATCCTATACATCGTGGTTTCCACCATCCTCACTGGCCTGGTCAACTACCATTCATTGAATGTTGCCGATCCGGTGGCATTGGGCATCGACGCAACGGGTGTCAGTTGGGGCTCGCTGCTGGTCAAAATCGGCGCGGTCTTCGGTCTGGCGACCGTGATGCTGGTCATGTTGCTGGGCCAGTCGCGCGTTTTCTTCTCTATGTCTCGTGATGGCCTGCTGCCCAAATGGGCTTCGGCCATCCATCCCAAATTCCGCACGCCATGGATTTCGACCATCGCAGTAGGCGCCGTGGTAGCCATCCTGCCGGCCTTCCTGCCCGTTGACCGGCTGGCCGAGCTGGTGAACATCGGCACGTTGCTGGCTTTCACTATCGTCTGCGCCGGAGTGTGGATTCTACGGGTGCGCCATCCAGACCTGCACAGGCCCTTCAAGACGCCGTTTGTTCCTTTGGTGCCCATCCTGGGCATCATCTCGGCCGTTTACCTGATGAGTAATCTGCCGCTGATCACTTGGATGGTGATGCTCGGCTGGATGCTGGTGGGGTTGGTGATCTACTTCGGCTACTCGATTAAGCACAGCAATGTGCAAAAGCTGCCCAGGGCGGCCGAGGGCGACTGATTCAGCGCAACATTACGCGAATAGGCAATGGTCTACGAACATGGGGAAATTCCAGGATTCCTTGCCACTCGTTTGCAAATCTCATCGGCCGCCCATTTGCCGGATTCTGCCGCGCCCTCGGTGAAGGGCATACTCATGGAGTCGCCCGCCAGCCATATGCGCCGGTCGAGTGGCGGATTGTTTCTGTATTGCGCAATATCTTTGGCTCTACCTATGGGCGAACAGGGTTCAGCTTGTTTCCAGCGATACAACCGCGTGGTTGCAATCTGCGCACTCAGGCCGGGAAGATAGTTCTCGGCCTCTTCCACTACGGCTGCCACAATCTCATCATCCGGCAGCGCCATCATGGCCATTGCCGAGGCGTGGCACAGCAGGATGTTCAGCAACTGACCCCTGGAGGCGCATTCATTGTTTTTATTTGCCTCGATACAGATGGCGGCGATGTGCCGCCGTTCCCGTCGAAGTATAAGCAAGCCATACACGTCTTTCAACGGTTTGGACAAGCGGAAGCCACTCGCGGTCACAATTGCGATGTTAATGGTTGCGCTGTAGGGAACGGCCATCAGGCGGTTGGCGGTGTCATCGCCGCCGAGATAGAGCCGCTTAGCCTCGTGCGCGGGGATTGCCAGAATCGCGTACTCGGCCTCCATTCGCGCAGTGCCGGTATTGATGGTGACTGAATTGCCGTCGCTGGTGATTGAGCGAACGGGTGAGTGAAGCGCGACATCCAGTCGCGCCGCGATTGCCTCGGGGAGTGAGCCCAAACCGCTGGAGAGCGACAGAGTGCGCGCTCCTCTCGATCCAAAAGCCAGCAACATCAGACCCAGAGCCAGAGAGGTATCCTCCGGCTCCTGAAAGTAGAATCCATGCAGTATCGGCTCAAAGAGATACTCGATGATCGATGGGCCTATCGTACGATTTGCCCACGAGGAGACGGACTCCAAGTCGAGACCGGACCATTGGCTGTAATTATTAAGCGGCAATGATTCCAGTTCTGAATTCAATCGCCAGAGATGCCAGCCCAGTTTCATCCACACAGACGGACCTAGAAGCCCGCTGGTCATTGCATAAAATGGATGACTGGCGCGGAGGCGGCATATCTTACCCTCGCGCGCGATTGCGTTCCATGGGGAAGTTGTGCGGAGGCTATCTTGCAATCCAACGTCTTGTACAAGCGAGCGTAGCAGGGAGTACTCGCTCGACAGGAATTGCGCGCCACAGTCCACTGGGAATCCGTTGACTACATCGGTAATCATCCGCCCGCCCACGCGGCCCGAGGCCTCCACTACTTTAACGCGAATGCCCGCCTTCGCCAGAAAATGAGCGGCGGTCAACCCGGCGATTCCCGCTCCGACTACAATGACCTTTGCTGAGCGATTTTCCGGCATACGTAAATTTCCTCTCAGGCTGTCGCGCAGCCGCGGATAGAATACAAGGCTGGCAAGTTTGTGTACGGGTGAGCTACAGCCGTGTCTGCATCTCGCATGGGATTT
>CAWDQS010000103.1:0-8172 GCA_963804295.1 uncultured Acidobacteriaceae bacterium
CTTGCGGAAAAATGCTGAGGAACCCGGTCCGGCACGATGGTTTCCACAGGTGGATGGGTATGTATTAATCATGCGTGGAGATGACCAACAACAGGAAGCGGTATTCAGCTACATCGGCCTTGAACAGCGAGTGCCGAAGGATCATCCATTACGCGCCATTCGACAGATGGCCGATGCGGCATTGCGGGAGTTGGACTCCGAGTTCCAACAGTTGTACGCGCGGCGCGGGCGGCCGTCGATTGCGCCGGAGAAGTTTGTGCGGGCACAGCTTTTGCAGGTGCTTTACTCGGTGCGCAGCGAGCGGCAGTTGATGGAGCAGTTGGACTATAACCTGCTCTTCCGCTGGTTTGTGGGACTCAACATCGACGACCCGGTGTGGGACGTGACGGTATTTACCAAGAACCGCGAGCGGCTGATTGAGGGCGAGGTCGCCGAGCAGTTGCTGCTGGCGGTGGTGGAGCAAGCGCGCGCGCATCAGCTATTAAGCGAGGAGCATTTCACCGTGGATGGCACATTGATTCAGGCTTGGGCCAGCCGTCGCAGTTTCCACGAGAAGCTGGAGCCGCCCCAACGGGGCACGGGCGCGCGGGGCCGCAAGCTGCTGCGCGACACGCATGAATCGGCCACCGATCCGGAGGCGCGTTTGTACAAGAAGAGCGGCGCGGCGGCAGCGGTGCCCAGCTACCTGGGCCATGTGTTGACGGAGAATCGCAACGGGCTGGTGGTGGCAGCGATGGTGACGCAGTCCAGCAAGACGGCTGAGCAGGAGGCCGCGCTGGTGATGGTGGATAAGTTAAAACGCGCCGTGGAGTGCACCTTGGGCGCCGACAAGAGTTATCAGCAGGAGCGGTTCGTTGGCCAGTTGCGCGCCCGCCGCATCAGGCCGCATGTAGCCGAATATGCGCCCAATCCGAAATGGCGCAACTGGCTTAACGAAGAAGAACGCCGCAGTGAAGGATTTGCCATCAGCCAGAGGAAGCGCAAGTTGGTGGAGAAAGTGTTCGGCTGGGCCAAGCAGGACCGGGTTGCCCGGCAGGTAAAACTGCGCGGTAGGGCGCGAGTCAACTGGCTGTTTAGCCTGGTTGCCACAGCGCACAACCTGCTACGCATGCAGAAGCTGATTTTGGCGCAGTAAGTCCGGGGGATACGTGTCTCTGGAGGCCGCAAATCAAGCCTCCAGAGGAACAAATCAACAGCAGCACAACTGATTTGAGGTTCAAAAAGCAACGGCAGGGCATAGCATCGTGAAAAGAACGCCTTTTTTCCGCAAGCTGTTCAGTCGTGCCGTAAAAGCGCATAATAATTATGGGTTTTAACCCCTGCGGATTGCAAACAAAAATGCCGGACTCTTCAGTTGAATGAAGAGCCCGGCATTTAATTCATGCCCTAAACCGTATAGGTCGAAGAGGAAACTCGCCCACCGTGGCCGGTCCAGTTGGTGTGGAAGTACTCGCCGCGCGGCTTGTCGGTGCGCTCATAGGTGTGCGCGCCAAAGTAATCGCGTTGCGCTTGCAGCAGGTTCGCGGGCAGCCGGCCGGTTCTGTAACCATCAAAGAATGACAGTGCGGAGGAGAACACCGGGGTGGGAATGCCCAGTTCGATGGCATGAACGAGCGCCTTGCGCCACGACGCCTGATACTTGCTGATCGCCGCGGTGAAGAAACTATCCAGCAGCAGATTCTCTGGCGCGGGTTTCTTGTCGTAAGCATCTTTGATCTTGCCCAGGAACTGGCTGCGAATGATGCATCCTCCGCGCCACATCAGAGCGATGCCGCCAAAGTTCAGATTCCAGCCATTTTCTTTGGCCGCTGCCTTCAGCAGCATGTAACCCTGCGCGTAGGAGACAATCTTGGAGCAGTAAAGCGCGCGGCGCACGTTTTCGATGAATTCCGCGCGGTCGCCCACAGAGGCCTTGGTCGCCGGCCCCTGCAAAATCTTCGACGCTTCGACGCGCTCTTCTTTCAACGCAGACAGGCAACGCGCAAAAACCGACTCGCCGATCAGTGTCAGCGGCTGGCCGAGATCGAGCGCGCTGATCGCCGTCCACTTGCCCGTACCCTTCTGCCCGGCGGCATCCAGAATCTTATCAACAATCGGCTTGCCGTCTTCGTCCTTTTTGGCAAAAATATCTCTGGAAATCTCGATCAGGTAGCTGTCCAGTTCGCCTTTGTTCCATTCGGCAAAAATCGTATGCAGTTCATCGGCCGTCAGGCCCAGCCCGCGTTGCAGCAAGTCGTAGGCCTCGCAGATCAATTGCATATCGCCGTACTCGATGCCGTTGTGGACCATCTTGACGTAGTGGCCTGCGCCGTTCTCACCTACCCAATCGCAGCAGGGCGTACCGCCCTCGACCTTGGCGGCAATGGCCTGGAAGATCTCCTTCACATGCGGCCATGCTGCCGGATTGCCTCCCGGCATGATCGACGGACCGCGGCGCGCTCCCTCCTCGCCGCCGGAAACGCCGGTGCCGATGAACAGAATGCCTTTTGCGGCCAGGTCTTTGGTGCGGCGGTTGGAATCGGTAAACAGCGAGTTACCGCCGTCGATAATGATGTCGCCCTTTTCAAGATAGGGCAGCACTTGCTCAATCGTCTCATCAACGCTGTTGCCGGCTTTGACCATCAGCATTACGCGGCGCGGCCGTTTCAACAGTTTCGCGAACTCTTCCAACGAATGGGCGCCCACCACCTGCGTTCCCTTGGCTTCGTTGGCGATGAAGTCATCCACTTTGGATACGGTGCGGTTGAAAACGGCCACTTTGAATCCGTGGTCGTTCATGTTGAGGACAAGATTCTGTCCCATCACAGCGAGGCCGATCAGGCCAATATCACACAATTGATCCGGCATACAATCTCCATACCTTTCTGAAATAGTTATTACCGCTGAATGCGCGCCGAGCCGCCTTTGGCAAAGGCTCGCACCTGATCCACGGTTGCCATGGTCGTGTCGCCAGGGTAGGTAGTCAGCAGCGCGCCATGCGCCCATCCCAGCTTGACTGCCTCTTCCGGCGCCTCGCCTGTCAACAGGCCGTAAATAAATCCAGCCGCATACCCGTCGCCGCCGCCCACCCGGTCCACTACATCCAGCTCAGCCGTCGGAGCGGTATAGGTCTTGCCGTCAATCCACGCGACCGCGCTCCAGCTATGATGGTTGGTCGAATGAACCTCACGCAGCGTCGTAGCTACAACCTTCACATGCGGATGCTTTTTCACCACGTTATCGATCATTCCGAAAAATACGCTGGGGTCGAGCTTCGATTTTGCCGCGACCTCCGGCCCTGGAATGCCCAACCCCTTCTGCAAGTCCTCTTCGTTGCCTACCAGCACATCCACGTTCTCCACGATTTTGCCGATGGTCTCGACGGCCTTCTCCGCGCCGCCATGGATATTCCACAGCTTCTCGCGGAAGTTCAGATCAAATGATGTAATAGCGCCCGCCGCCTTGGCTTCCTTCATCATCTCCGCAGCCAGCGGCGCCGTGGTCGGCGAAAGAGCCGCAAAAATGCCGCCGCAATGCACCCATTTGACGCCTTTGGAAAAGATCGCCTTCCAGTCAAAATCACCCGGCTTCAATTGCGCCGCCGCTTCGTTGCAGCGGTTGTAGAAAACCACCGGAGGACGCACGCCGTGACCCTGGTCGCTATAGACGGTGGCCATATTCGGCCCGTTCACTCCGTTGTGCTTGAAGTGCTTGTAGAACGGCTTTACGCCCATGGCGCGCACCCGCTCGGCTATCAGATCGCCTATGGGATAGTCCGACATCGCCGAGGCAATTGCCGTCCTCATGCCAAAGCAATCCGAAAGGTTGGCCGCCACATTGAACTCGCCGCCGCTGACGTGGATCTTGCACTCGGTTGCCTTGCGGAAGGGTATGATCCCTGGATCGAGCCTGTGTACCAGCGCGCCCAACGATAGAAAATCCAACTCCGCGTCCTTGCGGATATTCAATCCATGACTCATCGACCGTTTACTCCTGTTCTTCAGAGGGATAATAGAAATCTTAAATGTTTGATCGGCATTCCGCCATATTCGCTCGTACCACTCCATGCACACTGCAGTCTGCACGAATACGAGGTCTGACCACTAGATTACACTTACAGTGTGCAAGTTGCCAACAAAAGAAGAAAGATTTGCAGAGTCAGTTTCCGGTGTTAATCTAATTTTGTTCATATTTTGAGCTTTTGATTGGATTCTTGCTCCTATGCCGCATATGAAGCAGGATGCGCCCGATACCGACCGAACCAAGCAAGTGGTCAACCACATCCGCGCCCTGTTGGAAATAGGCGCTTTGCAACCCGGCGACAGAATCCCTCCTGAGCGAGAGTTGGCTCGTACCCTTAAAATCAGCCGCGCCAGCCTGCGCACCGGCATTGGCTACCTGGTGGCGATGGGCGTCATGAAGGTGCGGCATGGAGTCGGAACCTTTATCAAGGATGGTCCAGCCGAGTTCAGCAGGGCCTCGCTGGGACTGATGGGCGCGCTCTATGGCTTCCAATTCTGGCAGATGTTTGAGGCGAGGTTGATTATTGAAAGCAGCCTTGCCGCGCTTGCCGCTGAAAGGGGCAAAGAGGAGCATTATGCGGCAATGGCCGAACAAGTCGCCGACATGTTCGCCAGCGCGGACAACCCTACGGAATTCCTCAAACATGACGTCCTGTTTCACCGCTTCATCGCCAAGGCCTCCGGCAATCCGATTCTGGCTGCCATCATTGAGACCATCACCTCAGCCATGTATGAAGAGCGGCGCAAGACTGTCCAGCGCGCGCACTACCTGCGCGATATGGCCGAGATGCATCGCGAGATTTTCCGCGCCATCCGCGCGCACGATCCCGTTCATGCGCGGAAAATGATGGAACTCCATCTGCAGTCGGCAGAAAGCGCTCAGAACATGGAACAACCGGATCTTCGATCAAGGCGCCCCGCACAGGCACGCGAATTGAAGCCCTCAACCCTCATAGGAAGCAGTTCGGCTCTGTAACACAACTGGCCTGCGCTCGCCGTTCCGTGACAGAGCCGCCTCTCTCGCGTTACCCTGATAGGTACGAACCCGGCACAGCCAAGGAGCAGTCCAAACCCATGCCAATCCAAGCCACCTCTAAAATCTGGCACAACGGCAGCCTCATTCCCTGGGAACAAGCCAACATTCATATCATGAGCCATGTGATTCATTACGGCTCCAGCGTCTTTGAGGGAATTCGCTGTTACGGTTTACCGCGGGGTTCGGCCGTCTTCCGCCTGCCCGAACATATGCAGCGGCTTCTGGACTCGGCCAAAATCTATCGCATGGAGGTCCCCTACACCCTCGACGAGCTCTGCGCAGCCGTTGTGAATGTGATTGAGGCGAATGGCGTTGCTCCTTGCTACATCCGCCCCATCATCCTCCGTGGGTACGGCGAAATCGGCGTCAGCCCCATGGGCTCGCCCATCGAGGTCTATATTGCCAACTTCCCCTGGGGCAAGTACATCGCCGGTCATGGCGGTGCCGATGTGTGCATCTCCAGTTGGAACCGGCTGGCCCCCAACACCATGCCCTCCCTGGCCAAGGCTGGCGCCAACTATATGAATTCTCAGCTCATCCACATGGAAGCCGAGATCAACGGCTACGCTGAGGGCATCGGCCTCGATGTCAACGGCCTGGTCAGCGAGGGCTCCGGCGAGAATGTCTTCGTCGTCCGCAGCGGCGTTCTCTACACTCCGCAGCTCGGCAACTCGGCGCTCTCCGGCATCACCCGCGACAGCGCCATCGCCATCGCCCGCCACCTGGGCTATACGGTCATCGAGCAGCCCATTCCCCGCGAAATGCTCTACATTGCCGACGAGGTCTTTTTCACCGGTACGGCCGCCGAGGTCTCGCCCATCCGCTCCATCGACCGCATCCTCATCGCCGACGGGAAACCCGGCGAAGTCACCAAAAAGATCGCCGACGAATTCCTCGGCATCGCCAGCGGACTCAAACCCGACCGCTTCGGCTGGCTCACTCCGGTCAAGGTGAACGCCGCCCAACCGGTCAGCGCGTAGCTTTTTGCGCTGATCTAACTGTCTGCTGTTTTCTGTCGAGAAGGAAGATATCCGCGCGTGAAACCTGACATGAAAGTGTCGCTGGCCGGCCTGGAACTGGCCAACCCCATCATCGCCGCCAGCGGCACATTTGGCTATGGCATCGAGTTCGAGGAAATCCTCTCCCTGGAGCGCATTGGCGGATTCGTCACCAAGGGCATCTCACTCAAGCCCATTGCCGGCAACGCTCCGCCGCGCCTCATTCAGACCGCCTCCGGCATGTTGAACGCCATCGGCCTCCAAAATGTCGGCGTTGAGGAGTTCATCTCCAAAAAGCTGCCTCCCCTCCGCCGCTACACTCGCGCGAACGTCATCGTCAACGTCTTCGGCTACACGGTGGGCGAGTACATCGCGGTTATCGAGCGCCTCAACCAGGCCGAAGGCATAGCCGCCTACGAGCTCAATGTCTCCTGCCCCAACGTCCACGCCGACTACATGGTCTTCGGCACCGATCCCGGCTCGCTAGAATATCTCGTTAGCCAGGCCAGCAACGCCTCCACCCGGCCCATCATCGTCAAGCTCTCGCCTAACGTAACCTCCATCACTCACATGGCCAGGATCGCCGCCCGCGCCGGCGCCAACGCTCTCAGCGTCTCCAATACATTTATGGCCATGTCCATCGACGCCGAAACCCGAAAGCCGCGCCTGGCTCACATCACAGGCGGCCTCTCCGGACCGGCCATCAAGCCCATCACCCTGCGCATGGTCTATGAGAGCGCCCAGGCCGTCGACATCCCCATCATCGGCATGGGCGGCATCACCACACCAGCAGACGCCGTCGAGTTCCTCCTCGCCGGAGCAACCGCCGTTCAAGTCGGCACGGCCAGCTTCGCCGATCCCTGCGCTGTAGAGCGCCTTGCAAAGGGACTCGAATCCTGGTGCCGCAGCCATGGCGTCGCCCGCGTCTCCAGCCTCACCAGAGCCCTGGAGATTCCCCGCGACTGAGTACGAAGTCCCTTTGAAACTCTCCACTTGGAAAAGTCAGACCAACGCCACTCGCCTATTCCGCGGGGTCGTAGTTGAGGTTAGGGCCTAGCCAGCGCTCGACCTCCGCAACATTCATGCCTTTGCGTTTGCTGTAGTCGGCGACTTGATCGCGGTCAATTTTGCCGAGCGAAAAGTAGCGTGACTCTGGGTGAGCAAAGTAGAGGCCGCTGACGCTGGAGCCGGGCCACATGGCAAAGGACTCGGTAATCTTCATTCCGGTGGCGGCTTGCACATTGAGCAAACGCCAGAGTGCTCCCTTCTCGGTGTGATCGGGGCAGGCAGGGTAGCCCGCGGCCGGACGAATGCCGCGATATTTTTCATGAATGACTTCATCGATGCTCAGGGCTTCGGCGCGACCGTAACCCCACTCGTCGCGCACACGCTTGTGGAGGCACTCGGCGAAGGCTTCGGCCAGACGGTCAGCGAGCGTCTCGGCCATGATGGCGTTATAGTCGTCGTTGGCGGCACGGAAGCAGTCGCACAATTCCTTTAGTCCGATGCCGGCGGTGACGGCGAATGCGCCGATGTGGTCACGCAGTCCGGTCTCTTTGGGCGCGATGAAATCCGAGAGCGAACGGCATGGCTCGTCAGCTTCGCGATTCGCCTGCTGGCGCAGAAAGTGAAAGCGATCGAGCACATTAGCGCGAGCTTCACCGGAGTACAACTCGACATCGTCGCCGATGGCGTTGGCGGGGAAGAAGCCGTAAACTCCGCGCGCTGTGATGAGATTCTCGGCAACGATGCGGTCTAACAATGCGTTGGCCTCGGCGTAGAGTTGGCGCGCCTGTGCACCTTGTTTCTCATCGTTAAGAATGCGCGGGTAAACTCCTTTAAGCTCCCAAGTGTGAAAGAAGGGCGTCCAGTCGATGAACTCACGCAGCGTGGCCAGAGGAAAGTTGTCGAGCACACGCGTGCCGGTAAATTCAGGAACCGGCAAGGCAAGACTGAAATCGGTGGCGCGCCAGTCGATGCGCGTGCGGCGTTTGCGGGCCTCCTCCAACGATAGGAGCTTGGGGCGCGGTGCGGAGTGGGCGCGGTGAAGGAGTTCGTAGTCTGCGCGATGCTCGGCAACAAAGGCGGCCTTGCCATCTACGCTGAGAAGGCTGGCAGTGACGGGTACGGCGCGGCT
>CAWDQS010000104.1:0-10645 GCA_963804295.1 uncultured Acidobacteriaceae bacterium
GGGGGATACGTGTCTCTGGAGGCCGCAAATCAAGCCTCCAGAGGAACAAATCAACAGCAGCACAACTGATTTGAGGTTCAAAAAGCAACGGCAGGGCATAGCATCGTGAAAAGAACGCCTTTTTTCCGCAAGCTGTTTAGTTGTGCCGCTGATAGGGCAGAAAAATTCGGGCTTTAGCCCCCGCGGGAATGCTCGAAGACGGCAGGCATTCGTTTATGAAGCAGCTTCTACGCAAAGCGGCTCCCAGGTTTCAAGAACCGGACCTGGGAGCCACCTTCTGCCACAGATTAGAGACTCATAGCGCCGTCACTGTCTCTTTCTCACTTGTGAAGAGCGCGGTCGATGGCGTGCCGCGCCTCGTCAACGTGCCGGAGAGCGCGCATCTGCAAGCCGACATGTCCAGTTTCATCGGTACCGCTGGCGATGTCCCGGCGGGCATCATCCAGAAGAGCAAGAGCTGAGCGCATGGGGCGAAATGGGTCTCCCCCAGCCGGAGGGGGAGTGCGATGGGGATTCATTCCCTCGTCGCGCACCGCTGCTTTCACTTCCTCGATGGCGCGGTCAATTTCACCGATGGCCTGGTCCCGCTCGAAACGGGCACCCGGGCGGATGTCCGATTGCAGCAGTTCACGCGCTTCCCGCAGGTTGGAAAGGGCATGAAGATAATGGGGACGCTGGGCCTGCGCCGGCGCCCCAAAAATCAAGAGCAGAAAAGCCGACAGCCCGAATACGGCAGTGGTAAGTTTTTTCAACATACGCATATCAGTAGCACCTTTCGTGGGTTAATTTGATTCCGAATTACCCGCCGGAGAGAATAGCACATTTTTCAACCCCGACACAATCGCCGGAGGTCGCGGCTTATCTTGTGTTGACAGCAGCCCTGACTGCTGCATCCACAGCTGCCTTCATCAGGCCGCAATTGGAAATGAAGCGGATGAGATTTCCGGTGAGCGGCTGCCAGGTTGCGGAATCGAATGCAGGGGTACGCTGCTGGATCGCGTCCGCCATCTTGAGTTCACCAGTTCCTTGCGTGTCGAGGATGAGAGCGGTGAGTTTGCGGGCCAGGTCGAGCGGGAAGCTCTCGGCAACGAAGACCATCTTGCCGCGAGTGGTGATCACCACCGGGCCTTCGCTGGTGGAGTAGACCAACTCCTGGTCGGAAGAGTTAAGTGGCGGGAAGACCTTGAATCCAGCGGTGGGTCCGGCGGGAGCGGCGCGTACATCGGTCGTGTCAAGTTTGACGCCGGAGTATTTGCGGCCCAGTTCATCGGCGTAGATGCGGGCAAAGACCTCGGCGGAAGCGGAGTTCTTCCAGACGGAAAGATAAAAGAGGGCGATGGAGTTGGTATTGGCCTGTTCTTTCGCGGTCTTTGCGCTCAACTGCTGGCCGGCCCAATAGAGGCCGCCATCCCAGGCCGGGGTCAGATCGTTGGCGGACTGTTCGCCGCCGAAGAGCTCGGTAAGAATATGCACGTCAAGCTGGCCGACCTGGCCGATGTCGTATGGCTTGTAGAGCTTGTCCACCAACGGGTGAATGTTGGGCAGAAGGGGCACGGCGGGCACATGCCGCTTTTCGTACTCGCGCGGGTTGATGATCTCCCAGCTCGATGAGGGCGGGTGGTCCAGAGTCCCGTCAAAGGCCGCCTCCTGGCCCTGGTCCATCCACACGTCCTGCTCGAAGCTGAGTCCCTCGCGATAAGGGAAGAGCAGCGACTCGGAGAGCAGCAGAGGCGCGCGCGACAGCACGGGGGAATCTTCCGAGGAGGCCATATGCTGCTTGACGAGTTCCATCACCTCTGGATCTTTGACCAGGCTCTTGCCCATCGGCTTGAGGATGTAGTCCATCATGACGGCCGTGGCTTGGCCCTCGACAACTGCCTCGCGCGCCGTATCCATCTCGTCTTTAATCAGGTGCTCGGTGTCGTCGGAGGAGTTGAACGAGACGTTGTCGGGGGTCTGTCCGTTCCATTTTTCCAGGTCGGAGTGCTGGTCCTGCAAGGCGTGGGTCAGTTCATGAGCCAGTACCGGCTTCTGCTCCTCGATGTCCACCCAGTCCAGCATGGTAACAGTCTTGGTCTTGGAGTCGTAGTAGGCTTCAATCTGTTCCTTGAGCAGCGCCAGCAGAAAGGGCTTGAGGGCAAAGTCGCGGTCCAGCAGGCCGAACTTCTTCAGCACAATCTCGCTGCGCTGCATGCGTTTGGCGCTCTCGTCTTCCTCGAACTTCTCTTTAAGGTATCTTTCCACCTCGGTTCGGGAGGTGATCTGGCGCTTGACGGTGCTCTTGATGGGCAGCCCGGTTTCCTCTGAGGAGAACTTGATCAGCTCATCGACCAGCGAGAAGAGCTGGCGCTCCTGCGCGGGGGTGATCTTGCCTTTGGTCGAGGTTTGCGCCTGCGGGGCAACCGCGGCAGGCTGCTGCTGGGCCGGCGCTATCAAAGCTGCAAGGCACAACACCGCTGCCAGTGCCCATCCGCGAACTAATCTTTGCATCTTGCTCATGGATTCATCCTATCTTCTTCCAAGGCTATAATCAGAATGTGGTCTGGCGCGAGATTTTCGCTGAAAATCTGTGCCCGAACCGGCAAAAAAGATCCCCTATGACGGAAACATCCACTCCCCAAACCATCCCGGAGGACCATTCCACGGACAAAGCCCTGTCCATGAGTCCACGGGCTACTGCGCTTGCCGCTATGCTGCTAAAAGAGGCTCCGTTCGGCGCGCCTGAATTGGTTGCCTATCGCGGCGCATTGACGCCCAAGAGGTTGGACGAAGCGGGGAAAGAAACAGTGAAGTTGGAGTTCGAAGCCGCGGTGCACGACCTGGGCTGGCTGCGGCGCGTGGCGGTGCGCGGCGAAGACCGCTTCCGCTGGCTCAGCGGCATGGTCACCAACACGGTGAATGATTTAGGGGCAAACTCCGGCGCCTGGAACCTGGTGCTCAACGCGCAGGGACGAATCCTGGGCGACCTGCACGTATGGCGCGAGGGTGATGCGCTCGAACTGGTGATTGCCGCCGATCAGTACGACCGGATTCTGGCCCATCTGGAGCGCTTCATCATCATGGACGATGTGGAACTGGTTCCGTTGGTTGAAGAGACTGCGCTGGGGTTTGCCGGTCCCACAGCCGCCAATCTGATGGCGCGGATAGGTTTGCCAGCGCCCTCTGAGCCAATGTCGAGTGTCTGCTCTGATTGGAAGGGCCAGACGCTGCGCATTGCGCGGACCTACGGCGTGTCTGCTCCGCATTACGAGTTGTGGGTGAAGGCCACCCGGCTTCCCTTGCTATGGAATGCTTTAGTGAGGGACACGGTTCCGGTCGGCGCGGCTACTTCGAGGCATTTCGCATTGCTGAAGGGATTCCCGCCTACGGCATCGACATTGCCGAGCGCGACCTGCCGCAAGAGACCTCGCAGATGCGGGCGTTGAGTTTTAACAAAGGCTGCTATCTTGGCCAGGAGATCGTGGAGCGCATCCGTTCTCGCGGAGCCGTTCACCGCCACCTGCGGCAGTTGGAGCTTTTTGGTCCAGTCCCTGTCGCCGGCACCGAGCTTACACTGGAAGGCGGGGCGGTTGCCGGACAGATCACCAGCGCCGCTCAGTTGCCGCTGTACGCGGGCAACCGTGGCTTTGCGCTGGGGATGATTCGCGCCGAGGCCGAGGTGCGCAATCAGCCCCTCCACTATCTCTCAGGAGAGGCCACGTTTACAGCTGACATTCTCAATGCGCCGCCCAAGCTGGGGGCAGCAGATTAGCGGAATTGGCAAGCAACCCGCATTGATCAAGACGAGTCAGCGAGATGAATAGGAAGGCACAAAACCATGAGCGATAAACCGAAGTTTGAAGTCATTGACCGCCGCAAGATGAAGGCGGAAGAAGAGCATGAAGGCCAGCAGCAGCCGGCGACTCCCGCGGAAGCTGAGCCGCCATCAGGCGGCGGCCCGCGCCTGGTGGTCAACGAATTGAAGTCCGAGGCCCGTCGCGAGCCAGTGCCTGCTGCAACTCCCGAAGCATCGGCGGCTGAAGCTGAAATGCCTCCACTGCCCACAGCCAAGGAGAGCCGCGAGCAGAAAGCCGCATACGATGCCTCGGCGCAGAGGCTTGAAGACATGGTGCGGGCGCAGAACCCCGCCGTGGGAGCGCAGCCGCAGATCAGCTTCGAGCATCTGGTGCAGCAGTTTTACGTTTCCGCGATGATTCAGATGGGCGCCGGCACGCAGGAGGGTCAGCGTCCCAAGGTGGACATCCTGGGTGCGCGCACCACCATAGATTTGCTGGGTGTGCTGGAGGAGAAGACCAAGGGCAACCTGACCGAGGCCGAGGATAAAATCCTGCAAACGGTTCTCTTTGAGGTACGCATGGCCTTCCTGGAACTGACCAGCATGATCACCTTGCAGAGCATGACGCCGCCGCAGCATCCCAAGAAGGGTTAACGGGCTGGCGTCGCATGGACGGTCTACTCACATTTCTCGGCACGGGAACCTCGATGGGGGTTCCGACGCTGGGCTGCAATTGCGCGGTGTGCATCTCGGCCGACCCGCGCGACCGCAGGCTCCGACCCTCGGTGATGTTGCGCTGGCGCGAACAAGCCGATGGCCGTGAGCGCGTGGTGATCATCGACACTGGCCCCGATTTCCGTGAGCAGGCCTTGCGCAACGGCCTCACCCGCGTGGATGCGGTTTTTTACACACACGCCCACGCCGACCACATTCTGGGCATGGACGACCTGCGCCCGCTCAGCTTCGCCGTCTACCGCGAGGGCGGGCCCATTCCCCTCTATGCCGCGCCGGAGACCGCAGAGACGCTGGAGCGCATTTACGAGTACACCTTTTCGCCGCGGGCCACCTATCCCAATCGCGCTCGTGTCCAACTGCAACCACTCAGCGAGCGCACCGCCGTTCACGGTGTCGAGTTTCTGCGTGTGCCGGTCGAACATGGCGAGATGCGGATTGCCGGCTTCCGTTTTGGCAGCGCCGCGTATCTCACCGACGTAAGCGCCATCCCTGAATCGAGCTTCGCGCTGCTCGCAGGGTTGGACCACCTGGTCGTTTCCGCGCTGCGCCACAAGCCGCACCCCAGCCACGCCACCGTGGAGCAGGCCGTCGACTGGGCCCGGCGCATCGGCGCGCGCCAAACCTGGCTCACGCACATTGCCCACGATCTGGGCCACGAGGAGACCAACCGCATCTTGCCAGACGGCATCCACCTGGCCTACGACGGCCTCAGCTTACCTGTAAATCTGGAGACTGCGAATTGATGACCGGGAAAAATCAAATCTCTGTTTATCGTTCGCTCGCGGAGATTCCCTCCGGCTTCGGCCCCAGCGTAGCCGCCATCGGCAACTTCGACGGCGTCCACCTCGGCCACCAGGAGATTCTTTCCGCGGTGGTGCGCGAAGCCCGTGAACAGCGCGCACGCGCCGTGGCCATCACCTTCGATCCTCATCCGGAGCAGTTTCTGCGCCCCTCGTCCGCGCTGAGGCTGCTCACGCCCATCGACGAGCGCTTGCGCCTGCTGGCTATCACCGGCATTGACGCGGTCGTGGTACTGCCCTTCGATGCATCGCTCGCGGCGCTCTCTGCGCGTGAGTTTGCGCAAAGCATTTTAGTAAAAGCTCTCGCCGTGCGCCGTCTCCATGAAGGCGGCAACTTCCGCTTCGGCCGCAGCGCCGAGGCCGGAGTCGCCGAGCTCCAGGCCTTCGGCGCGGAGTTCGGCTTTTCCGTCCACGTCCATTCACCGGTGCGCGTGCGCAAAGGCACAACCAGCCTTGAAGTTTCCAGCTCCGCCATTCGGGAATTTGTAGCGGCGGGCGACATGACCCGCGCCCGCTGGATGCTGGGCCGCCACTTCGAGATTCGCTCCACGCCGGCCCGCGGACGCGGCATCGGCACGCGGCTGCTGGTGCCCACGGTCAATCTCGCGGCTTACTACGGCCAGTTCCCCGCCTTCGGCGTCTATGTTACGCGGCTCACGGTCTCCGGGCGCAGCTTTCAGGCCGTCACCAACGTAGGCAACCGCCCCACCTTCGGCGCAGCCTCCTTCGCCGTCGAGTCGTACATCCTCAACTTCGAGCCAATCGAACTCAACGACCAGACGCCCATCACGCTCGAGTTCCTGCTCCTCCTGCGCGGCGAGCAACAGTGGCCATCGCCTGAAGCCCTCAAAGCGCAAATCTTCGAGGATATAGCGCGAGCAAAGCGGTGCTTCCGGCTCCTTCCCTTATTCCAAAATCATTAAATATATCGTGTCATCCTGAGCTAGAGCAGCGAGTCGGAGGACCTGCGGTTGTTCTTTTACGGATAATGTCAATACAGCAAAGATGCATGCTCGTAGATTCTCGTCGTAATCTACCTCATGCTAAGGTGATATAGCTCCAACAGAGGGCTGAGCGATTGCTAGCGCCGTGCAAATTACTAGAGCGTGTTTCATAAATGGCCGCATGTCTCATTTACAGTCTGTCAGGGGTTAAAACCCCTTATATTTAGGGCCTTTTCGGCACGACTGAAGTCGTGCCCTGACACACAGGGGGTTTATGAAACACGCTCTAAAAACACAGTATCTCTGCACATTGGCCCTTTATGAGTTCCAAATGGATTAAACCAGGACAATCGAGAGGTATAATTTTCCCAACATGCCGATGCCGCGACTCACACGCCGAAGCTTCCTCAGATCAATCGCAGCCGCCGCACCGGTAGCCGCAATTCCCAGAGCTCTCTTGTCCCAGGGAGCCAATCCGCATCACATTGCTCCCGGTCCATTCCGGCCCATATGGGACTCGCTCACCGCCGGATACCAGACTCCCGAGTGGTTCCGCGACGCTAAATTCGGCATCTGGTCGTGCTGGGGGCCGGAGTCGATGCCAGAGCAAGGCGACTGGTACACGCGGAACCTGTATCTCCAGGGTTCCAGACAGAACAAGTTCCACGTCGCCAACTATGGACACCCCTCGAAGTTCGGGGCCGTCGAGCTGAACGGCACTTGGAGGGCCGAACGCTGGCAGCCGGAACATCTGATGGACCTGTTCGTTTCTGCCGGGGCAAAGTATTTTGTCGCACTGGCACAGCACCATGACAACTTCGACATCTACAACTCGCGCTTTCATGAGTGGAACTCGGTTCGGGTCGGCCCAAAACGCGACATCATGGCGGTTTGGGCCAAGGAGGCTCGCAAGCGGGGATTGCGTTTCGGCGTCTCCAACCACGGCGCACATGCCTGGCACTGGCTTCAGGTCGCGTACGACTACGATCCCGAAGGATCCATGCAAGGCGTCCGTTACGACGCCTATACCCTCACCAAGGCAGACGGTAAAGGCAAGTGGTGGGAGGGCCTCGATCCGCAGAAGCTATACACCGGTCGCAATATCGTGATGCCGGATGGCTTCACCACAATAGCCGCGGCCAACCAATGGCATGAAGCCAATGACCGCCCTTGGAACGAAGGCATCCCAACCATGAATACTGCCTTCGCCGAGAACTGGTTCCTGCGCTGCCAGGACCTCGTTGATACCTATGACGCAGACCTGCTCTACTTCGACGATAGCGAGCTGCCGCTCGGCCAGTATGGCATCGACATTGTCACCCACTACTACAACTCCAGCGTGCGCAAACACGGCAAGGTGGATGTGGTCGTCACCGCGAAGGACATCAAGCCCGAACATGCCGGCTCAGTCACCCTGGATATCGAACGCGGCAAGGCCAACGGAATCCTCGCCCAACCCTGGCAGACCGATACCTGCATCGGCAACTGGTATTACGAACGCTCGCTGCTCGATTCCCACACGTACAAAACCCCCACCTTCGTCATTCACACGCTCATCGACATCGTCAGCCGCAACGGGAATCTACTGCTCAGCATTCCTCTTCGCGGCGATGGCACCCTCGATGAGGACGAGCACGCATTCCTAACCGGGCTTGCCTCGTGGATGCAGGTGCACGGCAGCGCGATCTACGGCACCCGCCCATTCAGCGTCTTTGGCGAAGGACCGCCCGATGCCGCCGCCGCTGGGACCTTCAACGAAAAGAAACAGCGCCCCTACACCACCGAAGACATTCGCTTCGTCACCAAAGGCGATACCCTTTACGCATTCGCCTTTGTCTGGCCAAACGACGGCAAGCTGCACATTAAGACTCTTGCCAGAGGATCCGGTGCACTCCCGCAGCCAGTTCGGCGCGTGGAGTTGTTCGGTGCGGGGCGGATCGCCTTCGATCAGGATGACAGGGGCCTGCATCTCACTCTCCCCGCCAACCCGCCCAACCCCTACGCCTACGCCTTCACCATCCATACCTGATGAGGCGCTCCCCGCCTGGAGGATCTTACAACGATTGTGGAAACTTGCAGGTAATTATGAACTTGTCTGGAATCAATAACTTTCAAAGAAAATCCCCGCAAAAACACAAAACATGCCTTTGCGGATAATTTCGAATCTTCACAACAGAACGCTTCCGCGCACCGCTCGTGCTTATGATCTCCTGTAAATCCAGTCACTTCCCGCCGCAATCCCAAAAATCCCTGCAATCTCCGTCATGTATTCTGGAGTGTTCACCGAAAATTCCGGCAAACGGGTGCAAGGACAAATGAACAAAGCCAGAAAAGTCGAAATCTTCGACACCAGCCTGCGAGACGGCCTGCAGCAGCCGAACATCGACATCTCCGTGCCCAACGCGGTTAACCTGCTGCATCAAATGGCAGCCTTTGGCGTTCACTATGCCGAGATCGGTTTTGCCGGCGCCAACCAGTTTGTCACCGATCTGACTGCCGCGCTTGGCTCTCAAGACACCGGAGCCATGAAGCTGGCCTTGTTCGGCAGAACCCGCGGCAGCGGCGCCAAGGTCCGCGATTGGCCCGACGTGCAATTCATCATCGCTCACAAGCAGCGTGTTCCCGTGGCTGTCCTGGTAGCAAAATCCCGCCTGCTTGATGTGCAGATGTCGTTGGAAACCACGCCGGAAGAAAACCTCCTCATGGCCTACGAAACCGTTGCCTGCCTGCAAGACAGCGGCCTGGAGGTGATCGTGGACCTGGAACACGCCATGGACGCTTGTTGCGGCCGCCGCGAGTGCGGCAATCCCTGCGACACCGATTTCCGCCAGCAGAGCCTCGACTACTTCAATCAAATGGTCGAGCAGTGCGTGCGCCAGCAGGTCAGCCGCATCGTGGTCTGTGACACCACTGGCGGCGCCAGCCCCGAAGAAGTCTCCAACGTAATCGGCGGCCTCACGCAGCGTTATCCCCAAGCCGGCTTCGGCTTTCACGGCCACACCGATCGCGGCCTCGGCGTTGCCAACTCCCGCGCCGCCATCCTTGCCGGCGCGGCTCAAATCCAGGGCACTCTACTCGGAACCGGCGAGCGCTGCGGCAACGTCAACCTGACCACCGTCATCGCCAGTATGCAACTCCGCGGTGAAGCGGAATTCGTCTCGCCGGATTCGCTCAGCGGGCTAACCGCTCTGGCACATTCGGCCTACGCAGCCTTTACGCTGGAGCCGCCGCATGGCGCTCCCATCGTTGGCCCCGGCGCATTCGGCACCTGGGCCGGCATGCATGGCAGCAGCGAGCGCAAGAATCCCGGCGCTTATCTCTGGTGCGATCCCGCCCGCGTGGGCGCCATCCCTTCTATCGGCGTCAACGCGCAATCGGGACGCGCCAACATCATCCTGCTCTCGCAAACGGTGGGTGTTCCTCTCGATTCCGCGCAGGCGCAGGCCTTCATCGACAATAACCAGTTCATGATGGAAGGCGGCGGCTTCACGGTCAGTGAAGTTTCCTTCAAGCTGGCCTGCATGAGGGTTCTCAATACTTTGCGCGATCGCTTCGCCGTGAAAAGCTGGCGAGTGATCGACGAATCCGATGTTATCGGAACCCGCTACGTGCAGGCCTCCATGCTGTTGTCCATCGGCGACTCCACCGTAACAACAACCCGCGCCGAGGGCGCTGGTCCGGTTGATGCGCTCACCAAAGCCATGCGCCACGAATTGGAAAAATGGCATCCGTCAATCGCGCGAATGCATCTGGGCACCTTCAGCGTCACAGCCCTTGACGTAACCGCCCAGGACACAGCCGCCCACGTCCGCGTCACCGTCAGCTTCCGCGCGGAAGGCCACGAACCGTGGACTACCGCGGGAGTCAGCAGCGATTTGAATCAGGCCGCGTTGATGGCCATCGTCGATGGATTCCACTATTGGCTGCTGATAAACCCCAACTGACGAAGCTGGGGTGACCTATGTAACGCCTTAGGGACCTGGGATTGTGGACTTTTCGCCAAATAATCTTCCCTCCGTGAACATTTTCCCCACTCCATGCTCTTTACTGGTAGTAATGCCAAACGCGAGCTTTATCGCGAAGCCGGGAGAACCTGCGCCGCCAGCGGGCGATGCCGCGCGTGAGGCAGACTCGTTTACCGCCTTCGTCGAGCGAAACGCTCGTTTTGTCTATCGCATTGCCCTGGCCGTGGCGCGCGACCCGCACGATGCCGAAGACGCCGTTCAGGAGACCTTACTCCAGGTTTTTCGGGGGGACAGATGGAAACAGATCGAAGACGAGCGCGGCTATCTGGCGCGGGTTGCCTGGCGGCTCGCCGTCCGCCGCCGCAAACCCCGCATGATGGAGCAGGAACTGCCGCTCGAAATTCAATCCGGCGATGCCAGCCCCGC
>CAWDQS010000105.1:0-15323 GCA_963804295.1 uncultured Acidobacteriaceae bacterium
GTTCAGTCGTGCCGCGAGTGCAATAAAATAGCCGAGGGCTTTAGTGTCTGCGTGAAAACTAGTTTTAATGGCCATATATTGGGTTTTACAAAGTGATGAGGCCCAATATATTGTGGTCAAACCAGTCGAAAATGGAGTTCTCATGCAGACACTTTAGCCCCTGAGGAAATGATGGCTCAATAGAAATACTTGATCAGAGTTTCTTCAGGATCCATTTCTGTCACATTTAATAGCGAAGGAATTCAGTTATGCCTGTTACAAATGTGAGCATTGCGGCCAAAGCGCCGAGCAAGGAAGGAATCTTCCCCGCCGGGCAGATCACCCTTTTCATCCTGGTTACGGCACTCTTTTTTCTCTGGGCCATCCCCAACAACCTCAACGATGTGCTGATCCGTCAGTTCATGAAGTCCTTCGAGATCTCGCGCTTTCAAGCGGGGTTGGTGCAATCGGCGTTTTACATCGGATATTTTTTGTTTGCCATGCCCGCCGCGCTGATGATGCGCAAATATGGCTATAAATCTGGATTTATTACGGGACTTCTTATGCTGAGCGTTGGATCAATACTTTTTTTACCAGCGGCGCTCGTTGGAAAATACTGGTTTTTCCTATTTGCCGATTTTGTGATAGCCAGCGGTCTCGCATTTCTCGAGACAGCCTCCAATCCCTTTATCGCGCAGATGGGTTCGCCGGAGACCTCCGAGCAGCGGCTGAACTTCTCGCAGGCCTTCAACCCTCTCGGCTCGATAACTGCTGTCTTAATCGGTAAGATTTTTATCTTCTCCGGTATCGAGCTGAGCTCCGGCCAGATTGCCGTAAAGCAGATAGCGGGGACCTATGCGGCTTATCTGCGTTTTGAGACTTTGCGAGTCGTCCGGCCCTACCTTTTTCTCAGCGCGATAGCTCTTATCTGGGTTCTGATGATTCTGGTCAATAAATTTCCGACAGTTCGCAGCGAGCATGAAGACGGCGGCGATCACGGACACTTCCGCGATCTACTCAAACATCGCCATTTTCTGCTGGCGATATTCGCACAATTTATGTACGTTGGCGCGCAAGTGGGAACCTGGAGTTACTTCATCCAATATGTGCAGGATTACACGCATCAACCGGAGAAAGCCGCCGCAAATTATCTGATTTATACCTTGGTGGCCTTTGCAATAGGCCGTTTTGTTTCAACCGCGCTGATGCGCGTGGTGCGGCCTAACTTGCTGATGGGTGCTTATGCGATTGTGAATGTGTTGCTGGTCACAGTGGGCGTGCTGCATCCGGGATGGATTGGCGTGTGGACTATTATGTGCACAAGTTTCTTTATGTCGCTGATGTTCCCGACGATCTTTGCTCTGGGGATCAAGGGGCTTGGCCCGAATACCAAGATTGGCGGCTCTTTGATCATCATGGCGATCATTGGCGGTGCGGCGCTTACGCCTTTGATGGGATTGATTAGTGACCACACCCACAGCATCGCTCTAGCCTATCTGGTGCCCCTGGCGGGATACGTCTGCGTCGCGGCCTACGCCTTCCTGGGAGCAACCCGTGGGCTGCACGCGGAGGTTGCACCGTCCGATGCGTAACAGTTCTCTGATCACCGGGCCAGGCAACCTTCCGAAGATCGGCTGAGTTCCTTGAGCCGGACAAGGCGGAATTGCGGTATCATGCTAACAGGAGAAATCTGCCATGTCTACTGAGTCCGAAGCCCCGGCTTCCGCGGGAATTACTGCGGATGAGATAAAGGAATCCAGCACGCTGAAGGTAATTGGCTGGCTCTCTGTGGGATTGGCCGTGGCTACGGTGGGCTTCTTCGTGGGACGCGAACTGCTTTGCCGTTACAAGTTCAACCACCGCGACCCCTACGATTTTTACGCCCACGCCGGTGAAAAGCAGACCGGCGAGTTTGGCCTGGGCGTCTGAATTCGCTTAGCTCATAGGCATTGCAAAATGCCGCCTTCGGGCGGCATTTTGCATGGGATAGCCTTTGGCATAAACCCGCGTCAATATCTTCGCCACGAGGATTCATTTGTTCCTATTCGCAAACGCCGCCGGGGCGCTGCTTGGTTGCAGCGCCCCGGATCTTTGCAGCGATTGGAAGTTAGGTTAAGGCAGTCCAGACGGCGCGGATCATGTGGAATCCGTGTCAGATAGTCGGACCGATTGGTGTACCGGCAACGATTGGCGTTCCTGGCGGATCGGCTTGTAAAACAGCCAGCAAACTCAGTGTTCCACCGTTGTTGAACAGGTAGCCGTTGAAGCGCATTGAGACGCTATTGGTGGCTGACGGCGTAACGGTGTTGAGGGGGATGACCACCAGGTTATTGGCGTATACCTTTACAGTGGTTTGTCCGGTCAGTTTCGCCAGCCAGTGATCGGCGGGCATCGTGAGTGTGTAAATGGTGTAGGAGCCGGCGTGGGTGATGGCTGTGATGGTTCCACCGACGGTCTGCGGCAGCAGCACCACCGTGGCGGCTGTTGCCGTTGCCGGGCTGCCGCTATTGGAGTAGTTCGACGTAATCACGCCGACGTGCTGTCCGGCGAAGATCGTCGAAGCGGAGAAGGTGGCCCAAGCGGGTATAGACGTCGGTACGACAGCGCCAAAGCGCGGGGGCAGGATGAAGGTGGCCGAGCCGACGGTTACATCCACCGTCTCCAGATCTGCCGCGGATGTTCCGCCTACCTGTTGGCGAAGCACCATTTCGAAGGAGGTCGCGGCAGTTCCGTTACCAGGGGTGACCGAGGTGACCGGACCTAGCAACAACTTTTTGGGAGTGACGCCGGTGTCGTCCACTTCCACGCGCGTAGCGAGCAGCGAGCCCTTCGGCAGCGAGTTTGAATTCGTACTGTTCTGCGTGATGGTATCCACCTCGACCAGCGCATTGACTTTCAGCGTGGGTAGGCAGGATATGCCCAGACACTCCACAGTCGTATTGCCGTACTGGAATACCGTGTTTGCGTTGACGTAGATGGTCAGCGCGGTTCCCGATGGATTGATCATCGTGAAGTCGTCGGTGCTGGCGCTGGTGCCGGCGCCGATTGCTGTGACCATTCCCTTGTGGGTCTGTAGGCCATTGGTTCCGTTGGTGGGAGTCGGGGGTATGGCAACAGCCGTCACGTCGAACTCCGGCGCAACGGTGACGGTGCTGCCACTGATGGTGACCGATTGCGCGACTAGGTAATCCACCAGCAGGGAGGTGGTTGTGTTGCTGATGGTGATGCCAGGCGCGGGGAAGGTGATGGTCTGCGAAGTCGTACTCGGAGTCACCGTTACCAGGTCAATCTTGCCGGTTGTGGGATCAACGTACGCCACCTGCGCATTCGAGTAGGTCAGCGTCACGCTGACATAGGTGTCCTCGGGTATCGATGGGATAAATAAGGGTTCTTGCACCGCGTCCAGATGGGCCGCCTCGAAGGTTATCGGTCCGGCGGCAAGCAGATTGGTGGTCACCTTGCCTGTATTGTCGGTGAGAATGATCGAGTTGAGGGTGAGGCTTGTGGCTAGAACCTGATTGCTCACCGCATCCGTAATCCCGACAGGCGACGTGGACGTGTTGGTATTCGGGATGATGTTGTTGGTGATGCTGGTGGTCGTGACTGCGCTTGTACAGCCGGCAATGACCATGCCAAGGGTGAGCACGCTGGCGGCAAAGGCCAGAGCTCCTCTTTTGCTGATTCTAGTTCGCGATGACTGCATAAAAATCCTCCTGAATCCAAATGGAACGAGCGGGGGAGGTAGTCTGAGCGGGCGGCACACGTTATCTGGAAGAGTGTCACATCTAAGGTAAACGTAATCTAAGCAAAATAGTTGACGTATACCGATATATTTTTCTTCTGCGTACCTTTCCCGTCGCACATACGTAACTTCCCGTCTCGCCTATCCATATTCGCCTTTTTGTCGCCCGTACGTTGTAGTGTATTTGTCTTTGGACTAAAGAATACCCGCTTTTCAACCGGCTCCTTCTTCCCCTCCCTGCATTACCCTTAGGAACTATGGGCTGTATCCGCGTACTTCCCGACCAGGTTGCCAACCAGATCGCTGCCGGCGAGGTGGTGGATCGGCCTGCCTCGGTCGTCAAGGAGCTCCTGGAAAACGCCCTGGACGCCAGGGCAACCCGCATTCGCGTCGAGGTAGAGGCGGGTGGCCGCAAACTGATCCGCATCACCGACGACGGCTGCGGCATGAGCCGCGACGATGCCCTGCTGGCCTTTGAGCGCCACGCTACCTCCAAACTCCGCACCGTCGACGACCTGCTCTCCATCGCGACCCTCGGCTTTCGCGGCGAGGCGCTGCCTTCCATCGCCTCGGTAGCCCGCGTCACCCTGGAAACAGCCACCGGAGAGGAGGCCGCGGGGACGCGCATGGAGATCGCCGGCGGCAAAATCCTCCACGTGGACGACGCTGCCCTGCCGCGCGGCGCCACGCTCACCGTCGCCGACCTCTTCTTCAACACTCCGGCCCGCCGCAAATTTCTTCGCGCTGAATCCACCGAGCTGGCCCATGTAACGGCGCTGGTCACCCACTATGCCCTGGCTCATCCGGAAAAGCACTTTGAATTGCTTTCGGCCACACACACCATCCTCTCCGCGCCGCCGGTCCAGCGCACGGCTGAGCGTGTTTACCAGATTTTTGGCAAGGACACGCTGGCCCAGTTGCTTCCCGTTGCCGCCGAACTCCCTCTGGAGCGCGCCGGCCTGCCCGAACCGCCTCCCTGGAAGAAGAATCCCGACGAGCCCGCGCGTAACCCCGGAGCGCTGCGGCTCACCGGTTTCTACTCCAAGCCCGAACTGCAAAAGCTCAACCGAAACTCTATCTATATCTTTGTCAACAAAAGGCTTATTCGCGATCGGCTGCTGCTGCATGCCATCACCGAAGCCTATCGCAACGTGATTCCTCCCACCAGTTTTCCGGTAGTGCTGCTTTTTCTGGAGATGCCGCCCGAAGAGGTGGATGTGAATGTCCATCCGGCCAAGACCGAGGTCCGCTTTCGCCAGCAGAGTTTGATCCACAACTTTGTCCGTGACAGTCTGCGCACCGCGCTCGTCAAGGCCCGGCCAGCCGCCGGTTTTTTGGCTGCGCTTGACTCCGCGCCTGCGGCCAGCCCTTCACTGATGCCGCCGGCTGCGTCATTCTTGCCCGGTTCGCCGGACAGTAAGCCCCTTTCGCTGCCGCCCGACTCCGATCCCGCCTCATTCCAGTCCGCCAAGGCTGACGCAGAAGCCTTCGAGCTGACGCCACGCCTTCCCACTCCTACTCCTGGCAAGCTGCCCTTTACAGCCCAGAGCATTCAACCCGGTGGCTGGGACGACCGGCCAGCCTGGAGCGAGGCCGCAGCCGCTCTCTTCACGCCGGCCAGCCTGCCGCCCGCCGGAGACTGCTCCTCTGGCCCTGGTGACGCTCCCGGCGCCAGTCCCGCGACGGAAACGGCCCTGGTCGAGGCCGAGCAGGCCGCCGCCAACCTCAACCAAATCGGCTCTCTCCGTCCGCTGGGGCAGTTACGCGAATCGTTCATTTTAGCCACCGGCGAAAACGGTTTGTGGATAATCGACCAGCATGTGGCACACGAAAGAATTCTTTTTGAAAAAATATTGCGAGAGCGCCAAGTCGAGCAGGTCATGCGTCAAAGGTTACTGATGCCCCTTTTGGTGGAATTAAAAGCATCCCAAATGGTGGTCTTCGCTGGCATTGCAGAGGAGCTGGAACGCAATGGATTTGAGGTAGAACCCTTTGGTCCTCATACACTTGCGGTTAAGGCTGCTCCGGTTGGACTGGAGGGGGCGGCTCTGGAGCGGATTTTATCCGAAATAATCGAACAATCCAGCTCTGATTCTGACGAACCAAAGCAGAATCATGATCTTACGGCCCTTCGCATCCGCATTGCCGCATCCATCGCCTGTCACTCTGCCATTAAAGTCAACACACCTCTTGACCCGGCACGAATGGAATGGTTACTCTTGGAATTAGCGAAAACGAGCCACCCAACAAGTTGCCCGCATGGACGTCCAATAGCTTTGATGTATTCTTGGAAGGAGATCCAGCGGGCCTTCCATCGGATTTGAAATAGATGGCAGGTGGCAACCCTCCTCTTAGGAGACGGGGTTGTCCGGCGATTATGCCAGCCTGGAAGCGAGGTTTTTCTTTGACATTGGAACAATTGGAAGCATCGCGCGCCGAAAGGATGCGCCTGAACGGACCTGGGACCCTCTCCATGGAGGAAGCCCGGACGTGGATCGAGGAGACGGGGTTGTGTCTCTTCTTGCCCAAGCGGCAGTTTTCCTCTTCCATTGCGCCGTCGTTTGTTGAGGCTGTTGCCGGCAGACGCGACCCCACACCCGACCGCAAAGATATTGCTATAGCCGAAGAGTTGCTGGTGCGCCTGGAAACGGACGGCGTAGTTGTGCGCCTGAACCTGCTGGGCCTGCCCGGCGAGGCGCCTGACTTTGTAGTGGCAAGCTGGGTTCTGCCCTATGTTTATGCCTTGCGTGGCGACCGCGACTGGCGTCGCACCCCGCAACTGACAGGTTCGCGCCAGGTTTCGCAGCTAGCTGTCCAGGCTTACAAATTGCTGGAGGCGGGCGGCGACACGACCCTGAGCAAACTCACCCGCGCACTGGGCAGGGAAGTAACTGAAGCTGCCGTTTTGCGCGCCATCACCGAGCTTTGGCAGCAACTTCGCATTATCCCGGTCGTATCCGCCCCCGGCCAGTCTGCCTTGTGGCAACTGCTGCGCCAGCGTTTCCAGAAAGCCATTGCGGAAGGCGCTTCCACCTCCCAGGTGACGGCCATCTCCGTGCTGGCCTCCATCTACCTGCAGGCGGTAATCGCCGCCAGCATGGAAGATGTCGAACTCTTCCTGGCCCCGCTCACCGCCCGCAGCAAGGTGCGCGAAGTACTGCGCGGATTGGTGGCCACTCGCCAGGTGCATACCATTTCGCTGGGGCATGCGCCTCACTTCTATGTTGCCGGCACGCTGCCGGAGTTCGCTGCCCCTCCCACGATCTACGCCAGCGCGTCCATCCCCGCTTCGGCATACTTTCTCCGCTCTCAAGACGAGGATTTGGCGGAGCCTGAGGTTGCAAAGCAGAAATTACCTGCTGCTGTGCCAGCCTCGGCAGCATTGCACAAGCCCGCTGAGCTCCATGCGCCCCGTACCCAAGCCATGCGCAAGCCGGCGGTAAGCGGTAAATCAGCCACGGCGCGGCCTTACTTCAGCCGGCCGGCCACTCACGCCCGGGATCGCAAGCCGGCGCAATCCTCCTCCAGCAGCCGTCCGGTACGGCGCGCAGGCGCAGCTTCAGCCGGCGGGAACGGCTCCAACGGAAACGGAGCAGGGGGGCAGACAGCTCGCCCATCCGGTACGCGTTCCGTCAAGTCTGCCGCGTCCGCATGGACACCGCGTAACGGCAACCAGCACAAGGCCCATTCCAACGGCGCCAAGACCTCCAGCAAGCCCGGCGCAACTTCCCGTAAGGACTCCCGGCCCGCCGTGCGGTCAACTCGCATGGTAGGCACCCGGAAGCCCGCCCTTGCCGCCAGCACAAAGTCCGGCAACAGCAAGCGGTTTGGTATGGTGGCCCGACCCAAGCATGGGACGAAGAAGCGCGGATGAGTGTTCCGCAGATGAGTGTCCAGACAAGCTCTCTCCAGCCGATCCCCAAGGTCATCGTCGCCATTGACGGCCCGGCTGGAGCGGGAAAGAGCACCATCGCCCGCTATCTGGCACGGCGTTTCGGCCTGCTGAACTTGGAGACTGGGGCCATGTACCGCGCCTTTGCCCTCAAAGCCCTCCGTGAGGGAATCTCTTTCGAGGAGAGCAAGGGCCTGGAGCGCCTTGCCGATGAAACCCTCATCCGCCTCGAACCCGGCGAGGAGGAAAATCGCGTCCTGCTCGACGGCGAGGATGTAACCGGCCAGATTCGCAGTCAAGCTGTTACCCAAGCCGCATCAAGGGTCAGCATATGGCCCGGCATTCGCGCCTGGATGGTTCGCCTGCAGCAGCAGATGGGCGCTCAGGGCGGCGTGGTCATGGAGGGCCGCGACATCGGTACCGTGGTATTTCCCCACGCCGATGTCAAGATTTTTCTGGACGCCGCCCCCGAGGTGCGGGGTATGCGCCGCTACGACCAGCTAGGTTCCACGCCGGCCCAGCAGCCCGAAGAGGTCATCCGCGACCTCAGAGAGCGGGACCAGAGGGACCGCAACCGCGCCAATTCCCCTCTTAAAGCTGCCCCGGACGCTGTTCTGCTGGATTCGACTCATCTGTCACTGCAAGAGGTTCTGGCTGCCGCCGAGGCCATCGTGGCTGCAAAGCTCACCCCCGCTGCGTCCAGCATCATCTCGTAGCCATGGCGTTCATCATCTGAGACAAGTAGTTGTACGCTGGACAGCGGCAAAATACACTGTGCAAAAATTTCTGTCATCCTGAGCGAATGGGGCTCCAGGCGTACTCTTCAACCTGGGGGTGGTGAGTCGAAGGATCTGCGGTTGTGCATCAATGAACATCTGACTCGCCCCCTTGAGCAACTTCTGCAATGGCTGGTTGTCTTGCCACGCACGTATAGCGGCCGAATGCGATAGGCTCATAGATGTATGGAAATCACCTGCACCCGCTGTCATCAGGCCGTCCTGGCCGACAACTGCTACTGCCCCGCTTGCGGTCTGCCGCAACTGGTCTACCCGGCAGATGCCACACCTGGGCCGATATCGTCGGAACACTGGGACGGAACGCGGCGGGATGCGGGCAGTGTCGATTGGAAGCCGGCACTGCGGGCAGCCCTGCTGCTGGCGGTTCCCGCAGGACTGCTGACAAGTGGAGTGTCGCCTCTCGGTGCTCTAGGACTCGTGTGGATGGCGATTGCGGCAACTTGGGCCGTTTCACTTTATATGCGCAGCCAGAGGCCGGCATGGATCACCACCGGGGCCGGTGCCCGCATTGGCCTGGTTACCGGCCTGCTGACTGGCTGGCTGGCATTTGCCATCAGCGGTGGCGCTCTTTTTGTACAGCGATTTTTTCTTCATCAGTCCAGCCAGATGGACGCGCAGTGGAAATTCACTGCCGATGCTTCTAACCAGGCAGCTCTACAGATGATTCAACAGTGGAGTTCATGGTTGGATGCTGAGGGCATGGCCAAGTTACAGGCCAACCAAGCCGGAATCCATGCCATGATGCTCACGCCAGAGGGTAAAGCCGGTAATGTGACCTTCGGTCTTATTTTCAGTTCGGTTTTTCTGCTATTGTTTGCCGCCGCGGGCGGTGCTCTGGGGGCGCGCTTACTGGCTCGCACTTCAAAGCCGGAGGTTTAGGCTTGCAGGTCAGGGTTATCTCGTGAGCTACTTGTAAAAGTCAAAGAGGAGCGCAAGGAGTGTTAGGGTTTGCAAGAGGCACAAATCATTGCAGATAATTTTGGCATCTTGTTGCACAATGATTCTCAGGTGCTTTTTCACCAATCGTCCTCCAAAAGTTCTGCTAACTTCTTATCCTGGAATATTTTGCAAATAACTCCTTTGTTATGAATATTATACAGCGCAACCCAGTCTGTAACCTCAAGAAAACAAGGAATTTGCATCCAAAATACGGGGGGGGTACCATCCAACGCAGCACCAACTTTGCCATCGAAACAAACCAAAGCCCCGAGGGTGTGCCTGAATATGTTATGCCGGTTTCGTGGTTATCTTGCAAGAGGCTCGCAGTTCCAAAATTGCCCCATCTCCGGCCTGTTCTTACCCTTTGGATTCCGTATTATTTGTCCAAAACTTGCTCACAGGCACGGAAGCCTCGTATCATCCTTCGAGAAGCTGGCTGCGAAAGGCTGGCTGCCACAGCCAGGCAGAGAGAATACCTATGAGTGAAGCCAAAAGCAAAGTTGCCCTGCGCGTCAAGAGCAGGCTGATGTCTGCCTCTGAGGTCGAGCGCACACTGGTGCGACTGGCCCACGAGATCGTGGAAAAGAGCAATGGCAGCAAGGACTTGGCTCTGGTCGGCATCAAACGCCGCGGCGTACCGCTGGCTGAGAGGCTGGGAAAGCTGATCTCCGGCATCGAGAAGCGCCCCATCGACACAGGGATGCTCGATATCCAGTTCTACCGTGACGACTTGACGACTGCGGGTATTCGTCCTGTAGTCACTCCCGGCGCCATCGGCATCGACATCGAGGGCCGCGACGTGGTGCTATGCGACGACGTGCTTTATACCGGCCGCACGGTAAGGGCAGCACTCGATGCTCTCTTCGATCACGGACGGCCTCGCCGCGTGCAACTGGCCGTGCTCATCGACCGTGGACATCGCGAGTTGCCCATCGAGGCCACTTATGTCGGCAAGCATGTGCCCACCAGCCGCCGCGAGATCATCGAGGTCAAGTTCCAGGAGGTCGACAACGACGAGCAGGTTCAACTGGTCGAACGGGTCGATTAAGCACCTCATTGATACGAATGAACTAGATCCAGCCGTGGGCGGCATAGTAGACAATTTTGGCGGATTCGGTCAGCATCATCTCGAATGCGCCAAAGCGCCCGTTCCAATGCTCGGTAGAGTGAAGTACGTCTGGTACCGCCATGGGTGCAGCTTCGATGCCCAGCTTGCGGAAGACACGCAGCGCCCGGTACATATGAAAATCGCTGGTGAGAAGAACCTTCTTGCCGGGCAGGGTTTGGATCAGGCGCGCTGTCTCAATGGCGTTTCCGCGAGTGCTGACGGATCCACGCTCGGTGACGAAGACTTCGCGGGGAATGCCATCGGCGATCAGAAAATTGAGAATGCCGGGCCCGCCGCTCCCGCAGACCACGATCGTCCTGAAGCCTCCCGTTTGCCAAGCAAGAAGCGCTTGGCGCGCGCGCCAGTAAGACGAGTAGGAGATGCCGCCATACTTGTCGTCTGCGGCGGCGCTGAGCAGAATAAGAATGTCGCCTTTGGGCTGCTCAATGGGGCCGGAGTAGGCCTGTACCCACCACGTGACAATGGGTGTGGAGATCACCAGCACGGTGATAAGTCCGATGGCCGCGAGCAGGCGATTGAGTATTCGGCCGGCTTTGCGCAGAGTATTCATACGCTGCCTTTCGCGCGGGCAGACACCAGCGATTCAAAGATTCCAAGCAACTCTGCCGCGACCGTCTCCCAGCTTCGGCTGCCGTGCGCGGAGATAGCCTTGGCATCCCAAGTTCTGTCGAGGACGGATGCGAGGGCCTGAGCCAGCGCGCCAGAGTCGCGAGGGGGCACGAGCCTTCCGCACTCATCGCTCAGAATCTCGGGGATGCCGCCTACATTGGAGGCAACGACAGGCCTGCCACAGGCCAGCGCTTCAAGCACCACGTTGGGGCAGCCTTCCATGTAACTCGGCAGGGTGACCAGGTCGGCTGCCGCCATCCAGACAGCGACCTCATCGAAGGCGCACCCCGGCAGCGCGTGGATGTAGCCGGCTGCGTTGTTGGCCTCAATGGCGCTCTGGATGAGAGGTCTGTCCGGTCCCTCGCCGATCAGATACACGTGCAGATTCGCGCGCTCCAGACGCAGTGCAGCCGCTGCTTCAACCAGTTCGCGAAGGCCTTTTTTCAAGTCCATGCGCCCGACGTAGAGGACAACTTGCGAATCTGGGTCGATTCCGAGCCTCCGCCTTGCCTCAAGACGGTCTCTGACATGGAAGACGGAGAGGTCGCAGCCGTTGATGACGGCCCGGGTTTTCACTTCCGGGGCGCCCATGGCTACAGCCTTCAAGCGCAGATCGCCGCTGACAGTGACCAGAAAATCGGCCTCGCGCAGAACGGTGCGTGTGTGCAGATACGTTATCGGATCGCCGATTCTGTTGATGTCGGAGCCAATGCTCATGGCAACCACAGGAAGGGCGAGGGCCTTGCCAAGCTTGAGAGCGGCATATCCTTCCGGATAAAGAAAACAACTGAAGATCAGATCGGGCGAAAACCGGCGCACCTGCGGCAACAGAGTGCGGGCAGCCATCCATCCGTTGAATGGGCGCGTAAGCAGTGGTAACGCGAAATAGTCGAAGTAGCTCGCCTTCACTTCGGGCAGGTTGTAAGAGGGGTCCAGTTTGCGATAACTCCGGGATAGTGGATTGAGCAGAGATGGATAACTTGCATTGGGATAGAAGACACGCAGGTCAGTTTCGCGGGCAAGCACACGCAGCGTCTGATAGGCCGACCGTCCCTGCCAGGGCTCCGCAGAACTGGGAAAATACTGCGTGACGACGGCAATCTTCATGGTTAAACCTGTGGCGTAAATGAGTTTGATGGAATCCGGCTTTTCTCAAGGATAGCCTCGAATTCGCGGCTGACCGCCTCCCATGAGAATTCGTTTTGCGCGCGAACTAATGCGCAGTGCGTGATTGCGCGCCGGGCTTGATCGTCGGAGAGCAGGTGTACGCAGGCATCAGCAATCTCGCCAGGATCGTCGGCGATGACGATATCCTTTCCGTCTTGGTAGCGCAGTCCCTCCGCGCCCACTTTTGTTGAGACAACAGGAACTCCCGCGGCCATGCATTCGTAGATCTTCAATCGAGTTCCTCCGCCGATTCGAATAGGCACGACTGAAATCTTTGATCCCCACAGGTAGGGCCGCATATCCGTGACCTTGCCGGTGACAACTACCCCCTTGAGCCCCTTCACTGCTTTAAGTATTTTGGCATCGGGCGAGCGTCCCGCGATTGTGAAGGTCGTGCCGGGGAGCCGATCACGGATCAAGGGAAGCACCTCCGAGAGAAAATACAGAACGGCGTCCACATTGGGGAGCCAGTCCATCGATCCACAGAAGACGATATCCGACAAGTGAGGAGTATCGCCGCTGGGAGCGAAGTATTCCACATCGACCCCAGTGAGGACACTCGTGACTGCCGTAACGCCAAACAATTCATTTATCCTCAAAGCATCGATTTCCGAAACTGCAATCACATGCTTGGCTCTTCTGCAAGCGTTTTTCTCAAATTTCTCCATCTTCCAGGCTTGCATTTGATAGAAGGCTTTCATCAAGAGAGAACTGCTGTGCTGAGTATGCCTTTGCCAGATCGTTGTCTCGACATTGTGCTGAAAAAGCACGCTTAGTTCTAGGTTTCTAAGATTTGGAACTGAAAAGAGAAAGTCGCAAACGATGGAATCGTAATGCTCCGCGGCAATCAAGGCGTCGATCTGATGCATGAGCTGACTCGATGAATAGCGGTACACTGCCATCGGCGTTGCATTAACGACGCTGCTTAAAAGTTGGGGAACAATACCAATAGATCTTCTGCCCGGCGCCCTGTGCTCCACGTAAATGTGGCGGCTTGAGTATTCCGAGCTTCGCCGCGGTCCCTCGGAATTTTGAGGATCATTGAGCGCGGCAAAATGGATCTCATGGCGCTTGTGCAGCTCCTTCAACGTGCCGAGAGTGCGAATCTGGGCGCCACGATCCGTGGGGTGCAGGAAAAACGGGCAGATCCAGAGAATCTTCATTGTTGCGGGATATCTCCTTGCCAAAGACGCTGGACGGCGTGTTGCCCTATGGATGTCCGCAATTCCATGATAAACTCCCCGTGAGTGAGGTAGTGTTGAACAGCATGAATTCCAATCAAAACGTTATAGTGATGGGCCTGGGATACGTTGGCTGTGTGAGCGCCGCCTGTCTGGCTGAAATTGGGCACAGTGTGCTCGGGGTTGACCGCGATATCAATAAAGTGGAAGCGATCAGAAAAGCGCAATCGCCGTTTTATGAAGCCGGGCTGGACATCCTTATTCAAAAGAATGTTGCCGCGGGACGGCTGCAAGCAGGCGCGCTGGATGAGAAGGCTCTAGGCGCGGCGGATGTTGTGATGCTCTGCGTTGGCACCCCCTCGCAGCCAAATGGGAACATCGACCTCAGCCATCTGCGACGAGTTTGCGAGGAGATCTCGGCACTGCTCCGGCACAGAACAAAGCGCCTGACCGTTGTCGTGCGCAGCACCGTCTTTCCGGGGACATGTGAGAGTCTTCTTGAGAGCGTCTTCATCCACAGAGAGGATGTTGACATCGTCTCGAATCCTGAATTTCTGAGGGAAGGGACAGCCGTGAAGGATTTCATGGATCCTTCTTTGCTGGTGGTTGGGGGAAGCACGGACGAGGCCGCACAGACTGTGGCCGGCTTATATGACGGCCTTCCGGGGGAGGTTTCCCTCGTCTCGCTGCGCACTGCCGAGATGATCAAGTACGCATGCAATGCATTTCACGCGCTGAAGATCGGATTCGCAAACGAGATTGGCTCGCTTGCCTCCAGCCTAAGCGTCAACCCCGAGCAGGTTATGGCGACCATGTGCCGGGACACAAAACTGAATATCTCGCCGGCTTATCTCAAGCCTGGCTTCGCGTTTGGCGGATCGTGTCTGCCCAAAGATTTGCGCGCCCTCACCTTTCGCTCTTCTCGGCTAGATTTGAAGCTGCCGCTGTTGGAGTCCGTTCTGCCTTCCAACGATGAACATCTGAAGCGCGGCATTCACCAGGTGCTGGAACTGTCGGGATCGAGGATCGGCATTTTCGGCCTTGCCTTCAAGGAAGATACCGATGATCTTCGCGAAAGCCCGGTGATTACCCTCATTGAGCATTTGATTGGCAAGGGCAGAGCGGTTCGCATTCACGATCCGCATATTCAGCTCGACGAGATTTATGGCAGTAATCTCAGCTTTGTGGTTACTGCGCTGCCTCACATCGGCAGACTCCTGACGCGCAGCCTCGATGAGCTGATCTCGTCCTCCGATGCGTTGGTAATCGCGCAAAAGCCTTCGGTCGCGGCATTGGCTCAAATAACAGCCAGCGGCCTGGCCATTCTCGATCTCACCAAGCTCCCGCTCATAGCTTCATGCGCGACAAGAACACTTGTTTAGCCAGGACCATCAGGTGCCTCCATGCTAAAAAGACTAAAGCGGGGTTCGGATTCTGATCTTGCATCGGACCAAAGAAATAGATTATTGATGAACTCATATTAATGCCTCCGTGCAATAATTGAAGAATTATTTTCGGGGTAGGGAAAGGTGTTCGGAGGCACATGAATCTACTTAAAAGGAACAAGATTCACGCGAGCCTATTTTCAGGCTCAATTGCTGAACTGCTGCACCCGCCTGATAGCCAAATCCCCTTCCTTGACGGTTTGCGATCTATAGCCGTGTTGCTTGTGGTCAGTGCGCATCTAAGTGGAAGATTTGTAGACGTGTATGGCCCCAATCTATACTCGCGATTGCCTTTCGTGGCTAACGGGGCAGTTGGTGTCGATCTGTTTTTCGTTCTCAGCGGTTTCTTCATTGGCGCTCAGTTGTGGAAGGAGCTTCGAGACCGGGGTTCCATCAATGTGGGCCGGTTTATTTTGCGCCGCGGATTTAGAATCTGGCCATTG
>CAWDQS010000106.1:0-6993 GCA_963804295.1 uncultured Acidobacteriaceae bacterium
GTTCAGTCGTGCCGCAAATGCAACAATAAAACATTGGGCTTCAGCCCCGGAGGTAAGATTTTTCCGGAGGAAAGCGGGGGTTCCAACCCGCGCACGAAGTCAATAAAATCAATGTAGGCTTTAGCCTCGGACGAAATGTTGTCGAAACTTACCTGTAAACAATAAGGAGATTTTCTTTCATGCTCAGACTACTGCTTCAATGGCTCTTGAGCGCGGTTGCCCTGCTGGTGGTTTCCAACCTCGTACCCGGCTTTATTGTGCGGGGCCTGGGACCGGCGCTGGTAGCGGCGCTGGTAATCGGCCTGCTCAACGCGACGGTCGGCTTTTTCCTCAAGGTCATCACCTTCCCCATCAGCATCCTCACCCTCGGCATCTTCCTGCTGGTCATCAACGGATTGATGATCCTGGTGGCGTCGAATATCGTCCGCGGCTTCCACGTGCGCGGCTTCGTTCCAGCCTTCTGGGGCGCTGTGGTGCTGGCTCTGCTGGGCATGCTCATCCGCATGGTCACCAAGGGCGCGTAAGCGGAGACGAGCTTAAGGAACCTCTGACTAAGCCAATGTATTGAATGGGCATGACTTCTGTGAAGGTTATGCACTCGACACAGAATGTTCTCAGATTGAAGAATAGCCTTGCCGTGACAGGACATAGGGAACGAGACTTGTCGACCCTTCCCCCCTCTTGAATACGTCTTGGACAGGGAAGCCGACAGGCTCAAGTTGTAGAAAACCTATGCTACGTGTGGAAAACTTTGCGTCCCGGTGAATGAAAATTTGCGCATCTGCGTCCTCTCAGATTCCCCTTCCCAGTTAATTTCCGATAACATCTTTTACTACAATGATTTAGCAGCGAATAAGTTCCTCCAGGGGAATTATGGCATAAACACTTTTTCATCTCCAATAAATAGTCGGACTCCGTATTACAATAATATTCGTGCGAATATTGGTCGTAGAGAGGTATTTTGCGATATGATAGTGCAAGGAGATTCACCATGGAAACCCCGGATAAGAAAAAACCTGCCCCACCCTATGTGGCGTATAAGACGCTCTCAAATTTTCTTGATCGCTTTAAGCAAGGGGTTCCGGCGCGGATTGATCGCGGCCTGATGGCTTCGATGTCTGGCGCGGCACAGAGTCAGGTCACTACGGCTCTCCGCTATTTAGGAATGATGACAGAGAAGGGGATTCCCCTGCCATTGCTGCATCGCTACGTGAGTGGACAGGATGATGAACGTCGCGCTGCGCTCCTGGAGGCCCTGACTAATTCCTATCCATTCCTCTTTGGCGAACATTTTGACCTAGCTAGGGCCACGGGCCAACTGCTCCGGGAGGCCTTTGAGACCAACACTTCCGCCACCGGCGAGACGCTAGGCCGGTGCATAGCGTTTTTCAAGGACGCCGCCGCAGACGCAATGATAATCCTTTCGCCATACATTAAGGAGAAAAAAGCACGCGTCATAGGCCCCAGAAAGAAGTTATCGGCCCAAAAGGAAAAGAGTACGGCGAATCAAATTCCTGCGCCGCAGCATTCCGATGCTTCGTCGTTTGGGGGGATGCAGGCGCAGACGAGTTTGCTTTTGTCGGGACTGTTCCAGAGGTTACCAAAGCCAGGTACAGTCTGGGCCAAAGAAGAACGGGAAAGATGGGTGCAAACGCTCCACAATGTTCTGCTCCTAGAGTATCCAGAGAAAGAGGTATAGATGGAGGGCGACTAGCTGGTGCTAGGACCGGCCTTATAAACCGGAATACCCTGCGGTATGGGGCTCGCTTGATCCCCACGCCTTCCGTTGTGAAATGAAATGCCACTTTACCCGATTGCTGAGCGGTTAATTCGCGGATGTTTCTCTGCTATAAAGCGCGGCCAGAACCCGCGCCGCGTGGCTATCGGTAAATTGACTGATAAGCAATTAAAGAAGATCAACGAGAATCGCGCCATTCGTGGTTGGAATCCAATTGTTGCAGAAGTCCTATTTCATGGGCGGCATATTTTTGAGAGTCGAGTAACCAAGGACGGATACAAAGAGGAGGATGTGATTACTCAAATTCTCTCTGGAATGTCTGAAGAATCCGAATTTAAGCTTACTTCTAGTATGACTGTACTCCGTAATCCAAGACAGCGGGAAGATGGCTATGGATCTCGCGTGAATGATGAGGCGGTTTTGGAATGTACCTCTCAGCATCCAAACGCTATAGTATTCTCGGTCATTCCGAAAGGAGATATTCCCCCAAACAAGCGACAGCCGCCCATTGAAGGCGGCTGTCGAGAAAAAGTGGCGGACCCTCCCGGGTAACGGCTTTCTGGTCCAGGCCGAGTTCGCCGATGTCCATAGCTTCTGGACACTCTTATAATATGCGCTCGTCAGAGACAAGTTTCAATCCTCGGGGACACAATTCTCCGACAATGTTCATACTTTGGTCACTAACCTGGTAACGGGTTGTAATGGAATCATCGGCTGAATAAATTCACCAATTAGGCGTATAGTGAACGAAATGAAAATTGATAAGAACTAATTCGTCGCGCTGCTTCACAGCATGATGCAAGTACTGCCTGAGCCAGCGAAGGCCGAGTGCCACATATCCCGCCTTTGGGATATGGGAATTCATAATCTTTTTCTGTAATTCCTTGCAGATAATTTCCCTCACTCGGCGCACAATCATCCAATCAACAAGAATCAAAGCCGCGTGTCGTAACTGAACACTGTCCACTGTTCACTGACTACCGGAAGGGCCCCCCTCCCCCCCTATTTACTGTGAAACAGTGAGACTGTGAGGCGAAGGGCGCCACCCACCCCCCTATATTTATTTTCTAAACCTTGCAGATTAATTCAGTGGGCGGTTGGAGCAGCGGCTATTTTTGTCGAGATAAGCTTGACCTGCCGAACGGGCATCTTTGTCGCGTGCCTGGCGGCAGGCTTGGCTGGTTGAGTTACAGGTGTTGCCGGATGCGCCACGATTGGTCCGTTGAGCGTCTGCGGCGTGCGCATGGCTCCGGCGCTGGAAAATCCAGTTTGTCCGGCTCCGCGCTGTGGAACCGCAATTGCGCTAGACGGCTGAGTCGGCTGAAAACGCGAGGAAATTCCCCATCCGCCGCCGACCACGACGGCGACAATTGCTGCCGCCGCTGCCGCGCGCATCCAATCATTGTCCAGCCGCAGCGCCACAGGCCAGCGCAAAATCCGAGCCTTGGGTGAAGCCGCGCGCAATCCAGCCCGCACCCGCTCCTCAAGCCCCTCGGGCGAGGAAATGCGAGCAATCAGCCGCAGTGTCTCCTCAAAGTTACCGGAACTGCCCACAAATGGTTTCTGTAGAGAGGAATTCATAGCAAACTCCTTGGCTCGAAGAGCCATCGGAAACTGATCCCTGATCCCTGATCCCTGTTCCCTGTATTCATCTCAAACTCCTGGCATGGTCCAGCAATCCGGCCATCAAATTGCGTGCGCGGAACAATCTCGACCGCACGCTGGACTCGCTGATGCTTAGCACTGAAGCAATCTCCACGCTGTTCAGTTCCTCGAAGGCCGAAAGCATCAGCACCTCTCGCTCCTTTGCGGGCAACTGCTCCACGCAGCCCAGCACATGAGCGTGGTGTTGCGCCGCGGCAACGCGCTCCTCGGCGCTCAACCCGCCGGCGGGCAACACGCGCGCCAACTCGGCCACGTCGTCTGTCTCCGGCCGCGTTTTCATGCGGCGCTTGCGGTCCAGCACCACGTTCCACACTATGCGGATCAGCCAAACCCGCTGGTCGCGCACCTCCGAGAGCGTCTCGCGATGCCGCAACACGCGCATAAACGCCTCCTGCACCGCGTCTTCAGCGTCAGCCGCGTTGCGCAGCACCGAGTAAGCCACACGGTAGAGCGTTCCGGCATACTGGCTCACCAGCCCAGCAATCGCTGCCTCTTCCGCGCGCCAGCGTGTCTCTTCATGCACAGCTTTATCTGCAATTCCCATCCAACCTGAGAATACTGCCTGACCCGCGCTCATAGTCCACAGACGCGCGGGGAAGTGAAAATGCTCGAAAACGAGTGACTCTGACCCACGTGCCGGGCAAAATAGAAAAAGGCTCGCGAAGCCATTGCTTCGCGAGCCTTGTTCGTGAATCTATCTGCCTTACTGCTTGCCGCCCAGCTTTTGCGTGGCAATCGAACCGGCGGCGCCATCCTTGTCAGCGTCCTTCACAGCAGCCCACAGCTTCCGCGCCTGCTCGGTCTTACCCTGCTCCGCATACAGGTCGGCCAGGTCAAGCTGCGCCACGGCTGCCGGCACCGTCTCCGACGGCTTGGCCGCCAGCGCGTTGTAAAGGGCAATCGCCTCAGCGTCGCGGTTCCCCTGGTGATAGATGCCGGCCAGCGCCAGCTTAGCCAAATTAGCCAAATTCCGGTCCCATGCCCCCGCCGCGCTCTTCAACTCCGTCTCGGCCGCGGCGCCGTTTCCCAGCTCCTCATAGGTGACACCGGCAAAGTAATGAGCCTTGGCGCCTTCCGCCAACCACCCATACTGCCGTGCAACCGCAACAAACTGCTGATTGGCGGCCTTCGCTCTGTCGCCAGCTGTGGTGTACACCCCGCTCATGGCCGGAGCGCCGGGCTGCGACAGCGGCGCGTTGTAAGTGTCAAGCGCCGCGCCCAGGGCGTCGTTGGCCTTGCCCGAGCACCAACTCCAGTAAAATAATCCGACCACGACGGCCACCACAACCACAACTGCAACCACTACCCAGCGCACCACGCCGGAACGATGACCGCTGAGCCAGCTCATGCTGCTGGCGGTGGCCTTGGCAAAGCTGTCTTGTTTCAATGAATGACGCGTTCTTGTATCCACAGGTCTTTTTTACCTTCGCTTTCAAACTTGCTCGCGGCATCACAGTCATTCAGCGCCGCAACTGCAACCCTATCAGTCTATCAGCGCGTGAACGGCGGCGTCCATCAGCCCTTGCGGTTGAGAGGGCGGAGGGATACGCTAAAACTATATGTATGAAGACTTCCAAGTAACCGACCGCTGGAGCGGCGAAGAGCTTCAATGCCGATGGAAGGGTACCCTGGTGGCCATCGCCACGCGCCACGCAGACGCTGTCGATGTCCGTTTCGACGTCAACGGACGGGCGATGTGGATTGCCCTGCCTCTTGAGGCGTGGGGGCGTCATAAGTCGTTGACAGGAAAGGTGATTACCGACCAGCTCGCTGCCCAGGTGGCGGGGCGTTATCTGAAACAGTTAATTGAAGAAGGGTTCGACTCGCGGCGCGAAATCTACACCATGACCGTGGACGAAGTCCTTGCGAATCTTGAACATGTGGTCAACGAAGCCAAGGCGCAAGGCTCGATGCCTACGCTGGTTCAGGGATAGCTGATAGCGAATAGTTCACAGTTCATAGTTCAGCTATGAGTTTTCAGGAGATAAACGCCGAAAATGGTGTGCAAATAGAGACATGAAAACCGGTGAATAACCGGTTGAAATCTGCTTAAAACAGATAGATAAGAGCGGTTTTTAAGGGGTAATAAGACGACTTGACCTAGTCTAGACCTAGTCGGATCAGGGACTAGGGACTAGGGAACCTCTGATCAAGTGTTTCTATTGAGATTACATTCCCTCAGGGGCAAAAGCCCGCGTTCATTTTGCTGCCTTTATGGCACCTTTCGACTCCGCTCAGGGCAGGCATAATAGTCGTGCCCTTTCAAACCGACGACTTAATCGGCAAAAGACGGACCGTTGCGGAGCGCTTCCCTCTCAAATCAATTCTCGGCTCTCTAATCACGCTTTAGCGGAACTGGAAATTCCCGGTTTGTCTCAACCGACTGTAGTTTTCCACAAATCAGCCGATGTAAGGATCAGGTTTCCTTTCAAGAGGAGATTCCCTATGTGATGGTTTACGTTGCGGTTACGATAGTTGGGGTATGCGGTGAAGGCTCAGAGGATATATCCGTGCGCCACGCGGCCATTTTTGGAGGCGGATTCCTTGAACGAAAGCAATCTATGTGTCAGCGATGAAAAGGCGGCACTGGAAGGCTACCCAAGCATTCTGCACCAGCAGATACAACACGGCGATTGCCCAGGATTCGACCGCAAACAGCGGCGGAAAATCGAGAATCGACATGTACTCTTACGGGAATTGCCTTCTATTCACCTGCAAGCGGTGTGTAATAGCGTTGCCAAGGCCTACGGAGAAAGTCAATGAAAGGTTTGACACTCGGTAAAAAAGCCCTGTTGATATGTTTCGTATTAGGATTGCTAGACGTGTTCCAGGGAACCTATTCCCTGGTCAACCTCTACCGCACCAGAAACACCGTAAATGAACTCAATAGCGATACATTTGCTACTTTGTATTGGGCGGGGAAGTTGAAAGGAGTGGCCAAGGATCAGCGGATGGCCGTTGTTTTCTATCTGTACTCTTCCAGCAAAGAAGAGATGGACAAATATAGCGCCCAGGTTGAGAGCAATGAACAAGAGCTGCAAGTTATAAGAGATAACTATCCCAAGTTTGATGCCCGTGACCGTGATGCCATCGCTGTGAGTGTTCGCGAGCAGGCCAAGTTTTATCAGGCATGGAAGGAAATCAGCGAATTGGTCCGGGCGGGAAAACAGAAGGAGGCCTGGGATGTTTACAACACCAAACTCATGGCGGCTACCATGGGCCGAAGGAAGATTGAAGACACACTCGCCAATATCGGCATCGAGCGAGGCCAATTCCTATCCAGAAACGCCATCCACGCAGTATCCGTGGGTATTCCCGTAGTTTGGGTCATTTTGTTTTTGACGATCATTCTGGGCACGAGTTCGTTTCTTTTGTTCGTCAGCTCTGTGCGCCGCTCCAGCCGCGAGCTCAAGGAATCCGAAGACCGGTTGACGATGGCGATTCTGGCGACGCGCACCGCCGGCCTGGGCGTTTGGGTCCATGAGACGGCACAGGACCGGATGATTTGGGACGACCAGATGTTCAGCATTTACGGAATTGCCAAAGATGCGTTTGCCGGTACTTTTCAGGGTTGGTTATCAATGGTGCAT
>CAWDQS010000107.1:0-4794 GCA_963804295.1 uncultured Acidobacteriaceae bacterium
GTTCAGTCGTGCCGCAAATGCTGTATTATCGACGTGGGCTTCAGCCCTTGAGGGAATGTGAAATGAAGAAGTTCGTTGCTGTATTCTGCCTGCTGCTCAGTGCCGCCACTCTGCAGGCAAAAGACAAGCCCAACCCCGCTGACTTTCCTATCAAGATACATGTCTCCGCATCTCAAATGGATTTCGCTTATCCCATGCACATACTTCTTGCAGACACGGTGTTGAATGGAAAGAAAGTGAAACTTGGAATAATGATTCCCGACGTTCATAAATTCGGATCGAATTTAATGGTTCTTAAACCAGGAGACTATCAGATTCGATTATTAAAAGATGAATCTGAAGCAGATGGTGCAATGGTACGACTTGAATATGAATTTCTCCTTCCCAATGGAGAAACCGTAAAAAGCGCTATCGTTGGCATCTCTGAATAACACAGCCATTAACCAAAAGCAACCGCAGGTCCTTCGACTTCGTTTGTGCGAAGAGCACGCCAAACTCCGTTCAGGATGATAGATTTTTTATTGTGGCGGCAGAGTTTTAGAATAGTGAAAGACAAGCAGTAGCAAAAGGAAAGAAATAATGGCAAACATTTTGCACATCGTGGTTTGCGCTGGAATTGTGCCCGATCCGCTGCAAACCTTGGAGCCGGTCGCGACACCCGCCGGTCCTGGCCTCAAGAACGAGATGGTTCTGCCCGCGGTCCTCGATCCCTGGGCGGCCAGCGCGCTTTATGAAGCGGCAGCTCTCGCCGTGAAGAACCCCGGCAGCAAGCTCTGGCTGGTCTCGCTCGGCCCCAAGGCCAAGCTGCAACAGGTGATGATGACCGTGGCGCAGAAGGTGGCCTTCGAGCTGGTCCCTGTGGACGGGCCGATCGGCGGCTTTCCCGACGCGCACTCGACGGCAACCGTGCTGGCCGAGACCATCACTGCGCTGCCCGACCTCGACAAAACAAAACTGCTGCTCTTCGGAGGCTGGGAGTCAGCCACACGCGGCGCGGGCGTGACGCTGCAGCTCGTTGGCGAGCGCCTGGGCATCACCGATCAGTTTCAGGGCGTAGATGAGATCAGCCTGCGCGACGACGGTAGCTTTGAAGTGCTGGAGCGCGTCGAGGGCGGCAAGCACCAGGTCTCGGTCTGCGCCGGAGCTCCAGCCGTCCTCGGCTGGGCCACCGGCAATCTGGCCGAGCCAAGAAACAACCCACAGGTGGGCATGGCGAATATGCGAACCATCATGCCCGCGCTGGCTAAGGCCAAGGCCGCCAAACTCGAAGCCAACGGTCTTAGTTATGTATCAGTTAGCCTGCCCAAGCAGCAGCGCGAGACTCGCGTGGTAAAAGACCTGACGCCGGACCAGATTGCCGCCGAGCTGGTCGAGTGGATTGGAGCCGAATAATGGAAAACATCCTCGTACTCACGCACGCAGACGAATCCGGCTCCGCCCTCAGCAAAGCCTCGCTTGAAGCCGTCACCGCCGGCATAGAGTTGGCGGCGCGGTTATCGGCGAATCTCACCATCGGCATTGTAGCTAATGATGCAACCACCTTGAACAAAGGTCTGCCGTCCGCAGGACCGCGCCTGCTGGCCGTCTCCGGCGAGGCCTTCGCCCAGGCGCGCTACGCCTCGGATGCAGCCGCAGCAGAAGCCCTTTGCCGCGCAGTCAAGGCCACTATCGTTCTCGCTCCGGGCACCTCGCGCTTTGCACGGGTTGCGGCGGGAGTAGCGCATCGTCTGGACGGATTCGTCGATACTCATATATCCGCATTGGGCGGAACGGACAACGTCGAAGCCACGCGCTGGTTCTATCGCCAGCGGGTCGAGGCAGTCATCAGCCGCACTGCTCGTCCCTGGTTCTTGCTGCTTGATGCGGGCACACATGCGGCCTTTGCCGGCGAGTCCGGTGCAGCTCAAGTTGAGACAATTGCAGTCGAGTTGCCGGCGCTACGCACTACCGTCTGCGGCTTCCACGCGCCTCAACAAGATCAACAGACCATCCGTCCCGACGCCAAGATGCTCTTTGTCGCCGGAGCGGGCTGGACCAAGAAACAGCCCGACGGCCAAGTGCATGTGAGCGAGGCTGGTGAGCTGATTCTAGGCTTCTTGCGCGCAACAGGAGCGTCGCTGGGAAGCAGTAAGTCGTTGGTAGATCAGGGCGGCGAAGGGGAGTCCGTACTGCCCTTCCTCACTCATATGAACCAGATCGGCCAAACCGGCTCGACGCCGCGCCACGCCAAGGGCCTCTCTACCTGCTGCCATGGCGAGGAACCGCATGTGGTGGGCTGGCGCTTTATCGGCGACCGGCGGGCGATTTCGCTGGACCCAAATTGCGGCTGGACCCGCGGTAAAGCCGATGTGGTCTACGTCGCCGATGCCTTCCCCGTGTTAGCCAGAGTGAATGAGCTGCTGGAAGCGAAAAAGGCGTAACCAACCCCTGTTGTGGGGCCAACTGCCTTCGGCAAGTACAACAGAACTATGTGGTAGCTTAAGGGTGGGAGAAATACAGGATTTATGCCGTCAATTACATCGTTTATCAAGCACCACTATCGCCACTTCAACGCTGCCACTCTGGTCGATGCGGCCAATGCTTACAACAAGTTACTGACCTCAGGCGGAAAGATGTTCGTCACCATCGGCGGGGCAATGAGCACGGCCGAACTGGGGCTTTCGCTTGCCGAAATGATCCGCCAGGATAAAATTCACGGCATATGCTGCACCGGCGCAAATCTGGAGGAAGATGTCTTCAATCTGGTGGCGCACGACTTCTACGAGCGCGTGCCAGGTTACCGCGATCTGACCCCGGCGGACGAGGCTAAGTTATTGAGCCGGCACATGAACCGCGTCACCGACACCTGCATTCCGGAGATGGAGGCGATGCGGCGGATTGAGAATGAGGTGCTGAAAGAATGGGTTCGCGCTGACCAGGCTGGCGAGCGATTCTTCCCTCACCAGTTCATGTACAAGATTTTGCTGTCTGGCGATCTAAAGGCGTCGTATCAGATTGATCCTAAAGATAGTTGGTTGCTGGCTGCGGCGGAGAAGAACCTGCCCATGTTCGTTCCCGGCTGGGAAGATTCCACGTTGGGCAACATGTACGCCGGGCACTGTATCTCACAGGATGTAAAGAAGATACACACCGTCCGCACGGGCATCGAGTACATGATGGAGCTGGCTGAGTGGTACACGGCCACAACCGTCAAAACGCCGCTGGGATTCTTCCAGATCGCGGGCGGAATCGCCGGCGACTTCCCCATCTGCGTGGTTCCCATGCTGCATCAGGACTTGCAGCGGGAGCACGTTCCGCTGTGGGCGTATTTCTGCCAAATCTCTGATTCCACAACCAGTTATGGGTCCTACTCGGGAGCCGTTCCCAACGAGAAGATTACCTGGGGCAAGCTGGGCGAGACTACACCCAAGTTCATCATCGAGTCCGACGCATCGATCGTCGCACCGCTGATTTTCGCCTACGTTCTGGGGTGGTAAAGGGCGCGATTACCGCTCGCGCCTTTGGTTGGGCTTGGTGCTTTTCACCTGTGCCTTCAAGGCATGTCACGGAGGAGGTACCCCCACCCGTATTTTGGGCGCAAAATCCTTGTTTTCTTGGGCTTACAGACAGGGTTTCGCTGCAAAGTCGTCAAAACAAAGGAGTTCCCTGCAAAATCCTCCAGGATAAGGAGTTACGGGCCGTTTTCGCCACTGTCGGCAGTTTCCGACTGGAAGACAGCGCGAAGTGGACGTGCCGGGACGACGTTTGCTGGAAGACTTCTGAGAATCATTATGCACGAAAGGAGGAAATAATCTGCATTAATACAGTGGTCAGTGATCAGTGGTCAGGGGAGTCGTGCGGAAGGTTCCAGGTCTACCCTAAGGAATGATTGTGGACCAAACCAATTCTAAGAGATTGACATTATGCTGATTGGATGGTATTACTTTTTTAAGAATGTAAGGGGACGCATGGAAAGCGCACTGACCATCAAGGGGCAAGCGACCATTCCGAAGGCGGTTCGGGAACATCTGCATCTGAAACCGGGAGACCGGGTCAAGTTCTTCGTACATCCGGATGGCAGCGTGATGATTTTGCCCAAGCTGCCCACAGCGACTTTGCGGGGCATCATCAGCTCACGGCTCGGGCGGCCGGCCACGTTGGATGAGATGGATTTGGCTGTTGCCGCTGGCGCCTCCGCAGGCGTCAGGCGCGGCAAACTCCGGTGAGGGGGCGATGAACGGGCTCGATACAAATATCCTCATCCGCTATCTCACGCAGGACGATCCGATCCAATCGCCAAAAGCAACAGAGATTATTGAACGGCGTTTTACGCGGGAGCGCCCCGGCTTTATCAGCTTGGTCACGATGGCTGAAACAGTGTGGGTTCTGGGGAGCGTGTATGCGTTGGAGGATGGGGAGATTGCCGATACTGTTGAGCATATGCTTCAGGCCGATACGCTGAGGATTCAAAACGAACAGCAGGTCTTCACGGCGATGATTTCGCTCCGGCGGGGATGGGGCGCGTTTGCCGATGCGCTGATTGGAGGGCTTCGGTCCTAGGCCTCCCTCAGAGAGAAGAAGAAGAAGAAGAGAGAGAGAGAGAGAGAGAGAGAGAAGAAGAAGAAGAGAGAGAGAGAGAAGAAGAAGAGAGAGAGAGAAGAAAAAAAAAAAGAGAGAAGAGAGAAGAGAGAAGAAGAAGAAGAAGAGAGAGAGAGAGAAGAAGAAGAAGAAGAAGAAGAGAGAGAGAGAGAGAGAGAGAGAGAGAGAGAGAGAGAGAGAGAGAGAGAGAGAGAGAGAGAGAGAGAGAGAGAGAGA
>CAWDQS010000108.1:0-3163 GCA_963804295.1 uncultured Acidobacteriaceae bacterium
GGCGTGGGCCTCGGCGGCGAGCTTCCGTGGCAGCGACAAACGCGGTGGAGCGAATGGCGCGCGCATTCGGCTTGCTCCTCAAAAGGACTGGGAAGTCAACCAACCGGCCGAACTATCCAAGGTGCTGGCCACGCTGGAAGGCATTCAGAAAGAGTTCAATGCCGCGCAATCCGGTGGGAAGAAGATTTCGCTGGCCGATCAGATTATGCTGGCGGGCTCGGCTGCTGTCGAAGCCGCCGCCAAGAAGGCCGGTCACGAGGTGAAAGTTCCCTTTAGTCCAGGCCGCATGGACGCTACCCAGGAGCAAACCGACGCGGCCTCGTTTGCTGCTCTGGAGCCGTTCGCCGATGGCTTCCGAAACTATGCGCGCAAGGGTCTCGAAGGCACCGCCGCCAATTGGCTGCTTGACAAAGCGCAACTGCTGAACCTTACCGCTCCGGAAATGACCGTGTTGATCGGCGGTTTGCGCGTGCTGGGAGCGAACTTCGGAAATTCCAAGCACGGCGTCTTCACCAAAAAGACAGAAACGCTGACGGCTGATTTCTTTGTCAATCTGCTCGATATGAGCACAAAGTGGCAGAAGGCAGATGGAGCCGAGGGGGTATTTGAAGGACGGGATCGCAAGACAGGCGAGATCAAGTGGACTGCAACGATTGTGGATCTCGTCTTCGGTTCCAACTCTCAGCTCCGTGCACTGGCGGAGGTCTACGCGAGCGACGATGCACGGCAAACCTTTGTCGAGGATTTCGTAGCAGCCTGGACTAAGGTGATGAACGCGGATCGATTCGATCTTATCTGAGTTGTCGTTCCGACTTGAAGATAGCCTTGCATGATGTTTGAACAGGCTGTTACTCATTCACTGCCTTATGCGGATGCTGCATCTGAGCTTTCACAATGACCTGAGAATGAGTAACAGTCTGTACAACCCCAACGGCAGGAACAAATCAAAACCGAAAACGTACCGCAAGTTGCATCAAGCGCGGTGGCATGGCGCTGACCACCTGTCCAAAGTTGCTGCTGGAAATATTGCCCTGGACTGTAGATGCGCCGAAGAACTGTGCGTGATTCACGAGATTGAAAGCTTCGGCGCGTACTTCCAGTGTTTTAGTTCCCTCAACAGAAATTGTCCTGGAAAGTGTTGCATCCAGATTTTCCATGCCTGGGCCGGAAAAGAAACGGCGGCGTGCGTTGCCCATTGTTCCCAAGGCGGGAATTGTAAGTTGGGTTGTGTCGAAGACCGGGGCACTGTTGCGTGGATTTCGGTTGATGCTCAGCGATTTGCCACTCCATTCGGGAGTGTCTACACCATTGTTGTTGATGCCGTTGGGAATGGTGCCAAGCAATGACGTGTCGTTGTTGTTGAGCAGCGTCACTGGCAATCCTGAGGTGAAGCGAGCAATACCGCTGAGAGCCCACCCGGCGGTGATGGCATGAAGTGGACCTGCTGCCTTCGATGCGGGCAATTGATAGTGGAAGCTGGTAACCAGATTGTGCCGCAGGTCAAACGCCGAGAGACCACGGCTCAGCGACGGGTTTACTGGGTTCACTGGTTCAGGCAGGCCAGCCGATTGGTCGATGGATTTGCTGAACGTGTAACTAGCCAGCAGTTCGAGGCCGTGAGTACGGTGATTCAGCGTGGCTTCGAGTGCGTTGTAACGCGCATTGGCAATAGTGCGCTGCAACTCGACGCTGCCGAATGCTGAACCGAATTGTGTGCGTGCAGCTTGCTCGTTGAAAGGACCGCAAAGTGTCGATCCCAGGCTAAGGCACAGCGCAGGATCAGCCGGATTAGCCTCTTCGAGTACCAGTAAATGGTGTGACTCTGCCCCGATGTAGCTGAGATTGGCCAATGTGCCAGAGCCAAACTGCCGTTCAACACTCAGCATCCAGTGTTCGGCATAGGGCGTCACATCGTGCGGATCTACGGCTGGAATTCCCACCAGCGGCTCAAAGTTGCTCCAATCCACAGTCGAGTTTGGATTCGCGCGAGAAGCTCCATAGGCTACCTTTTGCAGCGGAAATCGTTGACCTGCACTGGCGCCCGTCGCGGCTACGGTGAAGGGTTGGGCAAAGAGCGGAGGCGCTGCGCTCGTATAGGTGTATCCGTAGGGCGGATTAGCGCTCATGATACCTGCCGAGAGTCCCTCGTAAGCGGTATAAAAGAGACCGTAGCCAGCTCGAATGCTGGTCTGTCCGGCCGGGCCGAAGAGCGTTCGCAGCAGGGGTGCGGTCAGCGCTGGCATATACGCGAGACCGAAGCGCGGCGAGAAATCATTGCGCGCGGAGGCCAGAGATCGCGGTACGCCATAGTCGCCAGGGAAGACCAATCCCAGCGGAGCATTCGGGTACACCTGAGACTGCTGGCCTTTGACCAGCGTTTGCAACTGGTTGAATTTCTCGCTCCAAGGGCGAATCCGGTCCCAGCGTACGCCATAGTTGAGGGTGAGTTGATTGGTGGGCTTCCAACTGTCCTGCGCGAAGGCGGCAACGTAGAGATTGCGGTTATAAAAACTGCCTGCCTGTCCCTGGGTGTAGCTCGAAGTCACGCCCAGCAGGAAGTCGGCAAAATCTACCCCTGTTTCCGAGCCGTTGAAAGAGAAGCTGCCGTTAAAAATCACGTCGGGATGAGTGTTGATCTGGTTTAGGTGAATTTCACCGCCGAATTTGAGTCCATGCTTACCCAGGATTCGAGAAAAGGCATCGCTCATCTCGTAGATGTTTTCTGCCTGAATGATCGCCGTGGTGTCCACGCCAAGAGTAAAGTCGTTAAACGCGACGTTCGCAATTCCCTCGGTCGAGGGCTTGAGTGCAACAATGCCCGTGAATCCCTGATCGGTGAGCGACGGACCCACACCGCCCTTCGGTTGGCCGACGGAGTTGTCGTTGCGCATATAGCTCAAGTGGAACTCATTTAGTGCAGTCTGCCCAAAGGTGATGGTGTGGCTTAGGCTGGCAAGTTGTGCCAATCCGTTGGAGGTCGCATCGAAACCGGGAACGCTCGCGCCGCCTGTGCCTGTCGGGTAGGGATTGTCCAGCGAAAACCCATCGAGAAAGTAGTAGCCGGTCAGCGTTCCCCTGCCATGTGTCCAATCCAGGCGAATAGCGCCTTTGTTGTCTTGCAGGGTCTCGACTTCCGCTGCGGTCTCAAAAAGTGCATTGCCAG
>CAWDQS010000109.1:0-9032 GCA_963804295.1 uncultured Acidobacteriaceae bacterium
CTGTTTAGTCGTGCCGCAATAACAGAAATATGAATCCGGGCTTTAGCCCCTGAGGTATAGATTCCGGAGGGAGCAGAAGCCTTCAGGCTCCTGATTCATGCATAAGAACAAGCCGGGCTTCAGTCCCGGAAGGACGCTTTGAATGGACTAAATGAATTGATGAGTTGGCTTCTAATCTGACACAAACGGTCACGCGTTGCCGCCGGCATTCAACTCAATCAGCATGCCGATTTTGCAAGTAAGCCTGCGCGGCCTACAATTCCGTCAGCGGGGTTCGTGATTTTTGGATAGCAGTAGGAGAATCGAGACCCGGATTCAGCGCGCCGGCCCACGGAAGTCGAGCAGTGCGCGGAAGCTGCGCCGCGCCGTCCCGTGGCTGCTCGTTGCCGGATTGCTGCTGTCCGCGATTCCGGCATATGCCGAAACTCCGGAGCCGTCGCTTCCGTATGCTCCTCAACCGCAAAATCCCTCCCACGCCGCCGCGCCTGCACCAGATCCCTGCCCAGCCGCCAACGCCGCCAAACCCGCGCCCCAGCCCGCCGGAAATCAATCTGCCCAACCCGGCACGCAACCTTCTCCCTGTCCGCCCCATCCGGAGAAAAACTGGTTCGAGCGCTTCCTCACCGGGCCGGAGGTGAAGCCGATGACGCCCAGTGAAAAGGCCCGGCTGGCGGCGCGCAATGTGATGGACCCCTTCAATGCCCTCACCATTCTGAGCCTTTCGGCTATCGACGTGGGCATGAACGCGCACTCTCCCGTCGGTCCCGGCATGACCGGCTGGGGCCGCGACGTGGGCATAAGCTATACAGAAGACATCACCGGCCAGTTTTTCGGCACCTTTGTCATTCCCTCCATCGATCATCAGGACCCGCACTACCACCGCATGCCCAAAGCCTCCATCAAGCGCCGCATAGGCCATGCCATCGAGCAAGTGGTTTGGACCCAGGGCGACAACGGCAAGCCGATGGTGAACTACGCCGACATAGTGGGCTTCGCCATTGAAGGCGAGATCGCCAACCTATACGTGCCCGGCCAGCAAACCAATCTGCACGCCACTGCCGAGCGCTACGGAATCAGCCTGGGTCTTGCGCCCACGGACAACTTCATCACCGAGTTCCTGCCAGACGTGGCCCGCCGCATCCACGTCCGCGACGTCCTCATCCAGCGCATCATCAACCAAGTCGCCAAAACAAGCAGCCCCTGATCGATATAATGAATTTCCTCCTTAGTCGTCCACCGGCTTCGCCGACCCGCGAAGCATGAAACTGTAGCGCCGGCCTCCCGGCCGGCTGTAGCGTGGACCTCCCGGTCCACGCTTGTTTCTTATCAGGAACCACTGAATAAGTCGATGTTTTGAAAGGGCAGAGTCACAGCTTGCGGAAAAACTCAATGCGGAGGGAGACGGGGGTTTTAACCCCCGTATAATGCCAAGAAAAACAAACAGGCTTTAGCCGCGGAGGGATGCTTTTAACAGGATCGAGTGAAATCACAAGTTTTTCCGCAACCCGTGGACGATTATTTACATATTATTGATGGCCGCGGCGGAAGAATTTCCTTGACTGTCGCGCTTCACCCTTTGGTATTATGGTGGGCAATCTTCCATTAAGGAAATTCCTATGCCCCCCTGCATTCTTCGTCTGCTCTCTGGTACTCCGTTCGGACTTCTTCTCCTGTCTGCCTCTCTCTCACTAACAGCTTCGGCCCAAACCACCACCCCCAACGAATGGACATGGATGGGCGGGAGCAACTCTGTGACCTGCAACGATTCGGGCGGTGTCGTGAATTGCATCGGCCAGCCCGGAGTGTACGGCAACTTGAAGTTGCCTGCTCCTGGAAACATCCCCGGAGGCCGCGATAGAGCTGCAACATGGACCGATAGCAACGGAAATTTTTGGCTCTTTGGAGGCGTTGGTTACGCCGGCAACAGCAATGGCGATCTCAACGACCTATGGGAGTTCAATCCTTCCGCGAACGAATGGACGTGGATGGGCGGAAGTCAAATAGCCGATAATTCTGGTGTTTATGGCACATTGTTATCTCCATCTGCCGTAAACGTCCCCGGAGCCCGAGACAGTGCTGCGACCTGGACCGATAGCGGCGGCAATTTCTGGCTTTTCGGCGGGGTGGGCTTCGATGCCAATGGCGCTTTCGGCACTCTCAACGACCTCTGGGAGTTCAAACCCACTAGCAAGGAGTGGACCTGGATGGCCGGAAGCAGCACAGTAACCGGAACCTGCTTCGGCCATGACATTTCGGGGTACAAATGCGTGGGTGAGCCGGGAGTTTATGGCGACCTTGGAGTTTCTGCCTCTGGGAATAACCCTGGGGGGCGCTGGGCGCCCACAAGCTGGGTGGACTCTGGCGGCCAATTCTGGCTCTACGGTGGCCAAGGCTTCGACAGCCAGGGAAACTACGGTAAACTGGACGACCTGTGGGAGTTCAGCTCCACTACCAATGAGTGGACATGGATGAGCGGAAACAGCACTTTGCCCGCTGTATGTGAAGCCGAGGGTCTCTTTACAAGTCTCTGCGGCTGGCCCGCTGTCTATGGCGCGCTCGGTCAGCCCGCGCCGGGTATCAGCCCCGGAAGCCGCGTCGCCGCCGCGAGCTGGCCGGATAGCGATGGCAACCTCTGGCTCTTCGGGGGCTTAGGCACGGTCTATTGGGAGGAGCGTGATTTCTCCGCGATAGATCAATACGATCTATGGGAATTCAACCCCTCCACTAAACAGTGGACATGGATGAGTGGAAACAGCACTTCGATCTGTAGCGAGAGTGACGTGACGGCGTGGTGCGCACAGAACGGAATATACGGCACTCTGGGAACTCCAGCCATCGCCAACATTCCTACCAGCCGAAATAATGGAACCACTTGGTTGGATGCAACCGGCAATCTATGGCTCTTTGGGGGGGAGATTGAAGAAACAACCTCAGTTGGTGGTCCAATGGGTGCTGTGTATTTTTGCAACGACACCTGGGAGTTCAATCCCTCCGCGAACGAATGGGCCTGGATGAACGGCAACACCGCAGAATTGGCGTTTTATGGCAACACCTGTACTTCCCCGTTGGGATCTTGGGGTGTGCTGGGAACACCTGCAGCCGGAAATATCCCATCCGGGAGATCCGGATCTGCCAGATGGACCGACCATAACGGTAATTTCTGGATTTTTGGAGGGTTAGGGTTTGAGTGGATTAAAGGCCAGGCGGTTACCGCCGACCTCAACGACCTTTGGGTTTACCAGCCCGTACCCGCCGCCCCAACACCCTCTTTCGAGTTGATTGCCTCCCCTAACCCAATCAACGTGGCGGCTGTCGGCATCAGCGTTCCGGCGGTTACCACCGCCACCACGACGATTAACGTCGTTGTTGCCGACGGCTTCGATTCTCCTGTCACTTTGACCGCCACCAGCGACACCTCCAACAATCTTAACGACATTACTGGAAGCTTCAGCCCAGCGACCATCACTGGCACCGGCTCATCCACGCTGACCATATCTGTTGCCGGTCCAGCGGAAATGAGCACCATCGATCCTACCCCTCTCACAATCACCGGAACCAGTGGCAATATCTCGCAATCCATACAGGTAATAGTTGACGTTACAGAAATTGGGCTACCTGCTCCAACCTTTTCGGTAGCGTCGGGAACTTATGCCACAGCCCAGATTGTGACGGTCAGCGCTTCAGAGGGCGACTTCATCTATTACACCACGGACGGTACCACACCCACCCCGAGCTCCCCCGTCTACGTCAATCCGATTACGGTAGCGTCGACTACAACATTGAAGGCAATTCAGATTGACCCTTCTTTCTATCAAAGCGCGGTATCCAGCGTCACCTATACCATCACCCCGCCTGCACCGGATTTTTCCGTCGCCGCCTCTCCGGCGTCGTTTACGGTAACTGCCGGGCAAAGCGGAACCACTACGATCACTGTGACGCCGCTGAATGGGTTCAGTTCGGCGGTATCGTTCAGTTGCACGTCGGGATTGCCATCAGGCGCATCGTGCGGCTTCTCTCCAACAACTGTGACGCCGCCGGGCACAACTTCGACAACATTGACTGTAACTACATCCGTGAACTCCGCAGCACTTCATCGCAACTCCCTACCATTGCTTCCCGGTTCGGCTCTAGCGGCCGCACTGTGTTGCTTTGGCTTCAAAAAGTGGAAGCGCTTTCAGATGCTTATGCTGCTGGCGGTGAGCCTGGTGGGCTTCGGCCTGCTGACCAGTTGCGGCGGCGGTGGAGGTGGTGTAGGAGGAGGAGGAGGAGGAGGAGGAGGTGGTGGTGGTGGCTCTCAGTCAATCACCTCGACAGTGACTGTGACTGCCACGTCGGGAACAACGCTCTCCCACACAACAACATTCTCGCTCACCATCAACTGACGCATCCCAACGGCGGCCCGAAGCGGCATTGCTCCTTCGGGCCAACCGTTTGGTGTTCTCTATTGACCATTCACCGCCAAATATCCCCATTCGCTGTTTCTCCCTTCGTTTGACCGTACCCCCCGGTTACCCTAGTACTGGATTTTCAGACCTCCAGGCTGCCCCAAATTCCGGGCGCCCAAGGGTCGGGCCGCGCATGAGTCAACCGCCGGCGACTAATTTCTTCGAGGAGACTTCAACTTTATGGCAAAAGCAGTCAAGTACGCCGAGAAAGCCGTCGTCTACGCGGCCAAGGGCGCGTGGGCCGTCTTTGAACGCCTCAACCGCATCAGCCCCAATCCGGGATTCACGCCCAAATGGTCCGACAAGCCCCTGCAAAAGTCCTACGAGAAGGAGAAGCCGCCCTTGGGCTGGCCGCGCACCACAGACTCGCTATGTCCCAAGTGTGTCCCCGAGATTCGCAAGCAGATTCTCGACGGCAAGCTGCCCTACGAAGTCTTGCTCAACGAAAAAGTCGGCGAGATCAAGGCGCAGATCATCGAGCGCAACGGCGAGATCTGGATGATCAAGGACTGCCCCAAGCACGGCCATTTTGAAGACATCATGGCCACCGATGCGGCCTTCTTCAAGCACCTCGAAGAGAGCTTCCCCGGTCGCGACATCCGCGCGCACGGCGAAAAGACGCTACGCGCCCACGGCACCTCCACCATGACCCATGGCCGCGGCTCGGTACTCACCATCGACCTCACCAACCGCTGCAACATGATGTGCGACCCCTGCTTCATGGACGCCAATCAGGTCGGCTTCGTCCACGAACTCGGCTGGGATGAGATCAAGACCATGCTCGACAACGCCATCCAGGTCAAGCCCAAACGCCAGATGAGCGTGCAGTTCTCCGGCGGCGAGCCTACTCTGTCTCCGCACTTCCTCGACGCGGTCGCCTACTGCCGCAAGGTCGGCTACAATTCGGTCCAGGCCGCTTCCAATGGAATTGAATTCGCCAAGAGCAAGGAGTTTTGCCGCAAGGCAGCCCTCGCCGGCCTCCGCTACGTCTATCTCCAGTTCGACGGCATCGGCAACGCCGCCAACTCCCACCGCAAGGTGGGCAACCTCTTCGACGTGAAGCTGCAAGCCATCAATAACCTGCATGATGCCGGCGTCGAAATCGTTCCCGTCACCACCATCATCAACGGCATCAACAACGAGCAGGTGGGCCGCATCATTCAGTTCGCCCTCGACAACCCCAAGACCATCAGCTTCCTCAGCTTCCAGCCGGTCAGTTTCACCGGCCGCGACGAGGAAATCACCGACGAGCGCCGTTTCGCTCAGCGATACACCCTCTCCCACATGGCCCACGACATCAAAAAACAGATGGGCTTCGGCGAGCCAACGCGCGATTGGTTCCCCATCAGCTTCATGTCCACCTTCTCCGACTGGGCCGACCTCATTCACGGGCCCTCCGCCGACTGGGGCCAGCTCTCCTGCGGATGCCATCCCAACTGCGGCATCGGCATGGCGCTCATGATCGACAAGGAAACCAAGGAAGCCGCGCCCGTCACCGCCTTCCTTAATATGGACAAGGTGGCCAAGGACCTGGCCAAGGTCAACGACGCCGCCCGCGGCAAGTGGCTCTCGGTGATCGGCTTTGCGCTGGCTCTGCTGCGCAACTACGATCCCTTCCAGTCGCCCACTCACTTCAAGATCACTGACATGCTCAAGAAGATGGACAAGACCTTCAACGCCACCGGCAAAAACTACGGCAGCGTCAAGGGCGACCGCACCCTGGAAGACATCAAGCTGCGCCGCCAGGACCGCTGGAACTTCCTCTTCATCGCCGGCATGTGGTTCCAGGACCTCTTCAACTACGACTTCCGCCGCACCGAGCAGTGCATCATCCCCTACGCCACGCAGGAGGGCGAGATCAGCTTCTGCGCCTATAACACCGGCGTCGGCTGGCGCAACATCATCGAGAAGATGCACATGACCGCCACCCTCACCAAGTGGTATGAGGATCATGGCCGCCACGAGATCTTCGTCGGCGGCAAGAAGGTTGAAATGCCCGAGGTCGGCCACAAATTGCTTCTGAAGACGGAGCATGTCAACGCCGACCGCAATCACACCCTCGACGATCTGGGCATCGCCAAAACCCACCGCGAAGAGCAAATCCGCGCCCGCGACGAAAAGATGAAGCAGGATGCGGAAAACGCCCGCATGGCCAAGCTCTACCGCGAACACGTCCTCGGCGAAAAGCCCGTCGAGGGCCTCGTCAGTCTAGGTTCCATCGCCCCCGCCAAGTCAGCCGCGAAGAAAGAAAAAGGCGAGCTGGTCGCCGGGGACTAAGCATTGCATCAAGCAGTTGCACCTTCAGCGCAAAATACTCAAAGGCCGTTCCCCCCGGGAACGGCCTTTGTGCGTTCGGTGAAGTATGCCTTGTATCAGGGCACGACTTCATGCAAAATTATGATTTCCATTTGTCGAAAGAATAATAATACTTATTTGCTCGCCATTCAAGTTCGCAGCCTACCAAACCTCCAACTCAAAATCCCGGTACTCGCGAAGCAGTTCGAAGTCCGCGCGATTCGATGTAATCAGCTTGGCTCCGTAGCTCCGCGCGGTCAGCGCAATCAGCACATCGAAGTGCAGCTCGCGCAGCTTGCGCGGTTCAAAGCCGCGATCCGCCTGGATTCTCGCCAGAATCTTTCCTGATTCCAGCCAATTCTTCTCAGTAGGACTGAAGATGGGATAGCGTCGTTCCAGGGCTGTGAGGAATGATTGTTCTGACTGAGTTGTTGCGCCGCGCCAGAGTTCGGCCATGACCACGGCGGAGGTGTGAACCAACTCATCAAGGGCAGCGATGCGCCAGCTATGACAACCAGTGCGAAGGTCATCGACAAGAATCGAACTGTCGAAGATCACCATCTCATTTGTCGTAGTTTGCGAAAGTGAGCTTGCCTTCGTTGTCCTTCATCAGTTTCTTGAAGCTCTTCAGCCGGACGATTTCCTTCAGCGCTACGTGTACGGCCTCGGTCCGCGACTTTACGCCCAAGGCTCGCACGGCTTCATCCGCCAGTTTTGTGTCCAGCCGAATCGATGTAAGTGTCACCGCCATATCTTCTCCTTATGTATATACAAATCATGACATCAATATATATTAATGTCAAAACATCTGTGCACCCGCCCCGAAATCTTTCGGACAATTTCCCTGACCACTGACCCCTGATCACTGATCACTGTTTTTAATGCAGATTATTTCCCCACTTCGTGCACAATCATCCTTAGAAGCTTTCCCTCCAATTGTCCCGGAACGTCCTCTTCACGCCGCCTTCCAGCCGGAAGCGGCCTGAAACGGTACGTAACTCCTTTGTCAGGAATATTTTGCAGGGAACTTCATTGTTTTCTATATTTTGCAGCGCAACCCTGCCTGCAAACCAAAGAAAACAGAGATTTTGTGCCCAAAATATGGGTGGGGGTACCTGATGCTTCAGCTTTGTCGTCATATCAAAACCAACGGTAAACGATGCCAATCTCCGGCTCTCTGCGGGTCGGCTTATTGTTATTTCCACGCCCGAACACATACCATGGCCAAAGCGAAAGGCTCTGTATGGGATGACATCAAGCTCCCTCTGCTAGAGAATACCGCCTCCATCCAGGTAGCCATCTCCCAGATCACAGGTGCCTTCCTCTGCTCCCGCCTCGATGCGCGCCACACCGGCTTGCTCCTCTATGCTCTCCAGATCGCCTCGCAGAATATAGATCGCGCGTCCGACCGTGAGGATCCAGAAATTGTGCACTCCATAACCGTTACCGATGAAGGCGATGAAATGGCCCCGGAAAAGGAAATCTGCGAACCCGCCGATTGCCCAACCTGCAAGCGGCAGGATACATGCGAAGTTTTCGATCCACCGGATGAGGAGTTGATGAATGAAGAAGTAAATATATGTAGCCCAACGCCCGCACCGTAGGCGCAATGTTTGTTAGCCCCGCGCTTCACCGAGGTCCCCAAGAAACGATCTTTGTTTCTTGGGGTGGGAGCGTGGGGTGGGGTTAATAAAATCAACAATTCATCTGGAGTCCCATAGGGACGGCGCATGATGATCGTATGTGAGGGTGCCCCGGGTCCCTCGCATTTGGGGACCAGGATACGATGAACACTCATGTGTGCGAATAGCTTGCCTTTGGCCCCACCGCAGGTGGCTACCTCAGCTGGCTGACCTTCACCGCTAACTTCTCGAACTCCACCGTGCCCAAGCCGCGCGCAGCGGCCATCTCCAGATAGGGCATCTGCGCGGCATCAAGATTCCAATACGCTTTGGCCGCATAAGCGTCGAGAGCAACCGGATCGGTCCCGGCGATGATGGTTTTCTTCAGCCCCACGTCTTCCAGATTGCCGCCCGTTGGACCATTGCGCAGCAGAACACGGTAGCAGTCCATGATAGTAAGCGTCGGCAGCATGAAGCTGGCCAGGTCCGCAAGGCTCTGGTGAATCTGCTGATGCAGCCGGTTGCGCTCTCCGCCCAGAATGCCGTACCAGTTCTTCATGCCCAGCGTTGCGCCGGTGAGTACGTGGTGCTTGGCGATGGGCAGGTTGAAGATTTTGTCAGCCTCCAAAAACGGCGTGAAGACCGGCCACGTTTTCAGCACCACGCCGCC
>CAWDQS010000110.1:0-41326 GCA_963804295.1 uncultured Acidobacteriaceae bacterium
CCCTACAAAAAGGGCGGAATGTGCCTGGGATGCAACAAGTTCCTGGTGAGCGCCACGCTGGTGGGCCGGTTGGACGCCGTTGAGAAGGCCGGAGTGCAGCGCGACAAGGCAGGCAAGATCATCGGCTACGGCGGCTTTGGGCACATGAACGCCTACCCTGCCCGCCTGGTGCTCGAATCGGTCTCCGATGTCACTTCGAAGGAGATCGACTACTCCAAGACGCTGGCCATCACCAAGGACGACACGGTGCCCGCTACCGAAGTCGCGGATCAGTTTGCAGCCGCGCGCAAATTCGTCGCGGGGTATGCTCCTGGCGTCCCCGCCGGAATTCAGCTTAAACGGGCTGTCGACGTCTTCCCCAAAGATGGCATACACAATACCGGTGTGGCGATTGTATTCGGAGCTGCGAACACCGCCGCGGCGAAGGACGAAGGCAAGGGAGCGCTCGATTCCCCGGACGGCCTGCTCTTCACGTGCACCTTCAATCCGAACCGCCTGGAAGGCGATGCCGAGAGCAGGGCAATTATTTTTATCGGTGAAAATGTCGCTAACCTGCGCAACCCGGAGCCGGAGGACTTGAGCGCTGGATTTTATGATCTGGAGAGTCACGCCTGGCTGATCACCGTCGTGGATGGTTTCGCCAACCGGCAGAAGACCATGACGCTGCCGGGCGGTTATCTGATCTTGAACTCGGCATGGCCGCAGGACGATATAAACAAGAATGTGAGCGACGCGATGGATGGCTTCCTCGCGAACGAGGAACTTCTCCACCGGTAGATGCGGCCTCGGATGAGTTGATTCTCCAGGCCTCAAGAACGGGGCCTGGGAGTCTGCTGTGTGACTGCCGTGGCAATCTCGGATTAGGTGCGTTGATATGAGTGTTTTCAAACAGAATCACATACTTTCAGGAGAGTAATAAGATGGCGGAGATAGCTGTTGAGTCCACTGAAGTACCGGCGCAGTTGCCGCAGGTGCGCGTGGCGGTTCTGGGCGCCGGCAAGATGGGCGGAATCCTGTTGCAGGCCTTCCTGAAGCAGAACCTGTTCGAGCGCGGCAAGATTCACGCTACCGTGGGCCATGCCGAGCGAGCCGTTGCGCTGAGCACGCAGTGGGGTGTGGACGTGTCCACCAACAACCTGGAGGCGGTGCGGAACTCCGATCTGATTTTGCTGGGCGTCAAGCCCTTCCAGGTGCAGGCCCTGATCGAGGAGATTCGCCCCGCGCTGACCAAGAATAAGACGCTGATCTCCTTTGCCGCCTCGGTCAAAACGCGCTCCATCGAGGACGCGGCTGGAGTGGAGATCGGCGTGATTCGCGCCATGCCCAACACGCCTTCTACGCTGGGAGCGGGCGTTGCCGCGCTCTGCCGCGGACGCTTCGTCACTCCCCAGCAGATGGAGTTAGCCGAGCGCATCTTCCAAACAGTGGGCCGCACCGTGATCGTCGAAGAGAAGCACATGGACGCCGTGACCGGCCTCTCCGGCTCCGGACCAGCCTACATCTACATCATCATCGAGGCTCTGGCCGAGGCGGGCGTCAAGGTCGGCTTGCCGCGCGACATAGCCACGGAACTGGCCGCGCAAACCACCTTCGGCGCAGCCAAGATGGTGCTGGAAACCGGCTACCATCCGGCCCTGCTGAAGGACGCCGTCACCACACCCGCCGGATGCACCATCGACGGCATTCTGGAACTGGAAGAGGGCGGACTGCGCGTCACGCTTATCAAGGCCGTAATGCGGGCGACGGAACGCGCTAAGCAACTGGCCGCAGGATAAGAAATATTGCTTACACAGTTCCAACATTTGGATTTGGGATCACTAGCGGAAAGGGAGATGGCTAAATGAGACAGGTTTACCGATGGTTTATGTTCTACCAATCAATAGCCTTTGTGATTCTCATTTCGGTCATGTATCACCATGTGTTAGCAGAAGGCCAACCAAAGAAAATATTGTTATTTGTGATACCTGGCTATTTATTGATGGCATGGTCGTGTTTCACAGCTTTCAGAATCCTCTCAAAACCAAAGTAGCGGGTGCACCAGGTCCCTCGCTATTTGGGACCTGGGAATCACCTAAAGCTAACTTGCTAACTTGCTGACTCGCTATCATGCCCATCCAACGCCCAACCTGGCTCCCCACTTATCTGCCGGAACTCGACGGCCTGCGCGGACTCGCAATTCTGTGGGTGGTGCTCTATCACTGCGATCCGCTGCTCCAAGGCACATGGATGCACCGCGTCGCCGAGTGGGGATGGGCTGGGGTAGACATCTTCTTCGTGCTCTCCGGCTTTCTGATTACCGCCAACCTGCTGGGTGCGCGAGACAAGCCGCATTACTTTCACAATTTTCATGCGCGCCGCGCGTTGCGCATCTGGCCGGTGTACGTGCTGGTGCTGGCGGTGGTCTACCTGAACACGCCCTGGTTCATCGTCCCCAACACCGGCGTGCTGGGCGCAATCATGGCCGCGCCCTGGCTGGCGTACATCTTCTTTGTGCAAAATCTTTTCCACCTGTCGCTGCCCGCGGCGCTCGGCCCCACCTGGGCGCTGGCTGTCGAAGAGCAGTACTACTTTTTCTGGGCGCCGCTGGTCCGCTGGCTGCGCCGCCCCTGGATGCTGGCCTTTGTTCTCACTTGCGCGCTGATCTGCTCTCCGCTTATACGACACCTGAACCCAGTCTGGATGTGGACTTTGCCCACGCACACGCTGATCAAAATGGACGGCCTCGCATTGGGCAGTCTGCTGGCGCTGGGGCTTTACGCCATTCAACTTAGCCGCCGCACCTGTCTCTGGATCGGCCTCGTGACCTTTACGCTGGGCATCGCCGCCGCGGCCACCATCGCCGGAGGAACCTCGCTCCTGGATACCGCACTGGCTGCCGGTTTTGCCGGCGCCGTGCTGACCTTGATGGCCACAACTAGAGAGCGAAACCCCGTCAGCGCCCTGCTGCGCCGAGGGCCGCTAGCCTTCTATGGCCGCATCAGCTACGGCCTTTACATGATCCACATCGCAGCCTTCATCTTTATCGGCTGGTTCGACCTGTGGATGGTCCGCTACGGCATAGCCGGAAACCTGGCCGTGGTGGCCGCTCGCCTAGCGGTCTCTACTGCGCTCGCAACGGCGCTGTGGTACGGCTTCGAATCGCAAATCCTCAAGCTCAAGCGCTATTTCTAACTCATCTGCGCCGTTTCCCAAGAAGGGCTTTTGCGCGGAGCGTTCCACACTATGAACCTCCATCTCGCCTAATTGTGACTTCAATCACCCCAGCCAGCTCCCAGCAACTGCTACGCTGAAGGTGTCACGCAATCTTCCCCTTGCGAGGTGCAAAATGACCGAAACCGCGAACAATGGCCCCCTTAGCCCGGAACTGCTGGCCAAAATGAACGCATACTGGCGCGCCGCTAACTATCTCTCCGTCGGCCAGATCTATCTGAAAGACAACCCGCTGCTGGAGCATCCGCTAACGCTGGACGACGTGAAGCCGCGCCTGCTGGGCCACTGGGGCACCACACCGGGACTCAACTTCCTCTACGTCCACTGGAACCGCCTCATCCGCGAGCGCGACCTAAACATGATGTTCATCATCGGGCCAGGACACGGTGGGCCCGGCCTGGTGGCCAACACGTACCTCGAAGGCTCCTACACCGAAATTTATCCGCATATCGAGCAAAATGCCGACGGCATCAAGCGCCTTTTCCGGCAATTCAGTTGGCCTTACGGCATTCCCAGCCACGTTGCACCGGAGACGCCGGGGTCAATCCACGAAGGCGGCGAGCTAGGCTACTCGCTGGTGCACGCTTACGGCGCAGCCTTCGACAATCCGAATCTGATTGTGGCTTGCGTCGTCGGCGACGGCGAAGCTGAGACCGGCCCGCTGGCCACCAGTTGGCACTCCAACAAGTTTCTCAACCCGGCCACCGACGGCGCAGTGCTACCCATTCTGCACCTGAATGGCTACAAGATCGCCAACCCCACGGTGCTGGCGCGCATTCCGCACGCCGAGTTGGAAAGCCTGATGCGCGGCTACGGCTATGAGCCGTTCACTCTGGAGGGTGACGACCCGCTCACCATGCACCAGCAGGCTGCGGCGGTCTTCGACAAAATCTTCGACCGCATCGCCGAGATACAGCAAACCGCTCGCAAAGCCAATCCAAAATATAAGAGCGCGGAGCGCCGTCCGGCGTGGCCCATGCTCATCCTTCGCACGCCCAAGGGCTGGACCGGGCCAAAGTTCGTGGACGGCAAGCCTGTCGAGAATACCTGGCGCGCCCATCAGGTGCCGCTCTCTGAAATTTTCGAAAAGCCCGAGCATCTGCATATGCTCGATCAGTGGATGCGCAGCTACAAGCCCGAAGAACTCTTCGACTCGAAGGGCGCATTCCGCGCTGAGCTGGCCGAGCTTGCTCCCAAGGGACGCCGCCGCATGGGCATGAACGCCCACGCCAACGGCGGCCTACTGCTGGAGCCATTGAAGATTCCCAACTTCCGCGATTTCGCGGTGAAGATCGAGGGCCGCGGCCAGAAGGACGTCGAATCCACACGCGTCCTCGGCCAGCTGCTGCACGCCATCATGGAAGCCAACATGACGCAGAAAAACTTCCGCGTCTTCGGACCGGATGAAACGGCCTCCAACCGCCTCCAGGACGTTATCACCGGAACCGGCAAGGAGTGGATGGCCGCCACGCTGCCGGTAGACGAAAACCTCTCGCAGACTGGCCGCGTGATGGAAATCCTCAGCGAGCATATGTGCCAGGGTTGGCTGGAAGGCTATTTGCTGACGGGCCGGCATGGCCTCTTCAACTGTTACGAAGCCTTCATCCACATCATCGATTCCATGGCCAACCAGCACGCCAAGTGGCTCAAGGTAACGCGAGAAATTCCCTGGCGCAAACCGATTGCGTCTCTGAATTATTTGCTGTCTTCTCTCGTTTGGCGGCAGGACCACAACGGCTTCAGTCACCAGGACCCCGGCTTCATCGACCATCTAGTCAACAAGAAGGCCACGGTGGTGCGCGTCTATCTTCCGCCGGACGCCAACACGCTGCTCTCCGTGGCCGATCACTGCCTGCGCAGCAAGAACTACATCAACCTGATCGTAGCCGGCAAGCAGCCTGCTCCGCAGTGGCTCGCCATCGACGAGGCGGTCACGCACTGCACTGTTGGAATGGGCGTGTGGAAGTGGGCCTCGAACGACGAGGGCCCGCCGGATGTGGTCATGGCCTGCTGCGGCGATGTGCCCACGCTGGAGACACTAGCCGCTGTCACCCTGTTGCGCTCCCTGGCGCCTGACCTGAAAATCCGCGTCGTCAACGTGGTGGATCTGATGGCTCTGCAGCCGCAGACCGAGCATCCGCACGGCCTGCCCGACGAGGACTATGACCAGATCTTCCCGCCTGCGACGCCTGTCGTCTTCAACTTCCACGGCTATCCGACGCTGATTCACCGGCTCACCTATCGGCGGCACAACCACGACAACCTTCACGTGCGCGGCTACAAGGAAGAGGGCACCACCACCACGCCATTCGACATGTGCGTACTCAACAACATCGACCGCTTCCAGTTGTCGCTGGACGCCATCAAGCGCGTGCCCCGGCTCGCGAAGCAAGTGGATGCGGCCGAGCAGTGGTACTCCGAGGCCATCCAGCGGCACAAGCTGTACGTGGCGGAAAACGGCGACGACCTGCCCGAAATTCGCAACTGGCGCTGGCCGAAGGACTGATTCTCAGATGGAGTTTTCACATATGCACACATTGAAAGGCCACCACAAGCGCAACCTGCTCAACAGAGCAGAATGGTTCGTGATTCTGCTCTCGGTAGTAGTTTTCGGATCTGGCAGCCCATTTTGTTATGCGCAGAATAGTCAGGATACCCATATTGCGGCGTGCGGGCATACCACAGTGGATGATAATTGGGGGCCAGATTTCGCGTCCCAAGCTAAACTTTTTCTCGTAGAGCTGCAGCGCATCGTCAAGAGGGACGATAAGGAGCAAATGTCACTGCTTGTTCGGTATCCAGTTCACATTTTCGAGGGAAATCACGATACTAAAGTTGAAACTCCCTTAGAGTTCATACGACAATACCCATCGATCATATCGCCTGATTTGAAACGAGCGATTCTCGCTCAATCACCCGAATGTCTTTTTGCTACAGACCAAGGGGTGATGATTGGCGATGGGAATCACTGGTTCCAACAACAGCAAAGTGGCCAGATGAAGATCATCACCATTAACCAGACAAAAAGGGGTGAGTGGACAACCCGTTGAATTACCACAACACTGATTTGCTACCTCGCGCGAAGCGCGGCTAACTCGCTAACTCGCTGATTTTTCAGCCCCAACCCGAAAGGTTTTTCACTCATGTCTTCTTTGCCCGTACTGGTTCTGAACAGCGGTTCTTCCTCCATCAAATTTTCCGTCTACGAGGCCGGCAATGGCCAGCGGGACAAGCTCTTCGAGGGCGCGGTAGACGGCATCGGCACCGATCTGGGCAAATTCTGGATCAAGGACGCCGGCGGCAAAAAGCTGGTCGATCAAACTCCGGTTCTCCCCAACCGCTCGGTCGCCTTTAAGATGGTGGCCGACGCGCTCCACTCCGGCGACTTCCCTGCCCCGGCCGCCATCGGCCATCGCACCGTCTGCGGCGGACCCACCATCCAGGAAAACCAACGCGTCACGACTCAGCTCATCGACGAGATCGAAAGCTACGCCGCCCTCGCGCCGCTGCACACGCCCATCGCCGTCTACATCATGCGCGAGGCACTGAAGCTTTTTCCCGGCATCCCCAACTTCGCCGTGCTCGACACCTACTTTCATCGCACCCTCCCCGAGGTCGCCACGCACATGCCCATCCCCGAGGAGTACTCCGCCATGGGCGTGCGCCGCTACGGCTATCACGGCATCTCATACGAGTCGATCGTTTTCCAGTTACAGCCTCACGTGCCGAAAAAACTTATAGTCGCGCATCTGGGTAACGGCGCGTCCATCTCCGCAATTCGCAACGGCGAGTGCCTGGACACATCGATGGCGCTCACGCCCACCAGCGGAATCATCAGCGGCTCGCGCACCGGAGACATCGATCCCGGCATCGTAATTTTTATCCTCAAAGAGATCGCCAAGTCCACGCCCAACGCCCTTGAAGCCGCAGACAAGTTGGAGACCGTGGTCAGCAAGAAGTCCGGCCTGCTGGGCGTCAGCGAACTCTCCAACGATATGCGCGATCTTCGCGAGGCCATCAAAGCCGGCAACGCTAAAGCAAAACTAGCTGTAGCCAAGTTCACCTGGACCATCGCTCGCTGGATCGGCAGCTACGTCGCGGAGTTGAATGGGCTGGACATGCTGGTCTTCACCGGCGGCATCGGCGAAAACGACATCAACGCCCGCGCCGAAATCTGCGCCAACCTCAATGCCCTGGGCATCGTCCTCGACCCGAAGCGCAACAACGTCCGCGGCGCAGCCGTCATCTCCAGCGAACATTCGCCGGTCACCGTGCGCGTCATTCCGCCCGCCGAAGATTTGATGATCGTGAACCACGTGGTGCGGCTGATGGGGGAGTAACTGGCAACCGTGACAGCCAGTCGCATGTTCTACACTGGTGGGTTCCATATGGAGCTGCCTTTATGCCTACTGCTTCCGATTCCCAACGACTGCCCTCGCCTGCACTGCGCCGCTTTGCGTGGGCAGTGCTGGTTTACTTCATCGCCGTTATTCTATGGGGCACTCTGGTACGCGCCACCGGCTCCGGTGCCGGCTGCGGCAACCACTGGCCGCTGTGCAACGGCGTCGTAATCCAGCGCTTGGCCAGCGTCAACACACTCATCGAGTTCACCCATCGCATCACCAGCGGCCTCTCCTTCTTTGCGGTTGTCGGCCTGCTTGCGTGGGCCTTCGCCGGCACCGTACGCGGCCACCTGGCACGCTGGGCTGCTGTGGCTTCTGTCATCTTCACGCTGATTGAGGCGACGCTCGGCGCGCTGCTGGTCAAGCTGGGATACACGGCGCAGAGCCAGTCGCCGTTGAGGCCGGCCTTTTTGGCACTGCACCTGGCCAACACGCTGCTGCTCGTCGCCGCACTCACTCTCACCGCGCACCTGCTCAGCAGGAAGCGCGGATTTCTGCGCGGCAGCATCCATTTGAGAGCACCCTTCGCGGCCATCGCCGGCATCTTCGTGGTGATGATATTGGGCATCACCGGCTCGCTGGCCGCCCTCGGCGATACGCTCTTTCCCGCCAACTCGCTGGGCCTGGCGCTGGCTCAGGATTTTTCCTCTGCAAGCGGTTGGCTGGTGCGCTGGCGCTGGACGCATCCCGGCATCGCCTTTGCGGCCAGCTTCTTTCTCGTTTGGCTCCTCATCCGCGCCGCGCGGAACAAAACGCACTGGGACAATCGCGGCCTCTCCGCGCTCGTTCTCCTGCTGCTAGCCGCGGTCTATGCACTGGGCTTGCTGGATGTGCTGCTGTTGGCTCCATTATGGGTGCAGGTGGCGCATCTGCTGGCCGCTGATTCCTTATGGGCAGCGCTAGTGGTACTCACGGCTCGATTGACACTCGAACCAGTAGAAACTCTGTAGAAACGTCGCGGATGTTGCAAACAGGCTAATTGGGGGCTAGTCCCTAGTCCCTGCCCTACGGACATTCCTGCTCCCAGACGCGCACCATCATATCGCCGCTCTCGTGGCGGAAGGCTACCACCAGCGAGTCCTCGGTTTGCGCTTCGGAACAGAATCCCGCAGCCTCCACAATGGACTCCGGTACGGTCATGGTGCAGGGCCGGGGCAATGAGGATTTAATGACCCCGGCGATCATGTTGGCAATCTCTTTGGTGGCGTCCAGGGCATCGGCCTCGCCCACGGTCTCCACCGGCTGCATCATCATTGCCGCCGTTGCCTGGTAAGCCAGACCCTCGCCCATGCGCACCTCAATGCGCCCCTTCCAGACGCCGCCCAGCGTAACGCTGCCATGCAAATGCCCGGCGCACACGCAAAACTCCCCCGCCACCCCCAGGGGATTCAGGGTCATAGCCAGCATCTGTTCCCAAAACTGGGCGTTTGCCTTGATCACGCTTTGTTCGTCGAGCTGGACCCGCATCCGCTGCTCTCCCCTTGGTGCAATCGCAACAATCCTGAGTTGCTGCATATCTTATCGGGTATTTCTCAGAATTCGTTAAGGTTCAGGTCGCAAGAGTAATTCTGCGGTCATTGAAAACGCCTCATGTAACCAGCCATAGCCTCGTGCTTGAAAATCCTCGTGATCTAAATCACATTAATCGCTCCCGCTCGGCCATACCCTCCTACGCATAGGCAGTGAAAGAACAATATTGACAGAGTTATAAGGAGCGGTAGTATACTTCGTGGTCCTGATAATCACTCATTCTAGAAGGAGTGGAAGATGCCAATTGATCGCAAACTGACAATATCTGACGTATACCATCGTTATTTTTATGCCATCTTGCTTGTGCTCATCTTACTGGCGGCCGCCTTCTTCATGCTCTCCTACCTTGTTTTAGCTCCCTGGAGTTCCGATATGAGGCAAGTGGCCATGGTTCTCTTGGGTGCATTGATCGCTATCGTGATACGGGAACTGGTGCTAGGTGGTTATTACAATCAAATAAATCAACAAGCATTTGCCAATGCGTTGCTGCCTCCCCTGACGGAAGAGATTCAGCGCATACTCCCACAAATCAAGAATGAAACCGTACAGTCAATCGATGATATTCGCGAACGGGTAGCAGAGGCCTCGAAATTCATGCTCACCGGTATCGGCGTACTCAGCGGGGCCAAGGCATCGGGAATCATCAACATATTCCCCACACGCTACGACAAAATATCCGGGCAGTCCGTCATTGACGTGATCTCGCAGGATATGGAGAACGAGACCGCAACCATCAAACTCATGGGCATTTCCTTGGGAGACTTCTTCCTGGACCGAGGCGTTTTACACAAGAAACTGCACAGTTTGCTGGAATCATCCTCAAGCACCTGCCGGATTAATGCGTTATTGGTGCATCCGCAGTCGATAGCGCTGAGGGAACGCGCCCGGTGGGAAGCTGGTCCCGATTATTTCGACGAACCGGCCTTCTGGGATAGTACGACCTTCATTGAGACCGACGGAGCGGCGCGCATCGCCCGGAGGCTTTGTCAAAGGGGTACCAATCGGATCGAGGTTAAACTATATCATCAAGCGCCTACCATGTTCCTGCTGCTGACTACCCGTTTTGCCTTTGTGGAGGGCTATTCCTATGCCGCTCGCGGAAGCAACGTCCCCATCCTTCAAGTGCAGGCAGGAACTCAGCTTTACAAGCATTTTGATTCTCATTTTGAGCGCATTTGGAAAGTGGCGGAGGCAATTGACGGTTACGACCCGCTCAAGCCCAACCCGTCTCGGACTGGAGCCGCGAAGAAATCCTGAGTCGCGGATTCAGGGTCAACCACTCTTCGCTATCCTTGCAAGGATCGGTGTATTTCCGCACAAGTTCGAGAGAATACCTCCAGGCGATATACCTTCAAAGGCATACAATCGCAAAGATGGGCAAATACCTGGATGTGTTCACCTTGCCATGGGATGAGCGGAAGAGAATTTTGGGAGTGGTTTACGCGGTAAGCCGTTCCAGTTCGTCGGGCTTGGTAATGGTCAGGCTGGAGCCCTTGATCGTGATCCACTGGTCGCGGCGGAATTGGTTGAGCAGCCGGGTGACGGTCTCGCGCGAAGTCCCGGCCATATTGGCGATCTCTTCATGAGTCAGGGCCATGGTGAAGCGGATTTCGTGCTTGCCGTTTCCAGCAGCGCGGCCCCAATCCAGCAATAGGCGAGCCAGCCGTCCCGCAGCCGAGCCGGAGAGTGCCAGCCGCTTGGCGTCATGGAAAACAGTGAGGTATTCGCCGGAGAGCGACTGCGCGGCGTGCATGGATGCGATGCCGTGGCGCGAGAGGAAGTCGACAAACTCCTGTTTGCGCACGGTTTTCACCTGGCATGGCTCGATGGCCTCGGCCGTAACCTCGTGGGGAACATTGGCCAGCACCGCGCTCAGGCCCATTACGTCGCCGGGGCCGGCAATTTTGAGAATCATAGTCTTGCCGTCGCGGGAAGTGGATGAGATTTTTACCTGTCCGAAACAGATTACAAAGACGTTGCGCGCCGGATCGCCCTCGGAAAACAGCTTGGCGCCCCGGGCATGGCTCATCATAATGCCAATGCCGTCGTAATCGGTGAGTGCCTCGGGTGTGAGATTGCAGAACATGCGCAGATGGCGATGCTCGCAGTTAATGCAATCTTCCGGAGGGTGGTGGGGATGAAAGGATGCCATGGGTCCGCTGCTGTGCAATTTGAAGTATAGCGCACTTCGGCAGGGTACAACGGTGGCAAAACAGGGATTTTCCTTCAGTCTCCGGCCCAGGGAATCTCCGGCATGAAGACTGGTTCTGTCTAAATTGTTGTCCTGCGGCCTGTTAATGAGCCTCTGAACAAGTCTTTGTTGCGGTCCGACATTCCCTCAGGGGCTAAAGCCCTCATTTATTTTGCTGCCGTTATGGCAGTCAAGAATAAAGCCATGACCTGCCAGTTGTGCCCTTCCAAATCGTCGGCTTAATCAGAGCTTCTTTAAGCCGTGGAGTTTGCCCTACTGGGCCTCGCCACACGGCTGAAGCAGCACGCGTTATAGGCACGGGAAACCTCGCGGGCCAATTCCTCCAGCAATCGCATCCGCAAGGGTGGATAGCCCTGAAACGCCTGGTTGAGCGCTTCCATGGGCAGCATAAGAACCGAGCCAGCAGTCTGCGCGGCCAGTGTGTAAGTGTGATGCCTGTCTCCTAGGGTGGCAGCCAACTCCACCAGTTCACCGGCGCGGGCCGGCCCCAGCGTCAGCCGCGACTCCAGCCGCTCAGCCCGGCGCAGAAACTGGCCTGTTATCACCAAATAGAGACCACGGCAGATCCCGGACTGGGCGAAAACAACCTCCCCGGCCTCAAAACTGAGACATTGAGAGGCACGGTTCAGCAACAGCCCAATGGCAGGAGGGCACTCAAGCAGCTCTGCCACGGGATGCGCCTGAACAGCTTCCACGCGCCTGAATCTTGCCTCACGTTGCTTGGCGACCTCACCCTCCGTCTCTGCCCCATCCCCGGTCCTTCGCCGGGTCGGGGCTGCAACCGGCCTTCCAGCCGCTTGCGGACGAGCGATTTTGGGAGTGCGAGTTTGCGGTAAGCCAAATTTCATAGAAGACAAATCGCTCCAAATCCAACGAAAAATCAGGTTGGGCGGTCAGGAAATCTCTTGCGCCTTTGGTTAAAATCGAGGCCGCGCTTCCAGCGGCCCTGACTATCGGTCCTCTGCGAATGCACACTCTACGGCTTATCTCCGGCTTGCGCCACCTCCGGTGGCACGCATAAAACAGGCACGCGCGAGCGGGACAGCAGGGCGAAGGCCGTGCCATGCGGCCCCGGTGTACCGCTCAAGCGCTTGACGCCGGCCACCAGGATGCAAGGATGGTTCTCCGCGATTCCCTCGGCGATGGCGTCCTCCGGCTTGCCGTCCTTGATAATACAGTGCACCGGAAACTTCCCATTAGCCTGAACGCCGAACTCTTCCAGAGAAGCGCCGCAGGGGTTCAGAGAAGCCGAGGCCTCGGCTGCGGTGCGCGCATGAAGCACCAGCAGGGGACGCTGAAAAATCTCCGCCAGCGAACAGGCCGTGGCCGCCGCGGTAGCCGCCGCCTCGTTGCGCTCCATGGCCAGCAGCACCGGCCCTCCCGGAGTGGGACGAAACTCACCCGCATTCCAATCCGCCGCCACTGCCAGCACCGGACAAGGCGACAGCCGCACCAATTGCTCTGCGATGGCGCCCACAATTACAGGACCGGCCCCCCCCATGCCCGTGGTGCCGATCACGATCAGCCCAGCCTCGTATTGCCGCGCCACATCCAATAGCATCTGCGCCACCGCGCCCTGGCGAATCTCCGAATGGCTGTGGATGCCCTCGCGGAGCAGGTCGTCGGACAATTTGTCCAGCACCGCGCGCGCCTCATCGGTCAGCCCGGTCAAAACCTGGCCGGGAACCGTATCCACCTCGGCATATTCCATGGGATCGATGCCGTGTGCCAGCACAATGCGTGCGTCATAAGCAGTGGCCAGCTTGCGGGCATACTCCAGCGCGGCTTCCGACCGGCCGCTAAGGTCGGTGGCAACGACAATGGTCTTCAAGCCGCTGGAAAAACTCATGGTGCCTCCGGGGAAATGCCTGCTATCTGCCTATTGGACTTTGAGTCTGCGCCCCCGGCAGCAGCATGGGCAGTGACCTCATTCACCCCGCATTGTGACTCTTGTCACAAGGCAATCGTTCAGAATAGCTCTCAATCGGCCCGCTGCGACCCGAAGCACATCCAGTCAGGAACGGTGATATGTACATTGGCAAGCAGATGCGATAGGCTTTTTGCAGCATGAAAAACACAAAGAAACCCGCCAAGCAATCATTTTCCGCTTTGAGAATCGCTTTCTTGCTCTGCATCCTCCTGAGTTTTGGCGTGATCGCCAAGGCACAGGCGCCCGTGCCGGATTCGCCCGCCATCGAGGCCAGAGCCCATGCTCTGCTGGCCAAACTTACGCTGGAACAGAAGATCAAGCTGCTGGGCGGCGTGGACGGTATGTTCACACAAGCCGTCCCGGCCATCGGCCTGCCACGCTTCAAGATGTCCGACGCTTCCGTGGGCGTGCGCACCTGGGGACCGACTACCGCTTACGCGGGCGGAGTGGCTCTGGCCGCCACCTGGGATAAGGAGTTTGCCCGCAGACTGGGCGAGGGCCTGGGCCGCGATGCCCGCGCCCGCGGAGTCCATTTTCTGCTTGGCCCCGGCGTCAATATCGCACGGTCTCCAATCGCGGGCCGCAACTTCGAATATCTCTCCGAGGATCCGTTCCTGAACGCATCCATGGTGGTTCCTTACATCGAGGGCGTCCAGTCCCAGGGCGTCATCGCCACGGTCAAGCACTATGCATTGAACAACCAGGAGTACAACCGGCATAACGTGAGCGTGGATGTGGACGAGCGGACCATGCGCGAGATCTACCTTCCGGCCTTTGAAGCTGCCGTCACCCAGGCTCACGTGGACGCGGCGATGAATTCCTATAATTTGATCAACGGCGTTCACGCCACCCAGAACGAATTCCTGAACCTGAAGGTGCTCAAGGGCGAGTGGGGCTTCAACGGCATTCTGATGTCCGACTGGGTCGCCACTTATGACGGCGTGGCGGCGGCCAATAACGGCCTGGACCTGGAGATGCCCGACGCGCGCTTCATGAACGCCGAAGTGCTGCTGCCCGCGGTCAAAAACGGCTCAGTGAAGGAATCCACCCTTGACGACAAGGTGCTGCGGCTGCTGAGGACCGTGCTGCGCTATGGCTTCCTTGACCGCCCGCAATTCGATCCGGCTAACTCGACTTATTCGGTGGCCGACCGCGCCATTGCGCTGGACGGCGCACGCGAGAGCCTGACCTTGCTGAAAAACGAAGGCCACCTGCTGCCGCTGGATGCAGCCAAAGTTAAAACTATCGCCGTCATCGGCCCCGATGCATGGCCAGCAGTTCCAGGCGGAGGCGGCTCCTCCGAGGCCACTGCATTTGAGCCTGTCAGCATCCTCACCGGCATCGCCAACCTCGCCGAACCCGGCGTCCGCGTGCTCTACGACCGCGGCCTGCCTGATATGAGAGATGTCTTCAGGGGAACTTCGTGGAATGGCAGCGTCATGACCGCTATCTACCCCGGCAAGAACTTCACCGGATCACCGGAAATCTCGACGGCGAAGGACCTCGCCGGCTGGAAACGCGAGATGTGGGAGCCGGAGGACAAGACGCCGCGCAGCATCCGCTACACCGCCAGCTACATACCAGCCAAAAGCGGCAAATACCTGATTCTGGGCGCGGCCTCCGGCGAAGACACTTTCAAGGTCTTTGTCGATGGCAATCGCGTACTGACTCAGGATCACGCCGAGGGCATGATCCCCCAATTTTCGACCCTGGAGTTGATCGCTGGAAAGACCGTAACCGTGACAGCCGACTACCTTCCCTACTCCGCGGGCGTGCGCTTTGGCCTGGGAATCGCCTTTGAGGCCGATCTGGTCTCAGACGAAGCCCGGCAATTTGTCGCCCAGGCTGACGTTGTCGTAGTGGCTGTCGGCTTCTCGCCCGCTACCGAGGGCGAGGGCCATGACCGCACCTTCGCGCTACCCTGGGGGCAGGATGCGCTGATCGAGGCAGTGGCCGCGGTCAATCCGCGCACCATCGTCACCCTCACAGGTGGCGGAGGCGCTGACATTCATCGCTGGCTGGACAAGGTTCCCGCGCTGTTGCACACTTACTATCCCGGCCAGGAGGGCGGCACGGCTGTCGCAGAAGTTCTCTTCGGCAAACACAATCCTGAGGGCAAGCTGCCGGTCAGCATGGACCGCAGTTGGGAGGAAAATCCCTCTGCGCAGTATTACTATCCCATCCAGGGCGCGGATACCAAGCTGCATGTAATCGAAACTGGCAATCATCCCGTGGATTACGTGATTCCTCACGTGAAGTACGGCGACGGCCTGCTAGTCGGCTACAGGTACTGGACCACCGCCGGAAAGCATCCGCTGTTTCCCTTCGGCTTCGGGTTGAGCTACACCAGCTTCAGCTTCTCCAAGCTCGAAGTTCCAGCAACGACTGCCTCCGGTGCGACTGTCCCGGTCAGCTTCGATGTAACCAACAGCGGCAGCATGGCCGGAGCTGAAGTGGCACAGCTTTACGTCTCCGACCCGTCGACGAAGGTCAGTCGCCCGGAGCGCGAATTGAAGGGCTTTGAGAAGGTGAGGCTGGCTCCCGGCGAAACAAAGCACGTGACCATCAACCTCGATGCGCGCGCCTTCAGCTACTGGGACGCAACCGCTCGCATGTGGACCATCGATCCTGGAAAATTCGTCATTCGCGTCGGCGACTCCAGCGAAAACACTCCACTGAGCGCGGACTTGACGCTGAATTAGTGCTAAGACCGAATGATTTTGTCATTGTGCCTGGACAAGCGCGGGCGAGGACGCCCGCGCTACAGCCGGCCAGGAGACCGGCGATCCATTCCTGCCATTCCAAATTCATTCGGTCACGATACTAACCAAGCAACAGACCGGCAGCAATGGGCCGGCAGCAGCGCAGCCGGCTCAATTCGGGCCGCCGCCTTCGGTGAAGCCCTGCATGAACTCCTCGAAGTTATCCAGTGGCAGCGGGCGGCTGAACAGGAACCCCTGGAAAGAGTGGCAGCCGAGACCGGTAAGGTAGCCCCGCTGTTCTTCGGTTTCCACGCCCTCGGCGATAACCGAAATGCCCATGGCGCGGCCCAGCGAAAGAACGGTTTGCGCAATGGCCCCGCTGGTGGCGTCCACCAGCATGTCACGCACAAACGATCGGTCGATCTTCAAGCGGTCCAGCGGCAGGCGCTTGAGGTATGCCAGGGACGAATAGCCGGTGCCAAAGTCGTCCAGGGAAAATCTCAAGCCGTGCGATTTGAGTTCGGTCATCTTGAGGATGATGTCTTCGAGATTGTCCGCCAGCATGCTCTCGGTGAGTTCCAGCCTGAGATTTACAGGGTTGGCGCCGGTGTGCCTAAGGGTTGCCAGCACATGTTCGACAAACGATGGCTGGCGGAATTGCAAGGCGCTGATGTTGACTGCGACCGTAAGATGGGCTGCATCCTTGCGGCCTGCCCACAACGCAAGCTGCGCGCAGGCATCCTCCAGCACCCAATCTCCAATCGGCAGAATCAGCCTGGTTTCCTCGGCCAGGGGGATGAAATCGTTGGGCTGCACCAGGCCGCCTTTAGGATGCTTCCAGCGGATGAGGGCCTCGGCACCCGTCAAGCGGCCCCGCTCCACCTGCGGCTGATAGTAAAGCAGAAACTGTTTTTCCTTGATCGCCTGGCGCAGATCCTCCTCCAGCGCGGCGCGTGCGTTGACGGCAGCCTGCAAGGCGGGGGAGAAAAAACGAAGGGTGTTGCGGCCCGCCGCTTTGGCCTGATAGAGGGCAATCTCGGCCTGCTGCAATATTTCTGCCGTGTTGTTATGCCGATCCCCGAAGACGGCGATTCCGATGCTGGCCGTGGAGTGACATTCGTGGTCCTCGATCATGCAGGGCTGGTGGATCGCCGCCAGAATTTTTTCTCCCTCGGCCTTGGCCTGTGCTGCGGCTTCCTCGACATTCTTGCTCAGGTCTTCAAGCACCACTACAAACTCATCGCCGCCCAACCGGCACACGGTATCGGTTTCGTGTGCGCAGGCAAAGATGCGCCGTGAAATTTGCTGCAGAAGAAGATCGCCGGTCTGGTGGCCGAGGGTGTCGTTCAAGGTCTTGAAGTGATCCAGATCGACCAGCAGGAGCGCTTGCGAACGGTCGCGTCGTGCGTCAGAGTCCTGGGGCTGGCGCAACCTCTCCATCAGCATCCGGCGGTTGGAAAGGCCAGTCAATGGATCATAGAAAGCCAAGCTCCGGATAGTTTTCTCCGCTGTCTTGACCGCGGAGAGATCCCGCGTAATGGATAGAACGCAGGGCGCGCCCTCAATCTCCATGACAGAGGCCGACATCTCTCCCCAGAAAACCTCCCCGTTCTTCTTTCTGAACTGGACCTCGATGCGGCGGCAACTCGAGTTCTGGACCAGCATGGCTTCCATAGTCTGCCGGTCACGGGAATATGCCCAAATTCCCAGTCCCTGCGAGGTTTGTGCTAGGACTTCCTCACGAATAAATCCAGTTATATCCAGAAAAGCCTGATTGCAGTCAATATATTTCCCGTCACTCAGGCGGTTGATAGCGATCGCGTCGAGGCTGGTCTGAAAGGCGGAACGGTAGCGCGTCTCGCTCGTCCGCAGGGCCTCGGCGGTCGCCTTGGCGGCGGTGATGTCCCGCAGCACGAGAAGAAGGCTGGGAACTCCGTCCATCTCCATCTGCGACCCCGAAACCAATACCCACAGATTCTGTCCGTCCTTTTTACAAAGTTGGAATTCGATATTCCGGCAAACGGATTCTCGGCGTAGCATCTCAACGAATCTCCGTCGATCCTGAGGGGCCGGCCAAATCTGGAGGTCCAAAGAGCTTCGTCCAAGGACTTCTTTTCGTTCGAATCCAAACAAACTGAGGGCTGCCTGATTGACGTCGACGAAACTTCCATCCTCCAGGCGGCTGATGGTGATGGCATCCTGGCTGGTCTGGAATACGGTGCGATAACGAGCCTCGCTGTCGTGCAGTTGCATCTCCGCCAGCTTGCTCTCGGTGATGTCTTTTATGACGCCGCGCATTTTCACCGGCTGGCCCTTGCCGCCTAACTCCAGCCTGCCCATTCCATGAACCCAGCGCTCCGCCTGGTCTTTCTGGCGAATGATGCGGTACTCCTTATTGAAGTTCCGGCCTTTGCGGACAACGTCTTTCGCGAAATAAGCGGCCATCATGGCGCGGTCATCGGGATGAATCAGAGTTGTCCACCCCGCCACCGTGTGTTCGTATTCCTTGTCGATTCCAAAGATTTCATCCAGGACATCCGAACTGGTCCACGCGCCGGTTCCGATATCCAGCACGTAGCTGCCCAACCCTCCAATCGCCTGCGATTCCTTCAGTAAATTCAGGCTTTCGAGCAGCGCCCTCTCGGCCTGCTTGCGCTGGCTGATGTCGCGGGCGATGGCGGCAGCACCCACCACCTGCCCGTCTGCATTCCGAATTGGGGACAGGGTAAGCGAAACATCGATCTCGGTTCCATCCTTGCATGTGATCACCGTATCGAAAGGTCCCACAACATGTCCGTCCTTGAGCTTCTTGAGGTTCCGCCGCACTTGTCCCTCAAGTCTGGAAGGAACAAGAACCTCCGTCTTCTTTCCCAAGATTTCCTCGCTCGTGTAGCCGGTCATCCGCTCGGCGCCCAGGTTCCAACTGGCGATGGTTCCATCCAGGTTAACGGCATGAATCAGATCCCCGGAGGATTCAACGAGCATAGCCAGCAAAGCCCGGCTCTTTTCGGCTTCATAATGAACGGAAACATCGCGAACGATGGTACAGATGGCCGTCACTTCGCTGTAGGAATTTCGGACAGGCCAGGTGGACACGGTGACATGAACCCTGCCTCCATCCTTGCGCAAAGCCACTCCCTGAGCTTCAAGCAGAGGCGCCCCGCCCAGGAGTTCCGTGAGTTGCCGCTCCGCAAGCTCCCTTAATTCCGGCGCGATAATCATGGGGAAAGGCATTCCCACCGCCTCGCCCGCGGTATAGCCGTAGATAACCTCCGCGGCGTGGTTCCAGGTGAGAATCTCGCCGGACGGCGCGTTGGTGATGATGGCTTCCTCGCAGCTCTCCACCACCTCGGCGAGAAATCGGCGCGACTCCTCGGCCGCTTTCCGCTCCGTGATGTCCTCGCCAAAGACCGAAACGCCGGTTGCTTTGCCATCGACAACTACCGGGTTGATAGCCAGATACAGTGTCCGTCCGTCCAGCATTACATACTCGATGCGAAATCGGCCTTCCGACAGCGCGCGCTGAAGAAACTGCAGCCAAAGCTCCAATCTCTCCGGCTGGAACAGATCTTTGAGGTGCATCCCCACCGCTGCCCTCACGCAATAAACCTTTTCGATATGCTGCTGAAAAGCTCGGTTGAATAAGGTCAAGCGATAATTCAGGTCCACTGACCAGATATGGTCTTCGGTACTCTCGATCAAGGCCGCGTGGTTCGCCTGAGCTTCCCGCAGCGCGCTCTCGGCCCTCTTCCGCTCCGTGATGTCCTTGCCGAAGACCGAGATGCCTGCAGTCTTGCCGTCTACGACGATGGGATTGAAAGCCAACTCCAGGGTGCCGCCGTCGAGCAGCGAATACTCGACCCTAAACGGCCCTTCCGACAGCGCACGCGCATAATATGGAGGCCAAAGCGCCGCCTGCTCCGGCGGATGCAATTTGTGGAAGTGCATCCCCACCGTCAGCTGTACACCAATCGTGTCCAGGATATTCTGCTGTAATGCCTTGTTGAATGTAACCAGCCGGTAATCTAGGTCCACCGACCAGATCAGGTCTTGCGTGCTTTCTATCAGGGCCAAGAGATTTGCTTCTGCGTGTTTAAGCATATAGGCCTTCCCTGATCTCGATGATCAACCGCCTCATCGATAGGAAACGGCTTCCTGAGGGCAAGGCATACGACAAACTGGTTGGCGAAGCCGCTTGTCCGGAATCCCTCAAGACGCAGTTCCCCCCTCAACTTGTATACCTCTTTCATCGGAGATTACATGTAATTTCTTTAAGATACTGGCAAAAAACTAGAGAAAATCGACTTTGGGGCCAAATCGGGCTAGCCGGTGAACCCGTCCCGATTTTTCTCCCTAAAAACAGCATGAAAGAACTTCAGCGGCGTCCGCAACCAGTCATCCTGCAAAGCGGCGCCATTCCGCGGGGGAGATAGCGCCGGTTTACGGGATCGTATGGGAGATAAAACTATTCCTTGACCAACGGATGCTCGGCATAGTGCAGCAGCACGGCCACGGCGCAACTGGTAAGCCGCGTCTCGGCCGAATCGGCCCTGCTGGTCAGGATCGTCGGCACGCGCGCCCCCAGCACAATGCCGGCCAACTGCGCTCCGCCCAGGTATTCCAGTTGCTTGGCCAGCATATTGCCGCTTTCCAAGTCCGGAACCACCAGAATGTCGGCTTGCCCGGTGACAGGCGAGACCAGCCCCTTGATTTTGGCTGCCTTCACGCTAACCGCTGTGTCAAACGCCAGCGGACCGTCGAGGATGCCGCCGGTAATCTGGCCGCGGTCGGCCATCTTGCACAGCGCCGCGGCGTCCAGCGTGGACTTGATCTTGGTGTTGACCGTCTCCACGGCCGAAAGCAGCGCCACCTTGGGCTGGGGGATGCCCAGCGCGTGCGCCAGGTCGATGGCGTTCTGCACGATGTGGATCTTGTCCTCCAACTCCGGCTCAATGTTGATGGCCGCGTCGGTAATCAGCAGGGTGCGCGCATAGGCCGGCGTGTCCATCACAAAAACATGGCTGATGCGCCGTGAAGTGCGCAGCCCGGTGTCCGCCTTCATGGCCACCTTCATCAGCTCGTCGGTGTGCAGGCTGCCCTTCATCATGGCCTGGGCGCCGCCACTGCGGCACATGGCCACGCTCAACTCGGCGGCCTTGCGCTCGCTGTCGGCATCCACAATGGGATAGGCGGAGATATCGACGCCAATCTTTGCGGCCAGAGCCTTCATCGCGGCCTCGTCGCCGATCAGCGTAGGCTTGATAAGCCCCTCGACCGCCGCTTCCACCGTGCCCCTGAGCGCCACGTCCGACAGCGGCCAGCAGACCGCCGTGGTGATGGCCGGCAACTGCTTGCAGCGTGCCAGAAACTTGTGAAAGACGTGGTAATCGGCGGGGTGGCCGACCAACGGGTCAACGGTAACGGATTCAGCCAGAGGGGCAAGATCGCTCATCAGAATTCTCTCCCGGCCCGCACAGCGAAAAGCTGGCAGACCTTATCTATCTATTGTCGGCCAGCCATGGAAAAGCGCCTGTGCCTAAGGTCACACTCCGGCGCTCTATACCGCATGGTGAAATGTACCGATACAGATGCTAATGTAGGCCTGTTTCACAGCCTAAGCAGCTATGCGTTAGCCTTGTAGACGAAACCCAATCGTCGAGGCACTCCAGATGCGCCGTTTATTTGCCGTTTTCACCTTGTTTTTATCGTGCGCCGTATTCGGCGCGTTTGCCCAACCCGCTGCCGCGCCCACCTGCGCTGATCTGCGCCTGGTGCCTGCGCCGCGGGAGTGCTCCGCCGTTCAGGCAATTCCCATCGGCGGCATCGGTTTCCTCGTCACCGCGGAGAAAAATGCGGAGGACCGGTTTGCCGTCGAGGATCTGATCGAGGAGCGCCTGGGTAAGAGAATTGTGCGCAGTGATGCTCCCTTCATTCGCATGGAGCGGGCTGAGAGCGAGACGGCCCAGGCGCTGTTGGCCGCAAACCACCTGAGCTTCGACCCGGCAATGCACGACGAGGGCTACATCATTGTGCCCGACGGGCAGGGCGGCCTGGCGGTGATCGCCGAAACCTCAGCCGGCATCTTCTACGGCGCGCAGACGGTGAAGCAATTGATTCGCGGCAGCGGCAACAATGCGGTGCTGCTCGTCCCTACGCTGCGCGACTGGCCGGCGATGGCCCATCGCGGGATCTCCGACGACTGGTCGCGCGGCCCGCTGCCCAACACGGATTTTTTGAAACGCGAGATTCGCACCCTGGCAGCTTACAAGATCAACATTTTCTCACCCTACTTTGAGCACACCTTCGCCTATGAATCTTCTCCCGTAGCGGCCTTCCCCGGCGGCGCGATGACCCCCGATGAAGCTCGCGAGATGGTGGCCTATGCCTCGCAGTACCACATCACCGTCATCCCCGAGCAGGAGTCCTTCGGCCACCTCCACCATCTGCTCAAATTCGAGCAGTTCTCTGCTCTGGGCGAGACGCCGCACGGTTCAACGCTGGCACCAGGCGATGCCACCACGCTGCCACTGATCGGCGGTTGGTTTGGCGAGCTGGCCAAGGTTTTTCCCGCGCCTTACGCGCACATCGGCGCTGACGAGACCTTCGAGCTGGGCCTGGGAAAGACGCGCGAGCAAGTGGAGAAGCAGGGGCTGGACACGGTCTACATCGACTTCCTCAAGCAGATTCACGCGACGCTGGAGCCCAACGACAAGCGGCTGATGTTCTGGGGCGACATCGCGGTTAAATCGCCGGAGCTGGTCAGCACCCTGCCAAAGGACATGATCGCCGTGCCCTGGGAATATCGCGCCCGGCCAGATTACAAGCCTATCATCGAGCCGTTTACCAAAGCAGGACTGGAGACCTGGGTCTCGCCCGGCGTCAGCAACTGGAGCCGCCTCTACCCCAACAACAATGAGGCGCTGGCTAATATTCGCGTCTTTGTGCGCGACGGCCAGGCGCTGGGCGCAACCGGCGTGCTGAACACCGTGTGGAACGACGACGGCGAGGGCATCTTCGACCAAAATTGGTATGGTGTCCTCTTTGGCGCGGCCGCCGGATGGCAATCGGGCGAAAGCTCGGAAGATGCTTTTTCGTCTTCCTTTGGCCTGGCATTTCATCAGGATCCGACGGGCAAGATCGACCAGGCGCAACGAGAACTGATGGCCGCCCACGCCGCGTTCAAAGAAGCCGAACTGCATGATGCACGAGACATTTACTTTTGGGTTGATCCCTATTCGCCTGAGGGTGAGCGCGTGAACGTCAAGCTGCGGCCCTACGATAGCGCGCTGCGTCTGCACGCCGAGCGCGCCATTGCGTTGATCGCCGAAGCCCGGGCAGCGGCGAAACTAGATAATCGCACTCTGGAAAATCCCGAGGCGCTGGACGCGATGGAACTGGGCGCGCGCCGCATCGATTTTGTGGGCCTCAAATTTCAGGCAGCCGACGAATCCGTAGCGCTCTACATCCAGGCACGTGCCATGGCCGCCGACAAGAGCCGCAGGGATGAGGTTCTTGCGAAGCTGCTGACCATCGGCGCGAACAACGGTATGCTGCAAGACATTCGCGACGGCTACTCGCTGCTGGGCGGGCTTTACCGGCAGGCCTGGCTGCGCGACAACCGGCCTTATTGGCTGGAAATCAACCAGGCCCGTTATGACCGCTGCACGCAACTTTGGATCGGCCGCAGCGACCACTGGAGCGTGGTGATGGAGCAGTGGTGGAACACGCACACACTGCCATCGCCGACCGACGCTGGGCTGCCCGAGGAAAAGGATAATGAGGGCGCAGGGTTGCTGCCTGCACCCCACAAAAAAGTTACACTCCCCTGGCTGGCCCACTGAAGCGGCGCAATGAACTAGGCTAACTGCATGGACGAACCGCGCTCTTCCGCAAATCTGATGCTCTGCTTTAACCCGGCCGTGTGCCAACCCAAGCAGATTTACAAGCTGATGACCGGCATGATCGTGCCGCGTCCAGTGGCGCTGGTTTCGACCGTGAGCCGCGACGGCGTGGCGAATCTGGCGCCCTTCAGCTTTTTCTGCGGCGTCGGCTCAGTGCCGCCCACGGTGCTCTTCTGCCCGTCGCTGCGCCCCAACGGACCGCCAGAGGCGGGCCATTGGCCCGGTATGCGGAAAGACACGCTGCGCAACGTCGAGGAGACCCATGAGTTCGTCATCAACGTAGTCAGCGAAGCCATCGCCGCTGCCGCCAACGCTTCTTCAGCCGAGGTGGCATTCGGGGTGGACGAGTTTCCGCTCTCCGGGCTGACGCCGGTCGCAAGCGTTGCCGTCCGCCCGCCGCGTGTCGCCGAATCGCCCGCCCAGATGGAGTGCAAGCTGCTGCAAGTCATCTACACCGGCCACGCGCCCGGCAGCGGCGTGATCGTGCTGGGCGAAGTAGTTCGCTTTCACCTGCGCGAGGAGTTGGTGGAGGATTTTCGCGTCGATCCAGCCGGCCTGGACGCCGTGGGCCGCATGGCCGGCAACACCTGGGTTCGCACCCGCGACCGTATCGAACTCATCCGGCCGGAGTGAAAGAACAGAGATCAGTGATCAGAGAACAGAGATCAGGGATCAGGTAGTAGCGCGTGTTTCATAAACATGCTTTGTATCAGGGCACGACTTCAGTCGTGCCGCAAAATGCCCAATAAAACTGAAGGCTTTAGCCACTGAGGGGTGCTTTGCATAAACTGAATGCATTTTTGCGATGGCTTCTAGAGAATAGGAAATAGTCGTGTGCCCCATCCATTCCGCGTTCTTTGCGGAATGGGTGGGATACCACGAAGCACGCATTACGGGAACAGCGAAATTGTTCTAGAATTCCCATTTGTTGGCAAAGTTGTGGCAAGGGGACAAGTTGATGCGCGTTTCGACAAGAAGGAGCGGTGAGTGTGTCGGCGGAAAATCGCGTCAGGCAACGTGTTGCGCTGCGACGGCACTCTTGTTCGCGGTTGCGGTGTTGCCGGGTTGCTGCGATTCTATTGCGAGGGGGCAGACGATGCATCTAACCAGCACCAGTTTCCAAGAGCAGATTCCGGCGAAGTATACCTGCAGCGGAGCGAATCTCTCTCCGCATTTGGCCTGGAGCGCGCCCCCGACGGCGACGGCAAGTTTTACACTGATCGTCACCGACCCCGACGCGCCCCGAGGAACCTGGGTTCACTGGGTGCTGTATAACCTGCCTGCCGGGACGTGGGCGCTTCCCGAGGGGCTGCCGGCGCTGAGCCAGCTTCCCGACGGCGCGCTTCAGGGCCGCAATGATTTCGGCGAGATCGGCTATGGAGGCCCCTGTCCTCCGCCGGGTCCGCCGCACCATTACATCTTCACGCTCTACGCGCTGGACGCGAAGTTGAATCTGCCCGTGGGCGCGACGCGGGCGCAGGTAGAAGCAGCGATGAAGGGACACATCCTGGCGAGCGGTAGGCTGGTTGCACTTTATCAACGATAGGTCAACAAGCCGGTAACTCCTGGGCTGTTCCAGCCGCGGCAATGAATGGATTACCTGGTAGTGAAATTTGCCGGCTATGCAAAAACCCTCTTATACCGAAGGGCTTGACAGCAAATCAGCATAAACCCCGCGATGATGAGCCATAGCAATGTGACAAGTAATAGATTGTCACGCCGCAACAGGTCTACATAAGGCTCCAGATTCAGCACAATCTCGATGCGCTTGAAGTTGACAATCACCGACATCAGCACGAAGATGGCCGGGAACGGCACCCAGACCGCGCGTTCCGAACTGAACACCAGCGAGAGGGTGACGAAGAAGGCGTTGTTCAGGCAATGGTAGGTGAGGCCGGCAAGCAGCAGATAAATTGTCAACTGAGGCGCTACTTCGATCCATCCAAGCGCGCGTCCAATTCCCCAGAGAGCCATCAGCACGCCCGTGTTCAGGCCCACCAGCAGGAAGTTAACACTAAACTTGGCGAAGACTATCTCCTCGGTAGAAACCGGGAGCGTCTTGATGAACATTAGGGCTCGATTTTTTTCTTCCGCAATCATGGTGCGATAACAGATGAGAAAATCACCGATCAGGGCTACGCCATGCAGCAGGCCGTAGGCGACACCGGGAATATGCGAGGGCATTTGCAGTGCATAAGCGAGATAGCCGGCAACTTCCAGCAACACCAGAGGCAGGAAAAACCTGCTCTGCAAACGAAGGTCTTTGGCGATCAGACGAAGTATGTTCATGCCACCATCTCCAGGTAATACTCTTCCAAATTCCAGGATGTTCCCGTTTGACTGCGAAGAGCGGAAAGGCTTTCATCCGCCAGCACGCGCCCCTGGTCGACGACGATGACCCGGTCGGCGATCTGATCCACTTCGTACAGGTTGTGCGTTGAGAACAGCACTGCCACGCCGTCCTCATGCGCCACGCGTCGCAGCAGCTTCAGCGTCTCAGACCGGGCCCGCGGATCCAGCCCCGAGGTTGGCTCGTCCAGAAGTAGCACGCTCGGCTGGTGTGAGAGTGCCGCCACCAGGCTCACCTTGGTCCTCATTCCCTTTGATAGCTGCCCCAGTTTTTTTGTTCTGGGCAGTTGCAGCGTGTCCAGCAACTGCTGTGCAAGCTCCTCGTTCCAGTTGCTGTAGAAGCGCGATACGAACGCGATGAATGCAGCGACGGTCATCCCGTTGTAGAAAAAGCTCTCTTCTTGAACAAAGCCGATCCTCTGTTTGAATTCCTTCTCATTCAGCAGATGATCGAATCCACCCAGGCTCACTTTGCCGGAGTCCTTACGAACGATCCCCATCATCAAGCGCAGGGTGGTTGTCTTTCCTGCGCCGTTATGGCCGAGCAGGGCGGTCACCTGCCCGGCTTCCACCTTGAATGAAATCTCATGCAACCGGAAATCTCCCAGCCGCGCGCTCAGACGGTCAACGATCAACGGATCATGCACAATGGAAGCTGCGCTCATCGAGTCTCCTTTTTTAAAGCCCGGCTGCGCGCAGCCTGCGCCGCGCTATGAAATACAAAATCCACAGAATCGCCGCCCCTAGCCACGAAGCGACCGCCAGCAACGGTTGGTCGCGCACAATCATGAACATTAGATGGCCGTCGCTGAACACAAAGGAAAATGGAAAGGCAGTCAGCATCAATGCCAGCGACATTGACCACTTCTGCCGCTCCATCATCGATCTGGTTTGGGTCAACGTTCGTAATTCATGATCCGCGGAAGGCGCGCCGCCTGTCTCCAGCAACTCTCGCTGGCCGCCGAACTCGCGCCGCTGCTCCTCAACCATGCGCGCAACTTCCGCATCCTGCCGCATGAACTCTTCGATCAGTTCCTTGGTATCCGCGCTGGCCTCCCCGGAAAGGTAAACCGGCAGCAAATCCATTACCACGTCTTGCGTCACTTTCATTTCTTCATCTCCTGACTGGCGCGCCATTGCGCCATCTTCAGCCGCGCCCGGTGTATCTTCACCTTCACCACGGGCAGCGGAAGCTGCACAGCGTCGGCTATTTCCTGGTAGGACAACTCTTCCTGCACACGCAACAACAGAACTGTTCGATCAAGTTCCGGCATCTGCTGCAGCACTGCTAGCACGCGCTCCAGTTCGATCTGGCGTGCGGCATCGGCGTATGGGTTCGCTGTGGAATCGGGCATTGTGTCGTCCAGTTCCGTCTGCCTTGCGCCCCGCCGCCGCCCTTCCAGATAACAGTTTCGTGCAATCGCAAACAGGTACGATTTTGCTGTCTCGGCCCGGATTCGCCCGGCTGCATTCCAGGCCAGCACAAACGTCTGCGATGCGATGTCTTCCGCCTCTGCGTAATTGCCGCAAAGATAGAGCGCAAAGCGGAAAATATCACGGGAATGGTGCACGTAAATCGCTTCGAAGTCCGTCATTTGCGTTCCTGGTAACAATATGGAAATGAGAAAGAAAAGTTACAGGGGAAAGAAATTATTCTTGCGCAGTTGCCTGGCAGGCTTGTGCGAACTTCGACAAACCAGCGCAAGCAAAAAGGTCTTATACGGAGCGGACACGCTTGAAAGATATCTGCGCTTCTGCATCGTTACCCAGCACCTCATGCCACCGTCATCTCCTGGCCTTTGGCTTCACGGCCCATGAGCGCGAGACCGGCCAGCGTCAGCGCAACAATGATCACGGTAACGGCGAGTACCAGCGGGTAGTTGCCGGTGCGCTCGGCAATGAGCGCCTGCGCCTTGCCGTTCCACGAAGTGATGAGTCCGCCCAACTGGTAGGCCAGTCCAGGAGCCGTGGCGCGTACCGGAGCCGGCGACAACTCGGTGAGATAGGCCGGCACCACGCCCCACGCTCCCTGCACCATAAATTGCATGAGTACTGCGCCGATGCCCAGCGTGAGGGCTGAGTGGCCGTAGGCGTAGAGGGGAATCACCGGAATCGACAAGAACGCCGCGACGACGATGGCTCGTTTGCGGCCCCACTTCTCAGAGAGCGCGCCGAAGGCAATGCCGCCGGCGATGGAGCCAATGCCGTAGAGCACGCCGATCAGGCCGACAATCTTGGGCGTGAGCTTGGCATAGGTTCCAAGGAAAGTGGGATACACATCCTGCGTGCCGTGTGAAAAGCTCATGAAGGCGGTCATCAGCAACACCAGAAAGAGAAACGTCGGCAGAAAAGCCAGCACGCGGGTCAAATCACTGCCCCTGGCGCTCAGGGCCTCCCCGGCAGAGCGCGCCAGCCGATTCTTTTTTCCTTCCAGCCACACCGGCGACTCATCCACCCGTATCCGCACATACAGCACCAGCAGGGCCGGCAGTGCGCCCAGGATGAATAACCCCCGCCAGCCAATTCCAGGAACGTGCAGCCCCAGCAAGGTGAAGCCGTTGAAGAAGAACGCGAATGCGCCCGCGGCCAGGATGGAACCCAGCGCGTAACCCTCCTGCAAAATTCCCGAGAAAACGCCGCGGCCCTCGGTGGGCAACGTCTCAAAGGCCAGCGCCGCGCCCACGCCCCACTCGCCGCCCATGGCCAGGCCGAACAAGGCGCGCAAACACAACAGCACGAAGAGCGAGGGCGCAAAGCCGCAGGCCACCTCGATCACGGAAAAACTCAAAATGTTCACCATCAGCACCGGACGGCGACCGTAGCGGTCAGCCAGCACGCCGAAGAGAACCGCGCCCACCGGCCTGAAGGCCTGCGTTAAAAAAACCGCGCCCAGCACCTCAGAGGGCTGTGTGTGGAAGTCCGTGGCGATGGCTTTGACGCTGAAGACCAGCAGAAAAAAGTCCAGCGAATCCATGGTCCAGCCCAGGAAGGCGGCCAGAAAGGTATGGCGCTGGGACCGGGTGAGTCGGCGGAAGTCGTTCAGAATAGACATCTACGCGAGGATAGCAGGGAAAAGTGACGAGGTCTTAGGGAATTGGGACTCGAATTACATTTGCAAGGCTGTTCTATTGGAACCAGACAATAATAGTTGCAACAAATCACAATAGAGCAGCATCGAAATTTTACGAGGAGATTTCGCCAAAACTCACTCTCCATTTTTACCCACACGATAAGAGGCTTCCTTCTCGCCACCCAACAACGGCTTAACGGCCCCGCAATGAAAGGAAATTACGATGAAGCGTTTGACTATTATGTCTGGCATTCTGGCTTTGGCGGCTCCCCTGGCGCTGGCGCAAACCTCCGCCTGGGCCACCGATCCGGCCCACAGTGAAGTAGACTTCAGCATCAAGCACATGAGCGTCTCCAATGTTCATGGCCGCATCGGTGGGGTAGTAGGCACCTTGGTCTTCAACGAGGCGGACGTCACCAAGTCCACCGTGACTGTCACCATCGATGTGAGCACGATTGATACCGGCGTGGCGCAACGCGACACTCACCTGAAGAGTCCGGATTTCTTCGACGTGGCCCAGTTCCCCTCGGCAACATTCACCAGTTCCAGCGTTGTGAAGAACGGCAGCAAGCTGACGGTAAACGGCAACCTGACCTTGCACGGGGTGACGCTGCCCGTCGTTCTTGATGCGGAAGGCCCCAGCACGCCAGTGGAGGGCAAGGACAAAAAGCCGCACTCCGGCTTCACAGCCACCACCACTATCAGCCGCACGGCCTTCGGGATCGGCGGCAAGTTTCCCGCAGCGATGGTGGGCGACGAGGTCAAGCTGACCATCGATATAGAGATCGTCAAGCAGTAAGCGCCGCCGGGAACCGCGCGTCGCTTGGGCATAGGGCAAGGTGAAATGCCATGGTGATGGCTGCGATAATGTCTGCGTGCGTATGAATACAAGGATGACGCCGTTGTCAGGCGGCTTGGTGGGCTTGGCCTGTGCTCTGATTGTGGCGGCTCCGCTTGCAGCCCTGCGGCCGGAGCGGCCCGCGCTGGCCGTCTCCGGCTACATCATCGACGCCGAGATCGACACGGCCACTCACCATCTGACAGCCAATGTGGTGGTCAGCTTTACGGTGCCGGAAAATGCCGAGGCAGTCAGATTCGGCCTGCACCCGGCGCTCAAGGTAAGCAAAATCTCCGACGAGGCTGGCGCGCTGCTCACCGGCCAACGCTCGGCTGACGGCGGCATAAGCATAGCCCCGGCCACGCCCTTTGTCCACGGGCAAGCCGCGCATTGGACCTTCGAATACGAAGGCGTGATCACCGGCAACGACGACGGCCCTGTCGAAGGCCTCAAGCTGGCCGCCATTCAGGAGCCGATTACTTACCTGCTCTACGCGTCGCGCTGGTTCCCAACAACTGGCTACATGACCAACCGCTTCACCGCGGAGATGCACATCCGCGTGCCGCGGGGGATGCAAGTCTTTTCGAGCGGCTCTCAAGGCGAGGCCAAGTCGGTCACGTTGGCCAACGGCAAGCCCGGCGACGAGTTCTACTTCAACTGGGATAAGCCCGGCTTTCCCGGCACGGTGATTGCCGGACGCTACGCGGCACCGGTCTCTGTCGGCGCAGGCAACGTGAGGGCCTATCTGGCAGCGAGCCGCCAAGAATTGTCCAGCGAGCTTGCGCAAACCGCGGCCAGCGAGTACCAGTTTTTCACCGCGAGCTTTGGCGCGGCAGAATCCAGCCGCCTGAATGTCGTGGAACTGCCGGACGACACGCTGCAATCCGTCTGGGCGCCGGAGCTGGCGGCAATTCCCGGCTTCCGAGTGGGCGACAAAAGCGGCATTCGTCTGCTGGCCAGCACCATCGCCCGCCAGTGGTGGGGCTCCGAGGTCAGCCCGCGCACCCTCAACGACGCCTGGATCACCAACGGCATGGCCCGCTACAGCGAACTGATGTATGTTGAACACGAGAGCGGCACGAACGCCTTCCAGGCGGCCTTGCAAGACGTGGCAGCCGGAGCCTTGGCCTACGACACCATTCCCCTGTCGAGCGCCGGCCGCATCGCGCCCTTCTCGCCCGAGTTCCAATCAATGACCCTGGAAAAGGGCGCCATGATCTTCCACATGCTGCGCGGGGAGATCGGCGACAAAGCCTTCCTGGCCACGCTCAAGGGAGTGTTGAGCCAGTACGCTGGCAGCTCGATGCGCACGGCTGACCTGGAGAAGGTAGCCGAGGCCGAGAGCCGGCAGCCGTTGACCGCCTTCTTTGCGCAATGGGTCGACGGCACCGGCGCTCCGCAGTTCACCAACAAGTACGCCATCTACCGGCTGGGCAACAACAAGGGCTTCCGCACCATCGGAGAAATTGACCAGGACCTCGACCTCTTCCGCATGCCGGTGGAGTTGAGCGTGGAAACCGAAGGCAAGACCGAAACAAAAAAAGTTGAAGTCGTGGGCGCCAGCACGCCGTTTTCCGTAGACACATTCGGCCGTCCCCGCCGCATCAGCATTGACCCCCAAGGCTGGGTGCTCAAGTCCACCCCCGGCTTGCAACTGCGCGTCCATATCCTCAAAGGACAGCAACTGATGGCCCAAGCAGATCTGGTTGGCGCTCTAGCCGTGTACGAGAAGGCTCTGGAAATTAATTCGCAGAGTTCTCTGGTCAATTTCCGCATCGGCGAAGTACTCTTCAAGCAGCGGAACTATCAGGCCAGCGTCAACGCCTACCGGGATGCGTTGCGCGGCGACGGCGAGCCGCGCTGGACCGAGGCTTGGAGCCACATTGCGCTGGGCAAGATCTTCGACCTCACCAGCCAGCGTGATCGGGCCGTCAATGAGTATCGCCTCGCAGTGCAGACCAACGACAACACCCAAGGCGCCGTCAACGAGGCCCGACTGTGGCTTCAAAAGCCCTACAAACGGCCCGACAGCGAGTAGTGAGCAGGCCGATGCGCCGCGCGCCTTTCCGTGGCATGGGTCCGCATTTCCTGCTGCCATGCAAAACGGCCAGCCCTCAGACTCAGCGGCTGGCCGTTGCTTGATGAGAAATCAATTAGCCTACTTGCCCAGCACTTTCTGCGCCACCAACTCCTCGTCCTCGTCCGTACGGATGATTTTGTTGTGCAGGCAATAGAGGGCCAGTTCCAGCCGGTCGCTGACGCCCAGCTTGTCGTAAATCTTGCGCAGATAATTCTTGATCACCTGTTCGGTGGTCCCTAGCTGGTAGGCGATCTCCTTGTTGCGCTTGCCCTGGGTGATGCAGGTAATGATGGCCATCTCCTTGGGAGAAAGCTTGGGCTGCACGCGGGGGTTGACCAGGGCGCTGGCCTGGGCGCGATACGCCTCGATCACCCAGCTGACCGACTGGTTGTCGATCCAGGTTTCGCCGGCTGCGATGCGGCGCACGCAGCGCACCAGCAGATCGGGCGAGATGGAACGGCTGACGATGCCTCGAACCCCGCGGCGGTACAGCTCCACGGTCTGGTTTTCTTCGCTGGCCACGGCCTGAACAATCAGCTTCATATCGGGTGCGGCGCGCAGCAGATCGGGGATCACGTTGGCCGTGCCAACCAGCAGGCTGCCTTCCAGCAGCACCACGTCGGTGGGATAGCGCTCGATGGCTGCGCGCAGATTTTCCAGGGAATCTGCTTGGGCCACCACGCGAAGATCGTCTTCCAACGCGAAAATCTTGCGTATGCCCACGCGGTAGATCGCCTGGGAGTCCGCGAGTATCACCCGGATGGTCCCCGGTTGGATCGGAGCTTCGTGTATTTCACCTTCTGCGGTATCTTCCAAAAAATCCATAATGGGTTCTTGCCAAGCAATAGTGGTTGTCGCTGGGCCCTCTCCGGCTGTTACTGCTCGGCGAACTTGTACTCGTCGATGGTGGAAGCAGCCAGATAGTTACTTTGGTTCCTCAAGCAGCGTACCACACGTCCCTGACAATGAACCAGTACATCATGAGGGGTACCCAGAACTTCACTGGGCATACGCAGGGAAAAACGGATCTCCAGGCCTACCTTGACGGGGCTAGAAAGCTCAAAAACCACGCCACTGGCGGATACATCCCGGGTAATAGCGGCAATCTCTCCCTTGTCGGACGCCAACATTATGGGCAGCGCCAGCGGAAAACGAACCGCACAGCGCACTTCCTGCCGTTGTGAGGCCGAATGGGCCCCAGCAGACGAGTGTGGTAAAGCGGAATTCGATGCAATCATAAGCGCCATCCAGAGCCCAGAAAGAGCCATATTCACTCTACCTGAGTTTTCCCTTAACTCCAATGGCACCAAAGTTTAACACAAGGTAACTGTTGATTATCGTGTGCAAGCTAACTGCAGCCGCTTGCGATTCTCCATGCGCATGACCAGAGGATGGGAACAGGAATCAGGGAACAGAGTTTTCTATTCTCTATTCCCTACTCCCTAGTCTTACTTCACATCCCAATCGAAGCTGACTTCGGCAATCAGCGTGTTGAGCTTCTCCACCGCGGCACTCTTCTGCTCCGCCAGTTCGGCGGCCTGCTTGCGTACGGCCTGCAACTGGTCCTCGGCGTTGTTCAGCTCCTCCACAAACCGCTTAGCGGCGTCGTTGCCCTTGAGGGCGGTCAGATTTTCGCGGTCACGCGCCTCGTCGGCGGCCAGCTCTGTTTCTTTCGCCTCATTCTCCGCAATTTTGGCGTTCAATCCGCTGAGCGCGGTCTCGGCATCGATGAGAGGACGCAGCTTTTCCTCGACGTACGGCATGAGCTTGCCCACCGAAATCAGATACTCGCTGCGATCCTCTTCGGGTTTGATATAGATGTCTGCCGAGAGCAAGGCGCGCTCGCGGATGTGCAGATCGGTACTCTCATGCGGCTTGACTGCCACACGGAAGCGATAAGCTGTGGCTGTGGTCTCCGCCGGCTTTGTTTCTGAGTCCAGTTCAGCGTTGGCTCGGCGGGCATGCTCGATGAGCACCTCGCGCGCATCGTCGCCGGTATTATTCACGGTGTAAGTGCTGTCGGTAATCTGGCTGGTCTGCTGCACCAGCACTCCCTGATGCATGGCGATGCGGCGCAGCGTGCTGGTCTCTGTCGGCGAGCTGCGGCGCACCTTCACCGCCTGGTCGGCGGCGTAGGAGAGCAACCGCTTTTCGCCGGGATGAATTGGCTCCAGCAAGCCCTCGCCTGCAAACTCGCCGCTTTGAAAAATCGAAAAGCTGCCCGAGTCCAGCGTCAGCTTGGATTTATTTTCCAGCCACACCGCGCGCATCGGCGTAGGCTCCCGCTCGCTCCACAGCGTCACATGCATCGCGGGAAGCTCCTGCTGCAGAATCGGCACCATCGCCGACTCGTTTTTGTGGATGGTGACCGGCTGGGTCAGCGCGTACTCGAAGAAGTCATCAAATGCGTTGGTGGAGACGTCGCCCTCTTTGTAGGCATCGCTAGCGCGATCAACGCCGCCAGAGCCACTACTGCCTACATCGGCGGCGTTGCTGGAATCGAATCCTTTGCCCGGCCCCATGCCGGAACCTGATCCGATGCCCGCCAAACCTACCCTTCCGTCCCTGGGCGCTGCTTTCATCTTGCCTGCCATCGGAAAGCGTCTTGGCGCAATGAGTTGGTTATTCATCATCTCAGCTGGTGCTGGCCTTGCGGCCTTATCCTCCGCCGCCTCGTACGTCTGCGGTGTCAACTGCGCCTCGGTGGCGATAGGAATCTCCACCCGGCGCGTATAAATCGGCTGCGAGAGCGGCTGGATAAAGCTCTGTGGCGATCCAGCCACTAGCGACAACTGCACATTGTCCCAGTCCGCGCCGACTGTGTTATCCACCACCGCCCAGCCCTGCATCGTCGCATTTCCATTCGGCGTGCGCGGAAAGACGATGCGGTAGGTGGACTTCCACACCGGAACCTCGCTGATGTAGCTCACCCGCATCTCGCGCTGGCCCTGGCCAACCGCATTCAACGTCAAGTGGCGCAACCCGGTGGAGTGCGTGGTCGAGAGCAGCTCCAGATAGCGGTCGAGCTGGCCCTGAAGATTCGCATCCAGCGGGCGCACGCCTAACGCCGGGGTCAATTCAATCACCCGTACAGCACCCGATGCGGCCACCAGCGTCAGATAAAACTTGTCGACCGTTTTGTCGGTGTCGCCCATATTCTCTGTGCGCGATTCGATGGAGAGCAGACGGCCGGTGATGGCACCGCCGGGTCCGCCCGTAACCTCGACCCGATGCCCCCTCAACGCCTGGAAAAGCTCAGTCGAAGTAGGATCGTCGGTCATGCCCAGGGAGAGCGTTTTAAGCTGTTCGGCCAATGGTGTGGTGGAGTTGTAGTTGACCCCGGCAATCCGTCCTCCGCCTTCATCGAGTACTGTAAGCGACTGCAAAACGTCATTCAACTGTGGCGAGGTGAAATCGATGGCCACGCGCTGGTTGCCGGTCACCGATCCGGCGTGCTCAAAGTAGCCCACGCCGTTTTTGTAGAGCACAACTTTGCGAACGGGCAGGTCCTTCACCACCCCCTGTGCCACCTGCGGTGTTGTCAACTTTGGCTTAGTAGCGGGCGCGGACGGCGACTGCGCGGCAACAGTTACGGTGAAGGCGGCAAGAGATAAAACGGCTAGAATTCGACGCACAAATCCTCCTTGGACCAATCAACTAGAAACTTTACTCCTTTGGACCCCGGCAAAGGCAAAATGGTTCCCGCGTACCGGAAAAATCGCCGCTGTCCACTCCCTTTGAACGGGGAAGAGGCAATATCTTGCGCAAGCCACCGCAAATAATTTGAAAAATCGCGTATCGACAATATTCCTGCTATGAGAGCCACTGCAATATTCAAAAGGGAAGAGCAAGGAGTGTCAGGGTTTGCAAGAGGCAAAGTTGTTTGCAGATAATTTCGGCATCTTGTAGCACAATAATTCTCAGGTGCTTTTTCTCCAATCGTCCTCCAAATGTGCCGCTAACTCCTTATTCTGGAATATTTTGTAGGGAACTTCTTTGTTATGAGGATTTTGCAGCGCAACCCTGTCTGTAACCTCATGAAAACAAGGATTTTACGCCCAAAATACGGGTGGGGGTACCATCCAACGCTGCCCCAGCTTTACTGTCGGAATAAACCAAAGCTCCTGAGGGGTGCATGATTATGGAATGCTGGTTTCTTGGTTATTTTGCAAGACGCTCATATACGTAGCCAAAAACGCAGCTTCCGGCCTGCCGAAGACGCATAATAGGGGGTTGGGAGATTCCGGCCATACGGATGGCTGGCTATGGGAGACGGACCATGAGCGGAACTGGAATCAAGGTTGTTGCGTTAAACGGCAGCGCACGCAAGGGTGGAAACACGGCCATCCTGCTGCGCTGCGTACTCAAGGAACTGGAAAACGAGGGAATCGAAACCGAGCTGATTGAACTGAGCGGAGCCACGATTCACGGATGCCTTGCTTGCCGGGAATGCTCGAAAAAGAAGGACCGCCGCTGCGCACAGAAGAGCGACATGGGCAATGCCCTGATCGACAAGATGGTGGAGGCGGACGGCATCCTGCTCGGCTCGCCCACTTATGTGGCCGATATCACGCCGGAGATCAAAGCCCTGATCGATCGCGCCTGCCTGGTTTCCAAGGCCAACGGCGGCCTCTTCCGGCGCAAGGTTGGCGCAGCCGTGGTGGCCGTGCGCCGGGCCGGAGCGATGCACGCCTTCGATGCCCTGAACCACTTCTTTCTGATCAGCGAGATGATCATCCCCGGCTCGTCCTACTGGAATATCGGCATCGGCCGCGAGATCGGCGACGTGGAGCGCGACGAAGAGGGCATTCAAACCATGAAAACCCTGGGCCAGAACATGGCTTGGCTGCTGAAGAAGATCAACGGCTAGTGTCTTGGGTCAGAAATATGCAGCATAAAAATTGCTGTCATCCTGAATCCTGAATATGTAGCACAAATATTGCTGTCATCCTGAGCGAACGGGGCCCCAAGCGTTTTACAGCTTGGGGGTGGTGAGTCGAAGGATCTGCAGTTGTTCTTCAATTAACTTTTGACTCACCACACTAACCAGTGAGCAATACAAGACATACTGTCCGGCTGTGTTGAATGAGACTATCCCTTGAACAAGGAGAAATCCATGGAACCAACCAAAACCGATCCTGCAGTCGCAAACGATGTTCTGCATCTGGGCGGAAGCAAGCTGACCCCTGAAGAGATTGCCAAGGCTCTGGCCCACCACAAGCACCACCACAGCGGCGACCAGTCACAGCAGGCCGCGGCCAAGGCGAGCGGCGGCAAAAAGGGCAAGCAAAGCAAATAGCGGATCCAGCCAGCCCATTGCCTGTAACCCGTTCCCGGCAGCGGGAGGTCCATTTGCCTCAACTGCCCACTATCGGCGATACTTAGGTGTTGTGTCTTGCACGGCTGGACACGTCTGTCTGGCCCACATCTGGCCAGTATGTCCGAATCCGCCGGATTAGACCCCAAAGATCCGGGGTCCCCACAGACAGGTCTTTGTCTGTGGAATGGAAGATTATCAACAGAGCACCGCAATCTGAAAGGAACCGTATCGCCGTGGTAATGATTCGTTTAGCGCGTTTTGGCGCACCCAAGCAGCCCTACTACCGCATCGTGGTCATCGAGAAGGACCGCGCCCGCAATGGCCGTTCCATCGAGGTCGTCGGCACCTACAACCCCCGCACCGAGCCGGCCACGATTATTCTGAAGCACGAGCGCATCGCCTATTGGCGCAGCGTAGGCGCGCAGATGTCGCCCAGGGTCGAAAAGCTGGTGGCCAAAACCCCGGCGGTAGTAGCCGAAACAGCCGCGGCCTGATTGATTTGCCCCCTCCCTGACGACGCGCGCGGGCTTCCACGAGCCTGCGCGTATTTTATTTGCTGACGGCGAGGGGTGCGAACTGATACTATGCGCGCACCGAGCCATGTGGTTCATTTCAGGTCGCCAAATCCTGGCGGCTAATTCCGGAACGCACTGGCTAAGGGCAAGAGCATGACGCAAAACGCGATGGTCGAAGTGGAAGAACTGATACGAGAGATTGCCCGGGCCCTGGTAGATGAACCGTCAGCCGTTGAAGTGGAGAGCGTGGGCCGCGAGGATGCCACGGTTCTCAAACTCCACGTGGCGCCCCAGGATGTGGGCAAGGTCATCGGCAAGCAGGGGCGCACCGCCCGTTCGGTACGCACCATTCTGGGCGCAGTCAGCATGAAGGTGCATCACCGCTACACGCTCGACATTCTGGAAGAAGACGAGCCCTGAGAGGTCCGTTGCCGATGCATCCGACCCTCTTCGGGAGGCAGAGATGACTACGCCTCAAGACTGGGTCTGGCTGGCGCGCATTCGCCACCCGCAGGGGCGAAAAGGCGAAGTTTACGCCGACATTCTCACCGATTTCCCGGAAAAATTTGCGGAACGGAAGCGGCTGTGGCTGCTGGGCGCTTCGTTTGTCGAAAAACCCATCCAGAGCAGCACGAAGCGTCAGGGCACGACTGGTAGGTCGGGGCTTCAGCCCCGACTGCCGCAAACCTCGCAAAACAAATGTCGGGCTATAGCCCCTGCGAGAAATGCCTCTCCGCGAGAAGTCGAGCTCATCGCCCATTGGCCGCACAAGGGCGGCATTGTACTGCACTTTGCCGGGGTGGACTCGATCTCGGCGGCTGAAACACTCAAGGGGCTGATTGTGGCCCTTCCGCGCGCCGAACGGGCTGCTCTGGGCGAGGATGAGGTATACACCGGCGACCTGATCGGATGTGCGTTGATCGATGTGGCAGGAACAGAGCCGGTAACGGTGGGCGAAATCGAAGGTGTCGACCGGACGGCCGGCGCGGTGGCGTTGCTGGTGGTTCAAGGCGCCTCGGGCGAAGTTCTCGTCCCCTTCGCCAAAAGCTTCTTGAAGAAAATCGACCTTAAAGCGAAGCGCATGGAAATGACGTTGCCCGCGGGGCTGGTTGAGTTGAATGTGCCAGGAAAGACTCTTTAGTTTTCTATTCGCTCCCCCGACCGGATCGCCTCCAGCAGCTTGCGGTCTTCCCTGCTGAGAGCGGCGCCCTCCAGCAAATCCGGCCGATTGGCCAGGGTCTTGCGCAACTGCTGCTCGCGACGCCAGCGGCGAATTTCGGCGTGGTCGCCGTTGAGCAGGGTCTCGGGGACGCGCAGGCCGCCAAACTCCGCTGGACGGGTGTAGTGGGGATAGTCGAGCAGGCCACCGGCGCCGTACTGCGAGCGCGGGACGCCATCATCGGCAGAGGCAATCTCGGCGTCGGCCACGCCAAAGCTTTCGAATTCTCCAGAGGCCTCGTTGCCCAGCACGCCCGGCAGCAGGCGCATGGTCGCATCCACCACCACGGCGGCGGCCAGTTCGCCCCCGCTCAGCACGTAGTCGCCGATGGACAGCTCCGTGTCGCAATAGAGCTGGTTCACGCGCTCGTCCACGCCCTCATAGCGTCCGCAAATCAGCACCACATGCTCCGTGGCAGCCAGTTCCCGCGCCATCGCCTGAGTAAATGGACGCCCCTGCGCGGAAAGAAGAATTACGTGCGGGCGTGGTTGGCAGGTCGTGGCTGCGCACGCCGCTGAAGAAATCGATTCGGTGGGAAGCGGGGGTTTCAACCCCCGCGTAACGCAGTCAATGTCGATGGGGGCTTTAGCCCCGGAGGTAGTCTCTTCGGGAAACTCTCCCCCCCCAGCCGCTCCGCCTTGGGAGCAATCCCCAGCGAGGCCAGCGCCTCGGCGAGCGGCTCCGGCTTCAGCACCATCCCCTCGCCGCCGCCAAAGGGGCGGTCGTCCACGGTGCGGTGACGGTCATGAGTAAAGGCGCGTAGATCGTGCACCCCCACCGTCACCAGCCCCTCGGCCAGCGCGCGGCGCAGAATCCCGTTCTCGAAGATGCTCGTGAAAAACTCCGGGAATATGGTGACGATCTCGAAACGCATACTCTTTGATGATACGGCGGCGGCAGCGCCCGCGTCGCGAATGCTGGTGCGGAGAGTCACGCGCGTATCACTCAGAAGCCGTAGTGCTTGAAGGGAATATCCACGTTAAAGTAGACGGTCTGCTCGGTTCCATCTTCGACGCTTTTTACTTTCATCACGTCGTAGGAGTGGCCTTTCTGATTCACCAGGCTCTGCTGCGAGGGCCTGAAGCCGAGGACTCGCAGCATCACATATTCCTCATGAACATTGATCACCACCCAGGCCGTCTCCATCGACTTGCCGTCGCCCGAATTGCGGATCGAGTTGATCAGCCCGCGAAAGACGATTCTGTGAAATTCCGCCTTATCCATTGCGCCCATCTCCTGGTTCGCAACAAGGGCCACATAGTGCGCATCGATATTCACGTACTCGCTTTCGAGCACGGCTTCGGCGTTCTTGAGAGCCGCGGGATAGTCCTTCTTGTTCAACTCATCGCTCATTGCATCCTCGGACTTGGAAGTATCCTTGGCCGCCTTGTATTCGGGCGAGTCCATGTAGCTGAGGCGCAGGCGCGTGTAGTCGATTGCGGTGTTGCCCGCCTTCAGCGAGGCAAGCAGTGTGGCGTATTCTGAGGGCTGATCCAGAGCCGGGGTGGCAACGGCATGGGGCAGAACAGCCACGGCAAGCAGGCCAAGAACTACGAGTACTTTGCGCATAATGCGGAAATTTTACTCTGCATGCCTGCCGCTGTCTATCGATCCGTGCGGTGTGTTCTTCTCTGACGGCGCAGTTAGCCCTGTGTATTTTCTGCCACGGCCCACCAAAATGTGTTCTACTTTTTGCAACTGCTATGGCTGACTTTGAATCGTTGTTAACCCGCTGGCAAACGGCCGGCATCCTGGATGGGGACACCGCCCGCCGCATCCGCGCTTGGGAAAGCGAGCAGAAGAAGCCCGCCGGTTTGCGCTGGCAGGTTCTTGTCGTGCTCATACTAGGAGCCATTCTGCTGGCTTGCGGCGTGGCGCTGTTTGTCAACGCCCATTGGGACCGGATCGGCCCCGGCGCACGCTTTGCCGTGGTGCTAGGGATGGTCAGCGTCTTTCACCTGGGAGGGAGCTGGGCGCGCAAGCGCTTCCGCGTCCTCTCGACGGCGCTGCACGCCGTGGGGACACTCTCCACCGGAGAGCGATGCGT
>CAWDQS010000111.1:0-3995 GCA_963804295.1 uncultured Acidobacteriaceae bacterium
TCCACTGGCGGCAAAGTCGTCAACCTGCTTAGTGTCTCTGTGCCGGCGTCCGACCCGCAGATTCTCCTCAAGGTTCGCTTTATCAGCGTTGACCGCACCAAGTCGGCACAGTTTGGCCTCAACATTTACAGTACCGGCTTTGGAAACACAATCGGTGGAATTTCAACCGGTTCGTTAACCTCTAATTTTTCTAGCAGCAGCACTGGCTCCACGGTGACCGGAGGAACGAATCCGACGAATATCTCCGCCTTCTACCCCGGTCTGAATATCGGCGCAACGATTCAGGCCCTTAAGACCACCCTCGGAGCGCAGGTTCTGGCCGAACCCAACCTGCTGGCTAGCAACGGAAAATCGGCCAGCTTCCTGGCAGGCGGTGAATATCCATTTCCTATGGTTCAGGCCGGCTCGGGCGGCGCGGGATCGGCGATTACCATCATGTTCAAGGAATATGGAGTGCGCCTCAATTTTATTCCCACCATTACTCCCCGTGGAACAATACGCCTTCAGGTGGCCCCGGAAGTCAGCGCCCTCGACTTCAGTAATGCCATCGAGATATCCGGATTCAATGTGCCTGCTATTACCACCAGGAAAGTGAAGACCGAGGTCGAGCTGGCCGACGGACAAAGCTTCGTCATTGGCGGCCTGCTGGACAACACCGAGTCAGAGACCTTCTCGAAGATACCCTTTCTGGGAGATATTCCAATACTCGGAAAATTCTTCCAGTCAATGCAGAAGACCAAGGCAAACACCGAGTTGATCGTGATCGTGACGCCGGAGATTGTGGCTCCCATCCCTGCTGGAGAGCCGTTGCCTGATCTGAAACTTCCAGGCAAGTTTTTGCCGTCCAACTCCGGCATACCCATGAATACGCCGGATGCCAAGACCGCTGCCAACACTCCAGCCTCCGCGCCCCCCACCATCCCAGTCGAGAGGCTGGTCGATAGCCTGAAGCCGGAGACGCCGCTGGTGGATAGCGGAGGATTACTCTTTGGCTCCTCGTCTGGCGGATCGAGTACCACTGCTGCGCCTGCTCCCGCTCCCGCACCCCAATGAGGCTTCCGGCTGCCCTCCAGGCAGCCGGAATGCTTTGAAAAGGGTCGCATAGAGTGCGGCGACTTACAGGCGAAAGGAATTGAGGCAACCGCATGAATCCGTTCCGCTGGATCGCATCGGGGCTGCGGAATTGCCTCGCTTCACGCCGTCAGGCTCCTCGGAAGATTCCTTTGCGGGTCACGAACGTGACCCGCAGTACGGTGCTCGCCACATGCATGGAAGTGGCCGATAGCTCTGCAAAGCGCAACAAGGGCCTGCTGGGGCGTGAAAGCCTGGCGCCGGGAGAGGGCCTGTGGATTCAGCCTTGTGAAGCGGTGCATACCTTCTGGATGCGCTTCTCCATCGACCTGATCTATCTGGACCGCAAGAAGCAAATCAGGAAACTGGTGTGCGCGGTGCCCCCGTGGCGGCTGTCGGGCTGTCTGCGGGCGCACTCTGTACTTGAACTTCCATCCGGCACAATCCGCCAGACACAGACACATCCCGGCGACACGCTGGAATTTTCGGCTGCCTTGCCGTCGAGCGACAGCGCAGGAGTCGCTTCAGAACATGCGCAAGTGGAATAGCTGTTGGCTGAATTGAATCACAGAATAATACAATGACAGGTTTCAAACACTCATGATGATGCATAGAGAGATCTTTCACTCCATATCCATAGGCTTTGGTTCAGCGTGGAGGAAGTACGCCACGCCTTTCCAGCGCATGATGGGAATCATGCTGGCGGTTCTGATTCCTGGCGAGGTGATTCTTGCGCGCGCTGTGCATCTTGGCGGCCTCACTCAATTACTCTCCGCCTGGCCGGGATTGCTGCTCCTGATTGTGGCTCTGTGCTACTGCATCTGGCGTTCCTACCCCAAACTGATCGACACGTGCCTGTTAGCCATTTGGGCCGTGCTTATAACGAACACACTGTCGCTACTTGTCCAGATTGCCGGCAGAAGTCCATGTCCGCTGATCGATCAAACCTTAGCCTCGATGGACGCCCGGGCCCATTTTTCCACGATTTATTTTGTGCATCTCGTTGCGCGCGTGCCCCCGGTAAAAACCGGTCTCACGATTGCATACGCGTTGTTGTCCCCGTTTATCATCGCGGCGATACTGATTCCTACTCTCAGAGGACGTGCAGATGCCGCGCGTCGCTATGTGCTGGGGATCGTGATCGCCGCAATTCTCACGGCGGCGCTTTCGGCGATCTGGCCGGCCGTTGGCCCATGGACTACACAAGACTTCAGGCCGACAAACGCGCAGGCTGGCGTGGCTGATTACTTGATACGCCTCAAATCCAGTGGTCCCGTCGAAATCGACATGAACGACGCGGGAATCGTCTCATTCCCGTCGTTTCATGTTGTGCTTGCTATTCTTTCGGCCATGGCGCTGGGTACTATTCGCGGCCTCCGTGTCTGGGCTTGGGCGCTTGCCGGGTTGATATGCATCTCGGCAGTCACGACCGGGTGGCACTATGGCATCGATATTCTTGGCGGATTGATTCTAACGATATTTACGATGTTCGCCACACGCTGGATTCCTCGCTCGTACAAATAGCTGTGATAAAAATTATGGCGGATAGAATGAGGCCGCAGCAACTCTACTGGTCTGGAGACTGGTTTGCCTTTGGTCCTCGCATATGCGCGCCAGCAACAAGATACCAAATCAGCCACGCGGGCGCGGTCCAGTAAGTCCAAAAAAAGAGAGCGGGGGGGTGCGCAAGGCTGCGGTACAGCGCAATCTCGACTAGGGCGCACCCTGTTACTGCGCCGTTTTCTCAAGCGCCACGCCGGCGGAGGGCAGCTATAATGTAAGATTGGTGCACATCGCGGATTTCTCCGGATGACTCGCTTCTTTCGCGTCTTCGTTCCCGACACGGCAGTGGTGCTGCTGGTTGCCGATATCCTGCTGCTCACGTCGGCATTCATTCTGGCCGTCTACTTCGCCCTCAACGTGGATCCATGGGTGAACCTGGTCTACGACGGCGGCTTCATGCACCTGGTTCCGGTGCTGCTCACCATCCTGCTGGGAATGTACTTCAACGATCTGTATTCGCAGTACCACGTCAAGAGCGGCATCGTGTTGGTGCAGCAACTTTGCCTGGTGATGGGGGGCGCCTTCGTCGTCCAGGGGCTATTGAGTTATATCAGCCCGGAGATGAGAGTTTCGAGCAAGGTGATGGCCATCGGCAGCGTTCTGGGCATCGTTGCGGTTTATTTCTGGCGCGTTCTGTTCAGCACATTCGCCATCCACGTGATGGAGCGGGACCGGCTGCTGTTGGTGGGCGGGAGTCCGCTGTTGGAAGATATCGCCGCCCACATAGAGAAGCATCCGGAGCTCGGTTTGGAAGTAGCCGGATACGTCGGCGGCCCGCACCCGGTGGGAGAAGCGCTGACGGGCGGGAAAGTCCTGGGCGACCTTGCCGATTTGAAGGAGATCGTCGAGGCCACGCACCCGAATCGCGGAACTTCGCCAAAGCGGTGGCCAGCAGGAAGGCCGATGTGGTCTTCCCGGCCCCCCCTTTAGGCGACACAAAAGCGATGGTTGGCATGCTCGTCTCGCGGTCCGAATTCGTGCGATGACAGGACGTCACCGATCTGGTGGCCGCATCATAACCAGATAACTGACGGATGACAAGAGGTCACCTCACAGCCATCAGACTGATATCGAGCAATCCCTTGTTGATAACCAACAGACATCTCTTAGATTTCCGATTGATGTCTTTTCGTCACCATTCGGATGCTAATAAGATTCCTGTCAGGTCGAAATCGGACAGCCTATTGTCACCAGACAGTAATCCAATATCAGCCTGGCGCGCATGATATTTTCCTGACCTGCATGGTTAAATTCGACGCTACGCCTCGACAGAAGGTCAGGGAGCGGCGTTGGCCGCATTTGTGATGTAGGGGGCAGACAATCCGAGAAGCCCACGTGGCTGGCGTATATGGGGTTTCGAT
>CAWDQS010000112.1:0-29066 GCA_963804295.1 uncultured Acidobacteriaceae bacterium
ATCGTCGCCCTCAAAGAAGCTCGGCTACACGCGGGCGAGCGTCTGCATGGCGGCACGGCCTACGTCACGCTGGAGCCTTGCAACCACACCGGACGCACTCCGCCTTGCACGGAATCGCTGATTGCGGCAGGAATCAAACGCGTCGTCGCCGCCACCATTGACCCCAACCCAGATGTTGCCGGTCACGGAATTGACCACTTGCGTGGGGCGGGCCTTGAGACAGTTGTGGGCGTATGTGAGGCTGAAGCTCGCCGACTAAACGAGGGCTTTGCGCGCTGGACCCAGCACCATAGACCGCTGGTGTTGATGAAGGTGGCCATGACGCTGGACGGCCGCATCGCCCCGCCGCCAGGCGTGCAAGCGCCGCGCGAGCCGTACTGGATCACCAGCGAATTTGCACGCGCCGCCGTGCAGCCCTTGCGCTGGCAGGCCGACGCCGTCATGGTCGGCGTGGATACCGTGCTGGCCGACGACCCCATGCTCACCGACCGCAGCGGCCTGCGCCGCCGGCGTCCGCTGCTGCGCGTAGTGCTGGACTCGGCCCTGCGCATGCCGCTGGACTCCAAGATGGTGGCCACGGCGCACAACGATCTGGTCATCTTTACTGTCTCAACCGACGAGGCTCGCATTCATGAATTGCAATCCCGCGGCGTCCGCGTCGAGGTTTTGCCGGCTGAATCCGGGGTCCCCGGCGACAGGTCTTCGTCGCGGGGGTGGGTAGCTGGCCGTGTTCCGCTCACGCAACTGCTGGACAAACTGGGCGAGGAGGGCATTCTCACCGTGCTTACTGAGGCCGGCACGCGGCTAAACACGTCTCTGCTGGCCGGCGGCCACGTGGACCGCATTCACCTTTTCGTCTCCCCGCAGATCATGGGCTCCGATGCCGTCCCCGCCTTCAAAGGCATGACCAGCGCCATCAGCATGGCTGAAGTCGAGGTTGAGCGCTATGGCAACGATCTCGGCCTCTGTTCGCTGCTCCGCGATCCCTGGCCGGAAAAACAGTGATCCGTGATTATTGATCAGTATTTGACTTGCATATTCCTTTCCGATGGCCTATTTTTGTTGGCGGAGTGAGGCTGTGCGTACAGAGGATTCCCCTTGAAAGCGCGCACAAACCAGAGCATTTTAACAGTTTATGTGAGGCTGATTTTGGGGTTTCCCACCCATTTTTCATAGAGCGTGAAATGGATAGGGCACGGAGCTTCCTTACACTATCGTTGAAAATGCTCTAAACATAAACACAAATAGGAGGGAACCATGGCCGACGAAAAAAAGTGCCCGTTTTCTGGCAACATGCTCAAGCAAACAACGGCAGGGGCAAAGAGTACCGGAGACTGGTGGCCCAATCAGTTGAACCTGAAGATCTTGCACCAGCATTCGCAATTGTCCAATCCCCTGGGCGAGGAGTTCAACTACGCCAAAGAATTCAAGAGCCTTGACCTCAACGCGGTGATCAAGGACCTCCATGCCCTGATGACGGATTCTCAGGATTGGTGGCCCGCCGACTTTGGCCACTACGGGCCGCTGTTCATCCGCATGGCCTGGCATTCCGCGGGCACGTACCGGATTCATGACGGGCGCGGCGGCGCCGGCAACGGAACACAGCGGTTCGCGCCGCTCAATAGCTGGCCGGACAACGTCAATCTGGACAAGGCGCGGCGGCTGCTCTGGCCGATCAAGCAGAAGTACGGACGCAAAATCTCCTGGGCGGATCTGATGATCCTGGCCGGCAACGTGGCGCTGGATTCGATGGGCTTCAAGACCTTTGGCTTCGGCGGCGGCCGCGCGGACGTCTGGGAGCCGGAAGAGGACATCGATTGGGGTCCGGAGGCAACCTGGCTCGGCGACCAACGCTACAGCGGCGACCGTGAATTGGCGAATCCACTGGCGGCTGTGCAGATGGGCCTGATCTACGTCAACCCCGAAGGGCCGAATGGCAATCCTGACCCGGTAGCCGCGGCGCGCGACATCCGCGAGACCTTTGCCCGCATGGCCATGAACGACGAAGAGACCGTTGCCCTGATCGCCGGTGGTCACACCTTTGGCAAGACTCACGGCGCAGGCCCTGCCAGCCACGTGGGACCCGAGCCCGAGGCCGCGCCCATCGAGGAGCAGGGATTGGGCTGGAAGAGCAGCTTTGGCACCGGCAAAGGCGGCGACGCGATCGGCAGCGGCCTGGAAGTCATCTGGACGACAACGCCAACCAAGTGGAGCAGCAACTTCTTCTGGAACCTCTTCGGCTACGAATGGGAGTTGACCAAGAGCCCGGCCGGCGCGCATCAATGGATTGCGAAGAATGGCGCAGGCTCTGGTACCGTGCCGGATGCATTCGACCCGTCCAAGCATCACGCGCCTACCATGCTGACCACCGACCTCTCCTTGCGGTTTGACCCGGCCTACGAGAAGATTTCACGACGCTACATGGAGCACCCGGATGAGTTCGCGGATGCCTTCGCCCGGGCCTGGTTTAAGTTGACGCACCGCGACATGGGCCCGCGTGCGCGCTATCTTGGCTCTCTGGTACCGAAGGAAGAGCTGATCTGGCAGGACCCCATCCCCGCCGTGAACCACAAGCTGGTTGATGACAAGGATGTCGAAGCCTTGAAGGCCAAGATTCTGTCGTCTGGGCTTTCGATCTCGCAACTGGTCACAACGGCATGGGCGTCGGCGGTAACCTTCCGCGGAAGCGATAAGCGCGGCGGCGCGAATGGCGCGCGCATTCGCCTGGCGCCGCAGAAGGACTGGGAGGTGAACCAGCCGGCGGAACTCTCGAAGGTCCTTGCGAAGCTGGAAGCCCTCCAGAAGGAGTTCAACGGTTCGCAGTCAGGCGGTAAGAAGGTCTCGCTGGCTGACCTTATAGTTCTGGGCGGCTGCGCGGCTGTCGAGGCGGCTGCCAAGAAGGCCGGCCATGCAGTCAAGGTTCCCTTCTCGCCCGGCCGCATGGACGCCTCGCCGGAGCAGACTGATGCGGCGTCGTTCGCCGTGCTGGAGCCGATGGCGGACGGATTCCGCAATTATGCCCGCAAGGGGCTTGAGGGATGCGCAGCGAATTTGCTGCTGGACAAAGCGCAACTGCTCAACTTGACCGCTCCCGAGATGACGGTGCTGATCGGCGGCATGCGCGCCTTGAATGCAAACTTCGGGCAATCCAAACATGGTGTCTTCACCAAGCGGCCTGAAACATTGAGCAACGATTTCTTCGTGAATCTTCTGGACATGAAAACGAAGTGGCAGAAGTCCGCTGCATCGGAAGGCGTATTGGAGGGGCGGGACCGGGCAACCGGCGAGCTTAAGTGGACGGGCACCGTAGTCGATCTTGTCTTCGGTTCGAACTCCCAACTCCGGGCCCTCGCGGAAGTCTATGCAAGCGGCGATGGGCAGCAGGCTTTCGTGCGTGAGTTTGTGGCGGCTTGGAGCAAGGTGATGAACCTGGACCGCTTCGACCTCCGGTGATCTCACGGGAACGGTTCTAGAGAACGCAGCCTCGACGGGGCCTCGGGTTAAGCCGGACCAGGAAGAGGCTGCGCTCATCCCACAGTAAAGCCGATCCGGCCTACGGCGCAGACTTTCGCGAGCGCTTAAAGCGACTGGGAATTAGGGAATGATGCAGGTAACTCGCATTGTTATACTGCATGAGTGATAGAAACAGCTTGTATCACTCAAGACACCTGATAAATCTGATTGATAGGAATCACTTCTATCGATCAATCAAAGCACAATTCTGAGCTATAGAGCGAATTTCTATCGCTTATGCCGCAAAACTGAACCCTGATCTATGTTCCCTGATTTCTGTAGAATAGAACCATGTTTACCGGCATCATTGAACAGACGGGCACGCTGATTGACCTCAACAGTCGGGGCGGGGTGCGGCGGATTACGGTCGAGGCTCCCGGCCTCGCCGGCCGGCTGCGCGAGGGCGATTCGCTGGGCGTTTCAGGCGTTTGTCTGACCGCGCTGGACGTGGACCCCACGCTCTTCCACGCCGACCTGGCGCAGGAGACGCTGGACTGCACCTCGCTGGGCGCGCTGGCTCCCGGCTCCAAGGTCAACCTGGAGCTGCCCACGGCCGCCGGAAGTCCGCTGGGCGGCCATATTGTACAGGGGCACGTGGACGGCTGCGGGGAACTCCGTTCCCTTGAACCTTTGGTCTCGCCTTCCCGGACGGATTTCGACCGGCAGACCACCGACTGGACGCTCAAAGTGCGCGTTCCGGAAAATGTGCGCCCCTGGATGGTCCACAAAGGCTCGGTGGCCGTGGAGGGCATCAGCCTGACCATTGCCGATTTCGACGGCGAGACGATCACCATTGCCATTTTGCCGCTGACCTATTGGCGAACCAACCTGCACACGCTGGCCGTAGGCGCACCGGTCAACGTGGAAGCCGATGTACTGGTGAAGCTAGCCCACGCGCAACTGCTGGCACAGAAAAAATCTGAGCTGGAGTTGACCGAGGCCTGGCTGGTGGCCAGCGGGTACTGAGCAGTTATTGGACTGGATGAATCGAGACAGCTATTGCGGAATCAGAGTAGCTATACCCAGGAAGCACTACTGCGCAGTAGCTTTTTCCTCAAGAAAAGCCACCTTCAGCACACTTTGTAAGGGCACGTTTACTCTGATTCCGCTCTAACAGGCAGACGCACACCTACCAGCAAAGTCCCTCGGGACGCCGCCAGCCGCTCTTGCAGACCGGGAAACTCGGTTTATTTGAACTGTCTAAAGAAGTCCAGAAACCAGTACACGACTACGAACACCGTTGCGGCTGTGACCAGCCAGCTCAGGAGGCGAATCGCCGGCTGAACCTTGTTGACCTTGGCGGCAAGGGCCTCATTCTCGTCCCTCTCTCTTGCGAAGGTATCGTCCAAAGAGACCTGGTCAATTTCGTTGCCTTGCAACCTGGCGCGATACAGCATGAGAGCGCCCGTAATCACCACCAGCGCTCCCCAGGAAATCATCATCACCATAGCAAATTGCGTCATGCTCCACCTCGAAAAACCCTCCAGCCCCGAAGATTGGCGGACCCAAAAGAGAATTTCCGGACCCGTCAAGCAGAGGAGCCGGCCCGCTGACCATCATACCCCTGAATGGGCAGGACTGTACGAACAAAATCACATACATTTTTCATCCTCGACCGCACTCTGGTAATGCGACTTTCTACCCTGCCGGTGCATCCAATAGTATGAAACGCCGCTCTGGGGGCTTGTATCCCCGCTGGCGAAGCAGTAAAGTTACGTATACGGCAAGAAAATCAATGCATTGGGAGATTCCATGGCCACAGCTGCCTCCGTACCCACACAGGAAACCGTCAAGAAAGCGCCTCTCATACTGACTCCGCAAGCCATAGCTAAGGTGCGCGAGATCATGGCCACCCAGGACCCCCTGCCCGCCGGGCTGCGTATCGGCGTCGAGGGCGGCGGCTGCTCCGGATTCCAGTACTCCATGGCTTTTGAAAACCAGCCCGGCATAATGGACAAGGTTTTCAACTTCGAGGACCTCAAAGTCTTTGTGGACGCCACATCGCTGATGTACCTGAACGGCTGCAAGGTGGATTTCGTCGAGACTGTCGAGGCCGCCGGCTTCAAGTTCGATAACCCCAACGTGAAGTCCACCTGCGGCTGCGGCTCCTCCTTCAGCACGTAACGGCGCGGCGTCCCGGTTTGGTGCGCACGGCCCGTCCCTTTCGCGGGGGCGGGCCTTGTTGCGTGTAGGTGACTGATTCGATTGGCCGTTTCCTGGCGCTCTATTGCTACGGCGTGGCAGGTGTCGTGGTTGGAGTGGTGGTGGTGGTTGGCGTGCCACCGACGGGTGTAGTGGTGGCGCTGGCAGGCGTGCTGATGGCTCCCGTGTTGCCGCCCTGCATCATCTGCTCGGATATCGGGTCGTAGACAAACTCCCACTCGTTGTAGTGATTTTTCGTTTTGTAGACCATGATGGACTGCTTGGGGCTGTTAGGCGAGAAGCCCATGATGGGTCCACCGCCGAAGGTCTGGCCGTTCAAGCCGGTAGTCGAGCTAGTGGTGGAATTTGTATTGGCGGCATTTGGATCTGTAGGGGATGGCCCGCCCGGAGCGGTGGTTGTGTTGCTGCTCGTGTTCAGGCCGGTTGTAGCGCAGTTTGTACTGCTGCTAGTCGAGGAGCTGGACGGGCCTCCGCTGGTCGAAGGGCTGGACGTGCTTCCGATGCCACTGCTGGACAAGCTGCCTTGCGAAGTATTTGCGCCTAACGGATTAACGGAGCAGCCGCCGATACTTCCCTTCGCCTGCCCGAAGAAGCCCATGACCGTCGGCGCCTTGTTCTGGCCTAATAAAATCGGCTTCCAATCCTCTTTGCCGGTGGTGGGGTCAACATACTTCTTGCGCATGAATTTGATATTGTTGGTGGGCTTGACCAGGGCATCGATGTTGGTCGGATAGGCTCCGAATTTGATGTGATAGAGCCTCACGGCGCGGATGTACTGCTTCCCGCGGTGCATGGTCTCGATCTCGCGGTCGCGCTGAATCTCCTTGATGATCTTGGGCAGGGCGACGGCCAGAGCAATAGTAAAGATCGCCAGCATGAAGATGGCCACAACCAGGATGTAGCCCTCATCAGACTTGGAGGGTCGAGGGCGGCGGATTGGGGAGGGAGTCGTCATTTCACTTGTTCACTGATTCACTCGTACACTGATTCACTGTCCTTCAGTTCCCCTGGAAACTCAGAAGTTGCGTATTGTTATAGCTCAGGTCGGTAACCTGAACGCTGGCCGGCATGATGGCGCCCACCTTGTAGCGATGGTCGATAATGTCACCGGAATGGGCGATAAAAATGTCGTCGCCGCGGCTGAAAAAAGCCTGAATGGATTTGTTTTTGGTCTGGGTGTAGCCAAAATATTTCAGATCGATGGCTGGTGGCCTGGGCTTTTCGGGCACAATCAGACCCGCGTTCACGACAGGCTGTCCGGGCCTTGGGCCGGCTACCGGGGTTTCAATATGCACGGGCGCTGACTGGGCGGAGAAGATGTTTCTGCCGGTGCCCCGGTACTCCACCTCTTCGCTCAGCGCGAGTTTGTCTAGGTGCAGGGTGGGGTCAATGCCGACGTTGGAGAGCTTGATGGCCTCCGGCCCGCGCGGCAAAGGGGTTGCCGCCGGCACGCGGTCGACTTCCAGGGCAGGCTGGAGGTTGGCGGACTGGGCTGCCGGTACGGGACGCGGCGAGGGCTTGGAGGAGCCTCCAAATATCTCGTAGCCGCCAACGCAGGCAATCACCACGACGAGGGCGATCAGTATGTATACCTGGCGCTTGTTTTCTATTCCCAGCGGGATGGCCATGGCTACTCGCCCTCCTTTCCCTGATGAGCGGCAGCTGCGGCGCCTGCCGGCGGAGTGGGCGCCAATCCGCTGGGTACATCGGCAGGCCTGAGCCAGGTGGAGACGCGCAGCCGCAGATTCACCAGGCCGCCTTGCTGGCCGGTCAGCGCCATTCCGCGAATGACAAAGAAGGTCTGGTCGCGCTCCAGGCTGTTCACAAAGCGCATGATCTGCTGATAATCGCCGGTAATGCCCGCGTCCATGGTAATTTCCGTGAGATAGGAGCCGGGAGGGCCCTGCGTGTACTGCACGCGAGTAAGCCGGACGGGGCCTTTCAGCGCCAGTTCGCCGATGCGTGTGGCGATGGAGGAGTAGTTGGGCGGGATGCGTTTGGAGTAGAAGTCGCGCATCTGGGCGCGGGAGTCCTCGACGCGCGTTTCCAGGCCGCGCAGGGGAGCGACTTCCTTTTCTTTGACCTTCAACTGCATCTGCTTGTCGGACAATGCGCCGGCGGAACTGCCGTTGGTGGCCGACCAGTCCATGCCGAAGCGGATGGAGAGGACGATGACCGCGGCCAATAGCACGGCAAAAGCAGCGTAGTGCCAGGTAAGCGGAGAGGTCAGGCGCTCGCGCCACAACGATGGAATGCGGCTGCTGCTCATCGCTGGCCTCCTGACTTAGGCTTGGGAGTGTGTTGCCCAAGGCCGGTTGCGGGCGGCACGATCAGCTTCTGTCTGTGAGCGGCCGGGGTTTGGGCCAGGTAATGCGGCGACGCGCTCTGGCTTTCACGATCTCCGTCGGCCGAGTGCTTCTCAGCCTTTTGTTGCGCCTTGCGATCCACCGGCGCAGCCGGATTGTACTGCGCCAGCAGCTCGAAGTTGACGCGATTGGAGGCACTGGGCGCCTCCAGTCTTTCTCCCGGACCGCCGGCGGACTCAGTGCTTTCTCCCACGATGATGGGCAGAAGGAAGTGTTTGGAGTGCTCCAGGTTCTCCACCAGATCGACGGCGCGGTCGCGTGGTCCAACCACGCGCAGCTTCAGGGTGATGATGCCGGTCTTGGGGTCGCGCACCGGCTCCAGGGTGTTTGTCTGCACGCCGCCGGGCAAAACGGTTTCCAGGTCTTCCATAGCCAGCGTCCAGGAGAAGGTTTTTTCGTCGATGAGTTGGTTGAGCACCGCGACCTGCTTCAGAAGCGCGTCGTTGGCCGGCTGCCGCATGAGATCCTGGTATCCCTGCCGTTCCCGGTTGAGGTCGTCGATCTTGCTCTGCACACGCTGTTCGGTAGCGCGCGCGTCTTCAGCTTTCTGGTGGAGCGTATGCAAACCCAGGCCAAGGCCGAGGCCCACGACCACCAGCACCGCCATGGCAATGCGCAGACGCTTGAGCGCCGGTCCGATGTCGGCGTAGGGGCGGGTGGCGAGATTGAGAGTGATCCTCATCCGTTTGCTCCCGCCAGCGCGCCGGTCACGCCCGCCAGAGTCACCAAATTGCCGAGCGGCGTTGCGGCTCCGGTCTCCGGCCGCGGCGCAATATCGACGACGGTCATTTCGGGATCGTCAATCCAGCGGGCAAAGTCCTCCGCCGCGCTGTTGCCGCCCGCGCCGATGCCCGCATAGTACAGAAGCCGTGGACGCGCGCCGAGTTTGTCTTCAAAGTAGGCGGCGGCCACGCTGACGCCGCGCTGCACCTCCTGAAGGCGCAACGCGGGATCTTCGGGCAGGTCGAGCGTGCGATAGAGCAGCAGGTCTTGAGAGTTGGTGATGGAGGTGGTCAGCGCCAGCGGGCTCAGGTTGGCGGCCAAAACCGGCTCCGTCGAATCGATGGCTCCCAGCGCCGCCAGACTCGATGGCAGCACGGCTCCGGGCTCGTAGCCTGCCTCGCGCACGGCAGCCTCAAACTCCGCCAGAACGGGGCCTGGCAAAACGGCTGCCAGCACCTTGCATTCGGTCTTGTTCTCCACCAGCACCTGGTAGCTCAGCCCGGCGTGCTCCACCTCGAAGGGAACCATCTTGCGCAGTCGGAAGCAGAGAATGGGAATGACCTCGGCGGCCTTGGCGGGCAGAGAATCGAAGTCCAGAAAAAAGACGCGGACCACGGTGTCGGGCAAAACCAGCGTGACGGCGCGGGTGCGCGGTGAAACCTGCCCGAGAGCGGCGCGAATAGCACTGGCCACCACCTCCGGCGCGCGCAGATTTTGCTCGCCGATGCCCGGCACAATCACACCGGCGGGCAGCGGCTCGAAGGCATAAACCAGCGGTTGGCTCGGGCCCGGAGAAGCGGCGGCCAGCACGCCCTGCGGCGACAATTCCACCGCTGCCGGCGGACGCGCGCCGGGTTGGGAGCCGAGTTTGGCCTTGCTGAGAATTGATCTCATTATCGAGATGCCTCGATGAACGTAACCTTGTTGATCTCCTTGAGCGTGGTCAGGCCGCGGCGCACACGATCCAGCGCCGACTCGCGCAGAAAAGTCATGCCCTCCTTCTGCGCCAGCTTGCGAATTTCGGAGGTGGGCTTCTTGGCCAAAATGATTTCACGAATGGAGTCGGTCAGATCCAGCAGTTCGTGAATCGCCGTGCGGCCGCGGTAGCCGGTGCCGCCACACTCCATGCATCCCGGGCCTTCGCGGAATTCAAAGCCTTTCCAATCCTTGGGGTCCATGCCGCTGGCCAGTAGTTCAGCGTCGCTGTGCTGAACAGGGCGGGCGCAGTATTCGCAGATGGTGCGCACCAGCCTTTGCGCCAGAATGCAGTTCAGCGCGGAGACAAAGTTGTATGCCTCCACGCCCATGTTCAGAAAGCGCCCCAGCACGTCCACCACGTTGTTGGCGTGGACTGTCGTGAAAACCAGATGCCCGGTCAGCGCGGAGTTGATGGCGATCTGCGCCGTCTCCTGGTCGCGGATTTCGCCGACCAGAATCTTGTCCGGGTCGTGGCGCAAAATCGAGCGTAGCCCGCGTGCAAAGGTCAGGCCCTTCTTCTCGTTGACCGGAATCTGCGTGATGCCGCGAATCTGGTACTCCACCGGATCCTCGATGGTGATGATCTTGTCCTCGTCGCTTTTGATCTCATTCAGCGCGGCGTAAAGCGTCGTCGTCTTGCCGGAGCCGGTCGGCCCCGTGACCAGCACCATGCCGTACGGCTCGCGAATGTAGCCGCGGAAGCGCTTCAGATCCGCCTCGTTAAATCCCACCACGTCGAGGGTGAGATGGTGAAACTTCTCGCTCATCGACTCCTTGTCCAGCACGCGCAGCACGGCATTCTCGCCGTGAATCGTGGGCATGATGGAGACGCGGAAGTCTATCAGGCGGCTCTTGTAGCGAACTCTGAATCGCCCGTCCTGCGGCACCCTGCGCTCGGCAATGTCCAGTTCGCTCATGATTTTGATGCGGCTCAGGATGGTGGTGTGATGCTCGCGGGCGATGGGCGCCATGGCCTCCTGCAAAACGCCGTCAATGCGGTACTTCACATGCACCGAATCGTCATAGGTCTCGATGTGAATGTCGGAGGCGCGCCGCTCCAGGGCGGTGAAGATGGTGGTGTCCACCAGGCGAATGATGGGGCTGATGTCCTCTTCGCTGGTTAATTTCTCGATGGAAATGTTCTCGTCCGAGTTGTCGTCGCCGGTCAGCACGTCGAAGGTCAGCCCTTCGCTGGCCTCGTCCAGCACGCGCTGCGACTGCTCGGTTTTTTTCAGCAGATCGGTAATCTGCGAGAGCGTCGCCACGCGAGGAATGATGCGATGCGAGAGCAGCCCGGCAATCTCATCCAGCACCATCAGCCGCGACGGGTCGCTGACGGCAATCACCAGCGCGTCAGATTGTTGTTCGATGGGCACAAAGTTGTAGCGGAACATCAGCTCCACCGGTACGGTGCGCAGCAGCTCGTGCTGAATCTTGAAGTTCTTCAGGTCCACGAACTCGGCGTGATAGCGGTGAGCCAGGGCTTCGGCCTGGGCGCGCTCGTCTTGCACAGCGGAGAGTGGAACAACAAGCGTGGTTGCCTCAGCCATAATTTATCCCTGACCTCCGGTGACCTGCCCCAGCGAGAAGATGGGCAGGTAAAGCGAGATGAGAATGAAGACCACCACCACGCCCATGACGATGAGGATGGCCGGCTCAATCAGCGCCAGGGAAGCGGAGAGCGCTGTCGCCACGTCTTCCTCGAAAAACTCCGAGACCGAGTTGAGCATCTGCGGCAAGGCGCCCGTCTGCTCGCCCACCGAGATCATCTCACCGGCTAAGTCGGGGAAGACTTTGGTCTGGATCAGCGCATCGGCCAGGCTGCGCCCCTCGCGCACCGTAGTGATGCAGTTGCCCACCGCGCGGGAGACGCGCAGCGAACTGATGGAACGGGAGGCGGTTTCCAGCGAGGGAATCAGCGGCAATCCGCCCGTCAGCAGCGTGGAGAGCGTGCGCGCAAAGAGCGCGACTTGGTACTTGAGCCAGATTTTGCCGAAGATGGGCAGCCGGATGCGGACTCCGTCGATGAAGTCGCGGCCCCGCTCGGTGATGGAGAAGCGATAGCCGCCAAAAATTGTGCCCGCGATAGCTAGCAAAATCCAAAGCAGATTGTGGTTGAGAAATTTTCCGAAGGCCAGCAGTTCCATGGTCATGGCCGGCAACTTGGAGCCCATCTGCTCATAGAGCGCGCCAAATTGCGGAATCACAAAGACGAACATGAAAAACATCAGGCAGACTACCAGCGTCATCAGCACGCAGGGGTAGATCAGCGAGGTCACCAGCTTTTTGCGGAAGGTGAGCGAGGTGCGCTGAAAACTGACGTAGCGCTCCAGCACCTCCTGCAGGTTGCCGCTGCGCTCGCCGGCTAGCAGCGTGGTGGTGTACATGATGGGAAATCCGCTCTGCGCCTCGAAGGCCGCCGAAAGCGCGTCGCCCGTCTTCACGCGCGTGGCCACATCCTCCAACTGCGCGGCAAAATGCTCGTTCTTCTGGTTCTTGGCCAGCATCTGAATAGAGCCCAGAATCGGCAAGCCCGCGCGAATCAGCGTCAGAAACTGCTGGTTGAAGATGAGAAAGGTCTCCAGCTTGACCTTGCGGCGCTTGAAACCGCCAAAACCACTACGGGGACGCACATGATAAACGTGGTAGCCGGCATGAACAAAGCGCGCGCGCAGTTCTTCGGCCGTGGCCGCAGTCTGCACCTGCTCCTGCACGCGACCGCGCTCGTCGGCCACCTTGATTACGAATTCCGCCATGCCTCTCGCCGCCAGCCGATCCTGAGTGAAAATGACCTGACTGGTCAGTCTTCTCAGGATTTCTTCTCAGGAATAAGGGTATCAGTTCCCGCCCGCTCTGCTCGTAACGGATAGACGCAAAAGGAGGAAGCAGCGCTCAAAGCGGGATGGACACACAGCTGCGGTCACTCTCAACCTGTATTCTGATTGCATTCCATCTAGCAGTCTGAGAGAGGGCTGAATTGGCGCGAGCTATAAAATCGACATTGCGCAGGCATGGGCGGCTGGCTGCTGCCGGCGCCTCGCTCTTGGTCTTAGCGGCCCTTGGCGCGAGCCTGTTCTACTTTCATGGCCATCGGCAGGCGATTTTCAAGCCCTATCCGCACGAGCTGGCGCAGATGAGCTTTGCCGTGGCTGGCGACATAATTCCGCATGGAGCGGTGCGAGCCGCTGCCGCCGCTGCTGGAGACGGCACAGCGGGCTGGAGCGCGCTCTTCGCGGATGTCTCCGGCGTCTTCCAGCACGCCGACTTCGGCTTTGTGAACCTGGAAACTCCGGTGGCCCCGGAGCACTCGCATGGGACCAAAGAATTTATGTTTGACGCGCCCATTGCGCTTGTTGATGCTCTGAAGGCCAGCGGCATCAAGATCGTCTCTTCCGCCAATAATCACATGATGGACCAAGGTTGGGCGGGCTTTGCCGAGACACGCGAGCACCTGCGCGAACGAGGAATGTTATTTGCCGGCACCGGCGACACGGCCCAGCTGAGCTGGCAACCGGTCATCACCGAGGCTAACGGAATCAAAGTGGGCTGGCTGGGAATGACGCGCTGGCTCAACGGCAACCGCAATCCCGATATCGACGATCTGCCGCACGTGAACTTCTTCCCTTATCCGGACGAATCGAAGGGCGCGCCTGGAATGGATGAAGCCGGAGTCCTCGACGCAATCAAAAAAGCGCGCGCACAGTGTGATTTTCTGGTGGTTTCCATTCACTGGGGAACGGAGTACGCGACCGCGCCAAAACCAGCGGATGTGGAAACGGCGCATAAGATGCTCGACGCCGGAGCCTCGGTGATCGTCGGTCATCATCCGCACGTCTTGCAGCCGGTGGAGACGTATCGCACCGCCGACGGGCGCGACACGGTCATCTTCTATTCGCTGGGAAATTTTTTGTCTAATCAATCGCGCACGTATGTCGATGGCCTGATGCCCGACAAAGCAGGCGACCCGCGCGACTCGATGATCGGGCTGTTTTCCGCCGTGCGCAGGGACTACGGGCCAGCCGGTATGCGCGTCGAACTGGGCCATGTGGGAGTACTGCCCGTGTGGGGCGAGAACAACCGCAACGAACTGGCCCGTGGCCAAACCAAAGCGCCGGTGATTCGCCCCGTCTTGATCGACCGCGAGATGCCGCGCGTACAGGCAAAACTGGACGGTCTGAATATGCTCAGGATTCCCACGAAGCCGCTGACGGCTGAGCAAAAAAAGGAGTTCATCGAACTGACAAGCCGCCTGAAGCTGCTCACCGACCGCCGCGCACTGTTGCTGGAACGCATTGGCGATGAGTACGTAATTGATCCGCTGAAACAGGCCGCGAAGCCGTAAGAATGCTGCGGATATTAGCTCTTGCCGTGTTCAGGGTGTTCAGCCTGAGCGTCGGCAGCATTAATGACTTGCGCGGCCTTCGCCTCTTCCCGGTCGTCGAAGAGTATCTGCCAAAGCGCCGTGCCGTAAACCTCCCAATCCGTGTGACCGCAGCCCTCGCAGAGATACTCGCGAATATCGCGGCCGCTGGTGGTGTCCTTCTCCATCATCAGCATCTCTTCACCGCATTTGGAGCAGATCATCACTCCTCCGTAACAAGTCAGGCGGCTCACTTGGCCAGGCAGTTATAGAGCCAGCCGATAATCGCGCCGCCACACAGGCCGTCCACTATTGCATATAGCGTCACGATGACGACTTCTCCAATGCTGCGGGTCGCATGGTAGCCGGGATAGAACGACGCCAGCAACTCTAGAAAACGCTGCGCGTAGCCGCCACAAATCAAGTTGGCCAGTGCCACCACCAGGACCGCGCCGCCCCAAAGACTGGCGCAGGCAACCGCCAGAGCTTTGATGTTGATTTTCATCGTTTTCTCCTCGGACTAAAATTCTACTCTTACGCGATTGCAAGGTCTGCTCTCGCGCTTAAATATTGTATACAGCACACTATAAAAGGTTGAAACGCCACGGCTTGTGGCTTATTGCACCGTCCCCTGCGGCCGCAGCCGGCGCAGGTCCATGGCGCAGGCCACGGCATTCTGTGCTTGCAGTCGGAGATTGTCAGAGGAGACCCAAAGCCACAGCCGCGTGATCTGGCTGGAGTTGCGCGCTCCCGGCTCGGGATGCAGCCGGACCAGCACGGCGTCCTGTCCCGTGGAGGCCAGGTTGGAGGGCGAATCTGTGTCTTCCAGCACTAAGTCGAGGCGGCCGCCGCTCAAAGCATCTTCCAGGGTGGCAATCTCCGTTAGCTGTTCCAGTTCGATGGCGATGGAGAAGGCGTGGCCGTGGAAGACGGGTGCATGAACCACTTGCAAGGCCAGATCAGGCCAACGGCCGGCTGAGAGCGCGGCGTAGTGACGGCGCACCCTCGCCTCCACCGCGCCCAGGCTCACTTTGGCGCTTTCGCCCAGGCCGGCCAGCAGGTTATAGGCCGCCTGTGCATCGTAGAGGTTGCGCGGCAGCCCCTGAAAGCTCAACAAACTCATGGTCTGCTGGTGCAGTTCGTCCAGCGCGGCGCGGCCAAATTCGCTGGCCGGCTGCAAGAGCGTGGCAAAGGCAATGCGTACCGGAGCTGCCTGTTGCAGCCGTTCCAGCACCAGGGCCAGGGCCAGCGCCGCGGGGTGAGCGGGAACCACGGCGGGAGTGAAGAGGTCCACGGTAGCCGCCTCGGAACCCAGCCAGGGGGCGCGCACCACAACGCCCTTCTCTTGGTCCAGAGCGCCGGAGAGGTCGAACACGGTCGAGCCGGCCCTGAGCGCATCCCGCCAGTGCAGGCGGGTCAGGGCCTCGGAGCCGCAGAAAAAGGTGAAGTCTATGCGGTCGAAGGCATCCGGTCCAATAGTCTGGACAAAGGTGATCTCGTCGCCTACATGGTCCAACAGGCCCTCAGCCTCCTCCTCGTCCAGCAGCACGATATTGGCCGCCCCCAGGGGCGACTCCGAGAGAGCGTCCTTCAGCTCCCGGCCCACCAGGGTTGAGGCTCCGGCAATGGCAATCTTGTACACAGGCATCCTTTGATTCGTTTGCAAAGATCAGGAGCGGTCGTGCGGCGCCGGTTCCGAGACAACAGTAGGCGCGGGCTTCAACCGCCAGCGACGGCGGCGTGACCACGAGTAAGCCGCCCGCGCCCAGATGCCGCTGAACATATACACCAGCGCCCATAAAAACAGCACGGCCTGAGAAAATTTGACGATGATAAACAACGCAATCGCGATGAAAAACAGAGTCCTGAAGGAATGGCGGCGAGAGAAGCTGATCTCCTTGCCGGACCAGAAGCGCCAGGTGCTGACCATGAGAAAGCCGCTGACGCCGACGATTCCGATCCAGATGAGCGCCACCCACCAGGCCTCCACCGGGTAGCCGCCGCAGAAATGCACCGCGGCGGCCAGCAGGCCAGCCGCGGCCGGAATCGGCATGCCCACAAAATACTTGCGGTCCGGGCGGCCTGGATTGCGCGGCAAGGGATCGTGGCTGATGTTGAAGCGCGCCAGTCGCGAGACCCCGCCAATGAGATAGAGAAAACAGATGAAGGCCCCAGCATGGAGAAGGTTCTCGTGCTGCCGCGGATTCATGGTATCGGAAAGAAAATGGAATCCCCAGATGAGCGCCAGCAGGCTGGGCGCCACGCCGAAGGTAATCGCGTCGGCCAGCGAATCCAGTTCCTTGCCGAAGTCGCTGCATGTGTTGGTCATGCGGGCGATGCGGCCGTCGAGCGAGTCGAAAGGAATTGCAAAAATGATAGCGATGGCCGCCCAGTCCAGGTGAGTATGTGCGTTGCCGGCGTCCGTAAGGGCCGACATCGTCTGGATGATGGCAAAGAAGCCGGCGGCGATGTTGCCCACGGTAAACAGCGAGGGCAGCAAAAACATTCCTCGGCGCAATTGCGCCCGCGCCCTGGCCTTGGCTTGCGTGGCATTGGGGTGCATCATCGGCGGCCTCCGCTTGATACATTGGGCAACACGCTGGCGCTGGTGGAGCTCTTCGCGGAGGAAGCAACCGATGCCATCACCAGCTCCGGCATGGACGCCAGCACACTCGAGCCGCCTTGGACGCGCTGGCCCACTTTCACGCGCAAAATCGCCTCGGCCGGCAGCAGCACGGTAACGCGGGAGCCGAACTTGATGAGGCCCACGCGCTGGCCGCGGACCAGAGTGTCGCCCACGCCGCAGTTGAAGACGATGCGCCGGGCCAGCAGGCCGGCAATCTGCTTGAAGGTAACTTCAATGCCCTCGCCTCGCACCGCGGCGATGTTCTGCTCGTTCCGGTCCGCCGACGCGGGGTTCATGGCATTCAGGTACTGGCCCTTCTGATAACGCACGGAGGTGAGCACGCCGCCGATGGGCGAGCGGTTCACATGCACATTAAAGACGTTGAGAAAGATGCTGATCCGCTGACGCGGACCTTCTGGGGTGTTGATGGAGGCGGTTTCGGTCACCAGCCCGTCTCCGGGAGAGACAATCAGGCCGGTGCCGGTGGGAATCGTCCGCTCAGGATCGCGGAAGAACCAGAGAAAAAATGCCGCCAGAAGCACCGGCGCGATGCTCCACGCCCAGTTGCCCGTAGCCCACGCCAGCACCGCCGCCACCGCCAGCAGGCTCAAACCGTAGATGTAACCGTCACGAACCATTGTCCTAAACGATTATACGGCCCACAGGCTTCGCAGAATCATGAATCGATCACACAACCTGTTTTCCTCGTCTGGCTCATCTTCTCAGAGCCGAACACGGCGCCGAAGTAGACGCCTGTTTCAGTTCTCATTCGGGCTAGTCGTGATGGTAACCGTAACTGCGAACTTATGGTAGTCACTGTACTGGCTCTTATAAGAGAAACTGTGTTGACCTTTGGTCTTGATAAAATCCACACTCTTGATTCGTGGGAGCCAATAATCCGAGCCATGAATGCTGACCGGTGAGTACTCAATGACCGGAGAATATGTATAGTCTCCATTGGCATGGGCCAATGGTTTGGAGAATTGCACCGAGTGCATCGTCTTCTCCTGTATTCGAACGACTTCGAAAGCCTTAAGGTCGATCCACACCCTGGCAGCATTGAGACCCTCAGGCACGTGCGCGCACTCTGTTGGAAGTGGCCGTAGATTCTTGTTGAGGGTTGCATCCAATACTAAGGTATTACTCTCTGTCGCTCCAAGGGGGATTACCGGTTTGAATTCATAGCAACTGGATGTAGGTTCGTCGAAGAAGGTAAATAGATCCCGCGCAAATCCTCCGCGGAGGAAGTGGATGGGAGGATCGTATTTATGCTCGTTCACGGCCTTTCCATTGATGGTTGCGGAAATGACATCGCGCGACTCAGAAAACAGATTAGCTGCGTCATGCGTCTGGCGTATCGCTCGCAGGGATAATAGATATTGCTTTTCCTCGATCGTCTTGGCATTCTCGGTCTCCCGTACCGAGACCTCCTCCCGGCAGATAAAATCTGGCAGCTTTTTATGGAGAGTTGCTACATTTTCGCGAACCCTGGAAATAGTTTGTGCAATATCCGGGATCTTTCCCTCTTCAGCGATCGCCGTCATACTTAAAAACCCCACCAGACACATGGCGGCAAGACTACAAAAAAAGAAAAGATGCGTTTGCCGCATGGACCTTCCTTTGTGCATGGACTTTTCTTTCGATATAGACTGCCCCCTCTCAAAAAGGTCTTAATCAAGACGTTTTCTACAGGCACAGCAATGCGCGGCTCGAGTGGCACACTAGCCGCTCGGAGGCCGCGCATGGCTGGCACTCAGGCAAATCGCCTGCATTCGACGTTGCTCCCAAAAAACCTAAGCAGTGACCGGCAGTCTGCGTTCCAAGGAGTAAATCAGGTCCTTGGCGTGCAGTTTCAGCTTCTTGAGCTTGATTTCCTCGATCTGCTCCTCTGTGGAGAGATACGGCTTCTGGAGCAACTCTTCCAACCGCTGAGCGTAATTACGATGTTCGGTATGCAGGCGATCAATTTCTGCGCTCAGCGTGGAATCCTGTATTTCATCCATCCAGCACCTCCGATTATTAAGGAACACTTACATATATCGCCCCTAGTACGCACTCCGCAAGTCAAAAAAGGACCAGAAGTAACCTCGACTGTGGAATTCGCCCCTGAAAACCCAGTTGTGTGACCGCGATCACGCCCGTTTGTTCGACTGGCCCTAGGGCTCAAAGCCCTCCAGCCCCAGGCGCATCAACACCGCATCATCACCCGGATCATGATAATAGCGCCGACGGCGTCCGGTTTCAACAAAGCCCAGCCGAAGGTAAAGTCCCAGCGCCAGTTCGTTGGAGGCGCGCACCTCCAGAATAACCTCGGTAGCCCCGGCGCGTGCAAGCCTTCGGGCCAACTCGGCAAAGAGCCCCCGTGCCAGGCCGCGGCGTTGGTAGTGCGTATCAATCGCAATGATCTCCAACTCGGCCTGCGGCGGAATCAGGCTGACCACCGCCAGGCCCGCCACCTTGCCCGCCTGCCCGCCATCTGTCACCAGCGCAATCCGCCGCGGCAAGGCATCCTGGTTCAACGCCGTTTTGTAGGCATCTCTAGGCCATTGGGGCGCATGACTAAGGCTGGCGGCAATCTCCATCACCCGGTCGAGATCCACCGCAGTCATGCTGCGAATCCGCGCGGCTTGAATTGCCGCGGGATCACTCGATTCGGAGGGAGGCGGGGGTTTCAGCCCCCGCATCTCGCCAAGATATTCGATGCGGGCTTTAGCCCCGGAGGGATGCTTTTCGGTGATATCGCTCGAATTCATCGCCGTTGCGGTCTCGGCGTATCCGCCTCGCCATAAATTTCCGCATCCGAGCGGCGCAGGTAGTTGCCGTCCAGCAGCGCCAGGTCCACAAATTCCCCGGCTGCCACACGAGGCGCGCAGAGCCGCAGTGCATCGGCTGCGGTGGGTGCGGTCACACGAACCAGTTCCACATTCGGCCAAGCCGCGCTCAACAATTGCGCGGCGGCATCGTCGCAAACGGCAATCCGCTTTAGCGGCGTAACAATCGCCGCCAGTTCGGCGGCTCCGGCCAGTAGTTCCCTTGCCTGCCCATTTGCTTCTTCCACGCGCAGATACACCTCGCCGCGATGCGCATCTAGAGCCGCCGAGGCCGCATTCGCCTTTGCCGCGAGCACCTCCAGCCGCGAAACGGCGACCACCGGAGTCTTAGACGGTTCGGCCAACCCCTTCACGGCAGCCAATCCCACGCGCACACCGGTAAAGCCTCCGGGACCGTTCACGGCGACGATGGCGCCAAGTTTGATCATTTGCACACCGGCCATGCGCAGCATCTCGCAAGCGGAGCTTACCAGCGTCTCCGAGGGGCGCTGCCCGCCTAAAGACATCTCGCCCAGAATATGAACCTCTCCGCTCGCCGCCATCCCCAGCGCCAGCGAGCCGGTGGGGCCGCAGGTGTCAATGGCCAGCAGAAGCATCGAATCCGCCATGAGCCTCCTTACACCGCCTTCAGCGCCTGCTCCAAGTCGGCGATCAGGTCGTCTTTATCTTCGATGCCGATGGAAAGCCGCACGCGGCCTTGCGTAATCCCCATCGAGGCGCGTACTTCCTCGCTCACCGAGCCGTGCGTAGTCGTGGCCGAGTGCGAGGCCAGCGACTCGACCCCGCCCAGCGATTCGGCGCTCAAGAAAATCCTGATTGCAGCGAGGAACCGGCCCGCGGCCTCGCGCGATTCCACCTCGAAGCTCATCATGGAGCCAAATCCCTTTTGCTGCTTCACGGCCAGCGCGTGTTGCGGATGGCTTTTCAGTCCGGGATAGGCCAGCTTGCTCACCTTGGGATGTGTCGAGAGGAACTCCGCCACGGCGCGTCCATTCTCCTCGTGCTGCCGGATGCGCAAGGGCAGCGTCTTGATGCCGCGCAGGACCAGGAAGCAATCGAAGGGCGACATCACTCCGCCGGCCGCCTTTTGCACCAGCAGAAAGCGCTCCTTGTGCTCCGGCGTGGAGCCGATCAGCGCCCCACCCAACCCATCCGAGTGGCCATTCAAATATTTGGTTGTCGAGTGCATCACGATGTCCGCGCCCAGCGCCAGAGGGCTTTGCAGCGCCGGCGAAAGAAACGTATTGTCCACGCTGACCTCGACGCCGCGCGCGTGGGCAATCTTGCTGACCTCCGCAATATCCGTCAACACCATCAGCGGATTGCTGGGCGTCTCTATGTGAATCAGCCTGGTGTTGGGCCGTATCGCCGCTTCCACCGCGCTCAAATCGCTGGTGTCCACATACTCTATCTCGATGCCGTAGCCGGAGACGATGCGGTCAAAAAGCCGCACCGTGCCAGCATACACATCCTTGGAGCAGATCAGGTGATCGCCGCGCGCAGCATAGCCACGAGAGCGGAGATGGCCGCCATGCCGGTGGTGAAGGCATGACCGCTCATGCCGCCTTCGAGAGCCGCCAGCGCCTCCTCCAGCCGGTCGCGCGTTGGGTTGCCGGCGCGCGAGTAGTCCCAGCCACGGTCCGTGCCGATGCCGGTCAGCTCAAAGGTCGAGGAAAGGTAAACTGGCACGTTCACCGCGCCCGTCTGCGGATCGGGATACTGCCCGGCATGAACGGCTAGGGTCGAGAATTTGTAGTTGGACATGGTCAGCGAATAGCTCCTAGCTTCTAGCTTATCGCGAGAGACAGCCTCGGTGGACGCTCGCCTTGGCTCCCAATCGGAATCTGCTTTCCACTTCGCGTTGCGGGATGCATGTAAAGTCGCGAGGACGACCCGCTTCCATCGATGGCAGCGGGTCAAGCGCTCGCGCTGTCCAATCCGCTACATCAACTCGATATTCTTCAGGATCGGCTTTTTCTCATCGATCATGATTTCGGGCGCCGCCTGGCCGGCCACAACAATCTTCGCGACTCCCGAAGGCGCGCGGTACACGTGGTAGGCCCCCTTTGCATTGGTCATTACGCGCCGAACCACTCCGTTGGGAAAGGTGAGGACCACCAGTTGATTGGGAAGAACAGCCCCGAGCCGCGTCACGGTGCCGGATAGAGTCGGCACTTCAGAACCGGGGATGCCTTTCCCGCCAGTCTCGGAGACAAAGACGTAGGTGTTGTAGAGCTGATCCATGTAAATGTCGATCAAGTCCTCAAAACCCACGGTGGACGTTGCCAGAGTTGTAGCTGCCGTCACTTGCGTCGCTGTGCTTGAGGCTGTAGACGTGGCATCCGATGTAATCCACACCTGAGTATTCGAGACCGAAGCAGTAAACGAGAGGGTGGGCCCCCCATCGAAGAGTGGGAAACCACCCATTGCGGAAGCATTGACCCCGACTCCCGAGGACACCGTCTGCGTCTGGGTTGCAGTGTTGGTCTGCGCAACCTGGGAGACCAGCGTGATGGCATTGGTGACAATAGAGGAGCTCGAATTGTCCGGGCCATCCTCCTGTAATGTCGTGTTAAGGTTCGCAAAGCGTGGTGAAGGAGGAGTGGTCAGCGTGCCGGATACAAACGGGTCGGTAGCAAGGATGGCCTGCTTGTCCTGGCTGGAAAGAGCCCCAAAGACCAGGGCTTTGTCGGGAGGCACAGCTTCGGTCCCCAGCAATTCGTTTGCGGTAAAGCTGACCAGGTTTTGCGCGTTAGGTCCGTTGATCTGGATATTGAGTGTACCTGGGCTGTGGCAGCCTGTGGTTATCGGAGCGCCGGGGTCGAACTCGGCCGCGCCTAATACCGTTAGCGTAGGATGCGCCCAGATAAAAAACGTATCTTCGCCGTGATCGACACTGTCGGTCGTCGGCGATAAAAGGCCGGTGGCCTGGGACATGGTGGTCGTAATCTGGAGTTGCGATGCGTTGGACGAGGAGTTACCCGACCCGGTTATATACGATGCGCCGGCCGTGAAGCTGGCAATGCCCTGTTGACCTATTGTTGAGCTCAATCCCACGGTGGTTGTGGAAGTGTAACCAGAGCCGAGGGTCAAGCCCCAGGCGCTTCCCACCGCGCTCCCGTTTGTATAAATCACATTGCTCTTCTTTCCAGGCGGCGAATACATGAGGTCCGCGATCTCGTAGTCCAGCACATATTCGCCTGAACCCGAGCTGCATTTGTATTGTTTGAAGCAGGTTGCCGCTACCGTTCCTATCGTCGGTGCTATTGGTTTGGGGGTATTGTGGCAGGCTGGATTGGGTTTGGTTTCTTGTTTTCGCGGCGGTTTCCCCCCCGGAATAGTCACCCAAACGGTGATTGGATCGCATATCTTATGCCAAGCAGCCAATTGGCTATCGTACGTTGCCGATGACTTGGAGCACTGCGAAGATACGCAGTTGGCCAGCGCGATACAGTTATCGGTTTGCCCGTGGGCGATGATTATACAAGCGAACAAAACGCCGATGACGGCTGCTGTCGCAATGGTTCGCAGGAATCTCATAATTACCCTCCTTGGAGCCCGCCAACTAGCTAGGGATAGTGGCGCGGCTTTCCATTTAATTTCGATAGCTGCCCGCCGACACAGCTAGCGCAGAACTATGGCTTCTTTTGGATTGGTCCGTTATTGAGGGACGCCGGAGGGCGGGGAAGCCCGACTTCGTTAAGATGAAATCATAAAATATCTCATGTCAAGCGTTATTTTGCGAGCTTAAAGATCATGCTTCCAGCTACCATTGATCCGGCCGGAAAGAATTGCAAACATAAAATCTGTCATCCTGAGCGGAGCGTAGCGGAGTTAAAGGACCTGCGGTTGTTTTTCGGCGGCAATATCGCTATGCAATCGTGCCGGATCATTAGCTAAAAGCATTGCGGCTTCCTACTTTTTGTCCGCCGCCTCAGTTTGCTTGACCACCCGCGCCACCGGAAAATATCCGGTCCGCGTGCGCACAATGAGCTTGCCCTGGCCCTTGCCCTCGGCCCTGACCTCGACGCGGCGGAAGCCCGGCTCGGTGGTTGGCTTGGTGGAGTGGTAGCCCAGCGTGTACTGGTTGCGAATATCCCGCGCCACCTCAGCGGCGATTTGGTCGATCTGCTCGATATTTTTGGGGAAGAAGGCCATGCCGCCGGTCTCGGTAGAGAGCGCTTCCAGTGCATGACGCGCATGCTTCACTTCCTCGCGGCTCATCTCGTCGCCAAAGAGCAATCCAATGGAGTAGATGACCGGGCCGGAGAGCTGCTGAACTTTGCGGATGGTCTGCTCCAGATTCAAGGTCGATGCGTTGTCCTCGCCGTCGGTGATGAGGATGAGAACCTGCTTGGGGCGCTTGGCGTCGCGCGCCAGTTTGTCGGCCGAGGCCGCCACGGCATCGTACAGCGCGGTGCCGCCCTTGGCTTCGATGTGGCTCAACCCTTGGCGCAGCTTGTTCACGTCAGAGGTGAACTCCTGGTCGATGAAGGCCTCGTCGCTGAAGTTCACCACGAAGGCCTCGTCTTGAGAGTTGGAGGCTTGGATCAGGTCCAGGGCGCTCTTATTCACCGAGGGCCGCTTGCTGCCCATGGAGCCGGAGTTGTCCACCACCAGCCCAATGGAAACCGGGAGGTCGGAGTGCTGAAAGCTGATCAGCTTCTGTTTAACGCCGTCCTCGAAGACCTGAAAGTTTTCCTTCTTCAGGTCCGGCGCCAGACGGTTGCCGTCCAGCACCGAGCAGTTGAGCGACACCTCTTCCACATCGGTGCGCAGAATATAGCCCTCGGCCTCTTTGCGAAGGGCCGGGGGCGCGGGCGGCTCGCCATCCGGAGAACGCACCGGGTCGCGATCCACGTCGAGCGCTGGAGCCTGAATTCGATCCTGGGCAGGAATTTGGGCAGATGTCTGCGTATGGACCGGCGTAGCAGACGGCTGTTGCGCCGCCAATGAAAGAGCCGCCAGGGCAAAAAAAAGTATGAGATTACAGCTACGCATAGGAACCGGTATGAGCATGGACGATACGACGAATCCATCCCCAAGAAAGATAGCCTTCACCTTCACTCTACGCCTCTTATCGAGGCAGGTCATTCCCCGCGCCAGCCAGCGCAGGGTCGCAAAGACTCCTGCGATACAATCGACACAAGCGCAAAACGGCTCCGGAGCGTGCTGAATAGGAGCTTTCGAGCGTAAATTCCACCCCAAACGGAGTGCAAGTCCGTCCTTATGGCTAACATTTATCCCTTTCGCGCCTGGCGCTACTCGCCCTCCGCCGTCCGTCTCGACGATGTGGTTACGCAGCCCTACGACAAAATCTCTCCGGCCATGCAGCAGGCCTACTACCAACGCAGCCCGTTTAATTTAGTCCGCATCATTCTGGGCCTGCCGGAGCAGGGTGACGCCGAGCGCGGCCAGAGCGTTTATATCCGCGCGGCGCGCGACTTCAGTGCCTGGCGCGAGCAGGGCGTGCTGGCGCAGGAAAAAGACCCGTGCATCTTCGCCTATGCGCAGCAATTCAAGGTTCCCGGAACCGATGTCGTGAAAGTCCGGCGCGGATTTATCGCCATCGGCAAGCTGCACGACTACGCCGAGAAGGTCGTCTTCCGCCATGAGCAGACGCTCAGCAAACCCAAGAGCGACAGGCTCAACCTGCTCAAGGCCACGCACGCGCACTTCGGCCAGATCTTCATGCTCTACTCCGACCCGGCCGGCAGCGTAGAAAAGATATTATACGACGGCGCCGGCCCGGCCGAGGCGGAGGTCACCGACGAGTACGGCGTGCTGCACCGGCTGTGGAAGATCAGCGATCCGGCGGCCATACGCGCAGTGACCGCGGCTATGGCCGACAAAAAGCTGATCATCGCCGACGGGCACCACCGCTACGAAACCGCGCTGAATTATTCCAAGGAACACGCGCCGGCCAATATGAAGACGAGCGCCACCGCACTGCCCCAGCCGGATTATCCCGAAGCCGCGGTGATGATGACCTTCGTCAACATGGACTCCGACGGGCTGGTGGTTCTGCCCACCCATCGTGTGGTACACAGCCTCAAGAACTTTGATCCAGCAGCTTTCGCGCGTGCCTCCGAAGAGTTTTTCACCATCGAGACCTTGCATGGAGTAGACTGTTCTCGACCTTGACGCCCATCCACTCCAGATCCTCGGGGATCATCTTGTAGGCGTCTGGGTCGATCTTCTCCGGGTTGGTGTCCTCTATCCGGTTGATGAAGACGCCGTTATACCGCTTACAATACTCATCGTTCAGGATGGCCACCCGTGTGTGGCCCAGATGAAGCGGACCGGATGGGCCGGGAGCAAAACGCATGACTACGTTCCCGTTCGATGCCCCGGGCAGGTCCGGAGAACGTGGATGCGCTCAACCTTCTCCTTCTTGTTGAGCATGGACGAGTCGATCGTTTCCAGTTCTTTCCGTTGCTCGTCCACCTTCATGGCATTGACCTTGCCTACGATCTCGGAAATGAGCGGAAGTATCTCCACGACCCTGGTCCTCATCTCAGGCTGTTCCGCCAAACTTTCCCTTGAACGGCTTTCGGGTTTGCGGAGCCGTTATGCTGGACGGCGTTCTGGAGAGCATATTTCCGAATGACGAGGCTAAGGTTTGTGTTTGACATAACATCCCGAGAATATGGGATGGTCATATTCTATCTTTCGTTGGCACGGTGTTCTGGCTGTTACAATGACATTTAGAAGGGGGGAAGCAAGGCGGGTCAAGGTGACCCATGGGCGGTGCCATGAGAATTGTAGGTGATCACACGCTGTAATCTTCATAAACTCTGAATTGATACATCAAACGGGATGCACTGAAAGAGTCTTTCGGAAGAAGGTCTCTATTTCCATGATTCAACGGAATCGCAGCAATTAAGAACCATCGGCGATCCAAGTGAATCGGTGGCCAGGCATTAAACCGAGTCTGGCGGGAACCAATGTCCAATAGCGAACTGCTGATCGAGATCGGAACAATAATGCTAGTCGCACTCATCGGTGCCTCAATCGCTACCAAGGCGAAGCAGAGCGTCATCCTGGGCTACATCATTGCTGGTGCTTTGATCGGTCCGTTCATGCATATAGGATTGGTCCGTTTGTGTACAATGGATTAGTGCACGAGTCCGATCTAATAGATCTGTTCTCGCAGCTCGGCCTGATCCTGCTCATCTTCTTTGTCGGTCTGGAGTTCTCCATTGACAAGATCAAACGGGTCAAAGGACCGGCCGTCGTCCTGTCGTTGATCGACGTTGGACTCAACCTATTCACCGGATTCCTCCTGGCCGCATGGCTGGGATGGGGCTTGGTTGATTCGATCTTCCTTGCAGCCATACTGTCGATGAGCTGTTCCGCGGTCGCCATGAAGACCCGATTGAACTCGGCAGGCTGGAGAAGCCGGAGACAGAGTTCATGCTGGGCATGATCATCCTGGAGGAATTTATCTCCATGCTGTTCCTTACCCTGGTCGGAGGTCTTGTGATCAACCGGGACGCTTCATTCTCGCCTATCAACATGATCATGGGGATGGCGATTTTCTTCATATTCTTCGCGATCATGGCCGCGCTCGTTATCCCCTTCGTAAAAAGCGGCTGGACAAGATGAAGAGCGACGAGATGTTCGTCCTTTTTATGCTCGGGGTCATTGCCATGACTGCAGCGATCGCTGAATTCTTGCGGTGTGCCGTCTCTGATTGGAGCGTTCTTCATCGGCATTACGTTCGCGGAGACTCGCATCACAAAGCGTCTGGAGAGGAAGATAGCCCCGCTGCGTGACGCCTTTGTGGCGGCTTCTTGTATCTTTCGGAATGTTCATCGATCCGTCCGTGTTTGGTTCGGTCTGGTCGATTATAATCATCGCGGTCTGCCTGATTATCCTAGTGAGGTCATCATCATATCCATCACTTCGTACCTGGTCGGTTTCTCTAGGAGGGAAGCGGTCTCTATCGGCGCTTGCTTTAGCGCCCGCGGCGGCGAATCTGTGATGTATGCGACCGTAGGAAGCGAGGCCGCCACTGCGACGAAGGGTGCCGAACTCTGTCCTATCGCTGGTACGATCACCTTTGTTATGTCGGTGTTGTGTCCATCATTCATTAAGATGAGCTACATCATCGCCGACATCGTAGCGACCAAGATCTCGGTACATTGCCTATGGCGGCGCGATCTTCTCCAGGACGATCGGGAAGACTCATACTTCCAGGCGGCTTCAGATTGTTCAAGATGCCGAAACGTATGCTGATTACTCTAGCGGCCTATCTTGCTTCCATTCTTTCGATATTTTCCCTGACAGGCGTCCCCCGTCTGGTCGCTTTCTTGATCTCCTTCGGCCCTGTGCGATATCTTGGTTCGCCCTCCGTCCCGAGATCAAAAGGTTGTCAGAAAGATCGATTACTCCAATCTAGGAGACGATCACGGCAATTCAAACGGATATCACATTACATTGCCTCGGTGATCAGTCCTGTCGATGATCATGTGCGTCACCGATGCATTCGTCATGATCGTTTACTGGCCTTCCGTGATAATCATTTCTATAGCCTATCTGGGCTGGTTCGTCTATCTCATGAAGATGGTCCACCATCATACCTGCGACGTTCGGTAAGATGCCCGGAGCTACAAGGCCATTCCCGCCGATGGCGAAAAGGTCACCCAAGTAATCCCGACTTCACGCACCGGGAGCGCTGGAAAGGGTTCGATAAGGACGAAGCCATGAACAGACCAATATCGCCCGGGCTGATGTTGGCGATCAAGGACATTCCTTTATTATTCTCGCAGTCATTTGATCTGGCGGACTTCATCCGCATTGCCTTCCTCTTTCCTTCCATTTCTTCCTCTATAACCATGCATAGCTCCGGTATCCGTGACAGCGTGTCATTAGTACTTTTCTTTAGTTTCCAGGTCCGCCAATGCTTTCTGGACTCGACTGCATATTCTGACCTCAGTCATCTAGACTTATCATCATCAATTGGTCTTTCATCAAGTCCTTCAGTCAACACCGAAATAGGTTCCATGGATCTTTATGCGATCTTCATGTGTCCATCCCAAGAAGGCTGACGCACCGTGCCTTGCCATTGCTTATTAATCGGAAAAGGAATCACCCGTTCATGTCAGTCAGGGGCCTCCTGAAAGGGATGAAGGACGTCATGAAGGTGGACGAGCCGCTCTCGCCAGATCTGCAGTTGACCCGAACGCTCGCGGAGAACCAGAAGGTCCCGGTACTATTCACCAACGTGAACGGCGCCAAGGTCGCCGGCAACCTGTGGAGCGACCGTTCACGCGTCGCGTCTGCGCTCGGCATCACTAAAGGAAGAACTCCAGCCCAAGATCATCGAGTCATCATCCAACCCGGTGAAACCGAAGGTCATCGATGACCCGGCCTTCCGCCAGGTGGAGACGGAAACGTTCGACCTGCGCAAGTTGCCGATCCGGAAGTTCTATCCCAAGGACGGCGGCCGATACATAACCGCAGGTGTCGCTAGCAATACGCAACGGAACCAAGTAGACGAC
>CAWDQS010000113.1:0-18082 GCA_963804295.1 uncultured Acidobacteriaceae bacterium
TAGTCCAGCTTCAGGCTAAAGCCCTTGCCGTCCTTGTGGAGCCCATGCGGCGCCGATCTCGCGCCAGTACTTGTGCACCAACGGAAGGTAATTATCTGCAAGGATTTGCCATCCATGCAATTACCTGCGGTGAGGCCAGCGGCTTTGGTAGAGCGGCAAGTATGGATACAGGATTGTGTTCATGGGCAACTTCGTGCGAGTAGTTCCGCGAATGACTGAGGACCGCATCCCGGATTTCGGAGTTGCCCGTTTTGGACCTATCGCAGGAGAAAGGATGGGCAACTGACTGCGCACGACCTTCAGTACTACCCAACCAGTTGTACTCTACAGCCGAGAGATTCGATGCAGGAGAGCGCGGAGAGCGGTATTTCGTCCTCAACTGGCCAGCAAAGCCGGTGGGGCAGGCACGCAACCTGCTTCTGCGGAAGTTCCAAGAGGGTTTTATATGAAACGTATCTTCGTCAAGCGATTCTATTTGATTGCTGCTTGCAGCATTTTCATGATGCTGACGGGCTGCATCACTTCTAATCAAGCAAATCAAAACGGTGGCGGAAATGGCGGCGGCTCGCAGTTGCTCTCTGTCGTCGTGATAAGCCGCCACGGGATTCGTTCCCCAACTGATTCTCAAGCCGCCATGAATTTGTTTACGCTGCGGTCGCAGGGATTTCCGCTATGGCCTTATCCGGCGGATACGCCCGGCAATCTCACCACCGTAGGCCAGCAGAATGCGGCGCTGCTGGGAGCGTGGTATCGCGATTTCTACGCCGCCCAGGGAATTCTGCCCGCGAAAGGGAGTTGCCCGGCGGCGGGGACGGTCTACGTCTATGCGGATACCTACCAACGGACTCTGGTCACGGCGCAGGGTTATGTAAACGGAATGTTCCAGACCGAGGCATTGCCCGGCTGCGGAATTCAGGTGGCGCAATATAGCCCGTTGATAACGGCGGTTGATCCTTACATCCGTACAGCGCAATTCGGAATCGCAAATTGCGCCATCAATACGACTCAAGACCTGGCCGCATTCAATGCGAAGATAGGCGGAGCCAACAATGTCGCCGCGCTGATCAATACCTATTCGCCGCAGCTACAGACGCTGCAAACGGTTACTCAATGCTGCCAGCCTGCGGCCTGCGCCACGACGGCGAACCCGACGCCGGCCTCTTGCACTTTGCTGGAGCTTCCGACCACGATCAATACGACAGGGCCAGTGGCGTTTGCGAGCGGAAGCCTGTTTGACGTTGCCAACACACTCACGGAGAGCTACGAACTCGAGTACGCCCAGGGGATGCCGTTGACAGGCTGCTCGACGACTCTGGGGGCTCCGTGTGTGGGTTGGGGAGCGATTCCGCCGGGTGAGTTGCAGGATCTTACCAAGCTGCATGTGTTGAACACGGTGGACCTGACCTGGCAACTCCCCTCCTTTGCGCAGGTAGCCTCGACGAACCTGATGTGGCAAACGGTGGGGACGATGGACCAGACGCTGAGCGGGGTGCAGAATCCAGAAATACTGGCGCCGGTTGGAAGCAAGTTCACTCTGTTTGTGGCGCACGACGTAAATATCTCCGCGATTGCAGGATTCATGGGGGGCGTGACGTGGAAGGCAGAAGGATTCGAGCCAAACGATCCCGGCCCGGCCGGCGCGCTGGTCTTCGAGTTGCGCAAAGAGAACCAGAGCGGAGATATGATCGTCCGGCTTTTCTATGTGATCGCATCGCTGGACCAGATGCGGAACAACACCATCCTGACGCTGGACAATCCACCGCAGCGCATTCCGCTGGCGATCCCGGCCTGCGGCGGACGCTTTGATTGCCCTTACAGCCAGTTCAAGAGCTTCATCACCGCGAATGTCGCGCAAAGCTGCATCGTTACTACCGTAGTTCACCCTTAAAAACTCCTGCGGTGGGGCTGGCGCGTTCGGCAAAGCTCTGGGTAGGTTGTCAAGCGGAATTCCCATGTCCGAAAAAACGAACCTGGGATACCTATCTTGGGACGTATGCGCCTATGGGAGATGGAGCACTCGTCAATCAGGAAAATTCCAAATTAGCATTTAGATATGCCTTCGATATTATCGCCCGGCAATACTCGCGCCAAATCATTCTCCACGTCGATCTCCCATTTTGCTGCCATAATTGCGACGTGGTATCCGATCGTTGCTCGCAGTTCTCCTAAGGCTATGAAGAACTGGCCTGAGCGCATTGAATACCGATCATGCAGATCAAATCTTTCATTGTCTTTCGGAGCTTTATCCAAAGAAGTTCTACAGGCTGCGCGAATTCCTATTAAGTGATTAAAAAGGTCTGTCCCCTCTGATACTTTGGCTAGTTCCTCAGTCAGTGTCTTCCGAATCTCAAGAGCGGAAAGGTAACAGTGATGTGGTTCCTCCTCTGCGCATAGATTGAACAGCATTCTGCGATCTTCCAAAAAACGAATTACTTTTCATGCGATTGCCGCGTCTGTCTTTGTGGGTACCCATCCAACAGTAAAGAAGGGTGTTCCAAAGCTGTTGAGCCGGGATGCAATTTCGGTGAATTTCATGGAGTTTGCTTCCTTTTAGTGTTGAATCGTTCATTGAAGCAGTTGGTTTGTCGAACCCATCGCTTTGTATCTTCGCTGATCCAACCGATGGTTTCCAGGATGCGTTCCGCATCCTTCTCCAGATTGCGCGAGAGGATTGGTTCGTGATGCGCCACACGGTTGCGAAGAAGCCGGATACTTTCCAGTCGCTTGTTTAACTGTTTGCGCCCGAGTTTAGCGTTGGGAAATGCTTTATAGAGGTGTCGTTCCCATAGGTCCACCGAATATTTCGGTCCAGTCAGGCCAACCCAGAAACCGAAGGTCAACTCCGCCACCATACCTCCCGGCACTATAGGTTTTGCCTTCTTTTGAAGGCTGTCTTTTGCGTTGTCAATCTGCTCTTGTTGCGCCACCTGCCACGTAACCGAGTTGTACCAGTCATCTCGGGCCAGCCCTAGCGAAAGTTCACGGTGCATGGCATTGCGAAGCGCAACTTCGAGTCCCTGCAATAATCCATACAGAGCCTCGGATAGCGAGGTATTCCGCTCATAAAGACTGATGGCTTCGCGCAAATTATTATCGGATAGCGCCAGATACGATCCAAGCCGTTCCTGTGAAAGGGATTGCTTGAGCCTTTCCAGTTCTTCCGGACTGTATGTGAAATCTGCTTGCATTTTATACCCGGTTCGGCAATAATAATTGAGTAAGCCCCGGTGTCGCCCCTACTTCACGCCAGTGAAGCACGTGCCCGGGGCAATTCTGTTTATGGGCTACTGCCTCCCCCCTCACCCCTGATCCTTCCAAAGGAAGACACCGCCGAGCAGGCCGCTCTCGTTGGAGACGATGGTGATGTTGTCGGCGAGTTTGAAGAGGATCTTTTTGGTGTTGCCGCCGCCCAGGTAGAGGTGGTCCCAGTTGAAGAGCAGCTCGGTTTGATGGATGGCGGCTTCGAGGAAGTCGTTCCAGCGGGCCTTGCCGTATTTGTCGAGGCCGCGGCGACCGAGGTAGTCCTCGTAGTTGCTGCCCTTTTTGCGCCAGGGATGGAGGCTCAGTTCGAGGCCGGGGACGAGATGGCCGTTGGTGAACAGTGCGCTGCCCAGGCCGGTGCCCAGGGTGAGCACCAGTTCGACGCCCTGGCCCTGGATGGCGCCGTAGCCGGCGATGTCGGCATCGTTGCCCACGCGGACGGGCTTGCTCCAACGCTCGGCCAGCTTGTCCTGGAGGGGGAAGTTGCTCCAATCGGGATGCAGGTTGGTGGAGAGGATGGTGACGCCGTGCTTGACGATGCCGGGAAAACCGACCGAGACGCGGTCGAAATCCGGGAACGGGGTGCGGAATTCATCGAGCGCAGTGAGCACGACCTCCGGAGTGGGCACGGCCGGGGTTACGACGCGCAGACGCGCGCTGACCGGCTGACCGGCGGCATCGAGCAGCATGGCCTTGAGGCCGGAGCCGCCAATGTCGATGGCCAGCGTGACGGGGTGTGTAGGGTTGGGAGTGAGGTGCGGGGCGTCGACCGTGGCAGCGGAATCGGCGGCGGGAAGCGGGACGGCAGGGGTGGAGATTTCGGAAGCCATTTGCAGGAATTGTACGTCCTGCGGGCGGGATTGCAACCGCGGAATGGAGAAGAAATGCACAGGCGACCGGTGAGGCGAGGCTGCAACCCATAAACTGATGCCATGCCCGCTTACTGCGAAGTCGCGTTGCCTGTTCCGCTGGACCGCTTGTTTACTTATGCGGTTCGGGAGGGGCAACTGCCGCAACGGGGAGCGCGGGTGATCGTTCCCTTTCGCAAGGAAAAGCTGATCGGGGTGGTGACCGGGCTGAATGTGACGGCTCCGGCAGAGTTTGAGATGCGGTACATTGAGGTCGTATTGGACGATGAGCCGCTGCTGAGCGACAACCTGCTGGCGCTGGCCGAGTGGATGGCGCAGTATTATTTAGCGCCGCTGGGCGAGGTGCTGCGGGGGATGTTGCCACTGATGGCCGAGGTGCGGCGGACGGTTTATTACCGGATTACGGATTTGGGGCGTGATGTGCTGGCGAAGAGTGTGGAGGGGGAGGAGCGATTTCCTGAAGAGCATACCTCAGGGGCTAAAGCCCAAGGTCATTTTGAGGAATGTTCGGCACGACTAAAGTCGTGCCCTGACACAAAACATAGATTTATCACGAATGAAGAGGTTGTTGATTCCCAGGTCCGAAAGTCCGGACCTGGGGCACCCATATGGTTGCGGAAGAGCGGAACGAAACGGAAAGGCAAACTTTCTGCCGAGGAACAGGATTTGGAGCGGCGGGTGCTGGCGCGTCTGGCGTCAGGAGAGCCGGTGAAGGTGTCGACGCTGAGGACTGCTACGGCGGCCACGCTGCCGGTGCTGGCCGGGTTGACGCGCAAGAAGTGGATTGCGCGGGAGACGGCGGCTGCGGAGCGGGATGCGCGGCGGACGGAACGGTTTGCGGTGCTGATTCCGGAGGCGCGATTGCCCGCGCTGACAGCGAAGCAGCAGGCGATTCTGGCGGAACTGGCGGCCTGCGATGGCGAACTGCCGCTGGCTGAGCTGCGCCGGAAGGAATTGCCTTCGTCAACATTGCAGACTCTGGTGCGGCGCGGGCTGGTGCGGATAGAGGAACGGCCGGCCGTCTTTCATCTGGGCGGAGTGCAGAGCCAGCCGGGTCCGCTCAGGCTCAACGAACCGCAGATGGAGGCGCTGGCCTCGCTGGCAACGGCTCTGGGAGGATTCCATCCATTTTTGCTGCATGGGGTGACCGGGTCGGGAAAGACGGCGGTTTATCTGGCGGCGATGCAACGGGCGCTGGACCGCGGGTTGTCGTCGATACTGCTGGTTCCGGAGATTGGGCTGACGCCGCAGATGGTGGGCCTGCTGGATGAGGGCTTCGGGCAGAAGGTCGCGCTGCTGCACTCTGCGCTGACGCCTGAAGAGCGCAGCGAGCAGTGGCGGCGCATACGGCGGGGCGATGCGCCGATTGTGGTGGGCACGCGTTCGGCGATCTTTGCGCCCGCGCCGAAGCTAGGGCTGATTCTGGTGGACGAGGAGCACGACCAGAGTTACAAGCAGGAGGAGACGCCGCGCTACAACGCGCGCGACGTGGCCGTGATGAGGGCCAAGATCGAAGGGGCAGTGGTGGTGATGGGTTCGGCGACGCCGTCTCTGGAGAGCTGGCAGAACTCGGTGACAGGCAAGTACCAGCTGATTGAGATGAACGACCGCGTGATGAATCGTCCGCTGCCGGCGGTGGAGCTGATCGACATGCGGCGCGAGTTTCAGGAGACGGGGCAGGAGCAGCTATTTTCTCGCGCGCTAGTAACGGAGACTCAGGCGGCTCTCGATCGCGGCGAGCAGGCGTTGATTTTACTGAACCGGAGGGGCTACTCGTTTGTGGTGATTTGCCGGGCTTGCGGGGAAAAGCTGGAGTGCCAGAACTGCGCGATTTCGCTGACCCACCATAAGGCTCCGGCAGAGGACGCTGGTGAGGCGCGGGAAGGGCAGCGGCTGGAATGTCACTATTGCGGATTCCGGCGGACGGTGCCGGCGCGATGCCCCAAGTGCGACAGCGAGCACCTTTACTACCTGGGCGCGGGCTGACAACAAGGAGAAGAGCGGCTAGGGGAGATTTTTCCTGGCGCGCGGATCGGGCGCATGGATCGCGACACGGTGCGCGGGCGGAGCGATTTGGAGAGATTGTTGGCGCGGCTGCACTCGGGCGAGATCAATCTGCTGGTGGGCACGCAGATGATCGCCAAGGGACACGACGTTCACGGGGTGACGCTAGTGGGGGTGGTGGGCTGCGATCACTCGCTGGCAATGCCTGATTTCAGGGCTGCCGAGAGGGTTTTTCAGTTGATGACGCAGGTCTCGGGGCGGGCGGGGCGCGGGGAACTGCCGGGGCGCGTGGTGGTGCAGACCTACTACCCGGACCACTACGCGATTCTGGCGGCGAGCAAGAACGACTACGCGAGTTTTGTGGAGCGCGAGCTGAAATACCGGCGCTGGATGCACTATCCGCCCTTCGGCGTGCTGGCCAACGTGCTGGTGCAGTCGCCCAAGCTGGAAGAAGCTGTGGGCTGGTCAGCCTTGTTGGGCAAATGGTTCCAGGCGGCGTCGCCGGAGGGGGTGCGCGTGCTGGGGCCATGCACCGCGCCCATCGCGCGCATCAAGAACGTCTACCGCTTTCACCTGATTCTGAAGGCGGCTTCGCGCAAGGCGCTGAATGCGGCGCTGCGCGGGATGCTGGCACATGCCGACACGGCGCAGATTCCGCGCCGGAATCTGATTGTGGATGTGGATGCACTGCGGCTGATGTAGCCACCTGCGGTGGGGCTAAACGCTCGCTATTCGCTCGCACCACCTGCGGTGGGGTCAACAGTCCTTGGCGCTTAGAGCGAACGGAATGGTTTCCCACCCAGCGACAAAAACAAGGACGTCGCGAGGGTGGGAAACCGATAGTTATTTCGCCGCCGTGCCGGTCTCTATCGCGTGCAATTCCTTGCCGGGCTTGAAACGCACAGCTTTGCCGGGGGTGATGCTGACCTCGGTGCCGGTGCGGGGATTGCGGCCGATGCCGGTTTTGCGGGCCCTCACACTGAAGACGCCAAAGCCGCGCAGTTCAATGCGCTCACCGGCGGTTAAAGCCTGCTTGAGGCCCTCGAATACAGTATCCACGGCCGCCTCCGCCTTGGTGCGGGGCAGGCCCGTACGCTCGATCACATGATGGACGATGTCCTGCTTAATCAAAGGGGTACCTCACTCACGCAACTGAATAGACTGTACTACGACCTATGGGAGTGATGCTACAGGATTTAGAGTGTTTTTGGAATACCGGGATGAAAACAATGCACGCGACCGGCTTTTTTCACAGGAAATGCCGCGGGAAATACTTCTGGACGCCTATTTTTATCGCCGGAGGCATTTTTCTGTTGAATATCTCTGTAGAATTCTGTAAATTATGGATAAAAGTACTCCTTTAGTCAGATTCGGTCATGCTCCAATGAACACTGACAGGTAAGCTGTGCTGACCTTAGGTTTAACTACCAGAAACAACTGGGGATAGTGCTTCCCAAGCTCTAAGCTACGGGGAAGAAATCCGGTTGAGCGGGTTTTTGGAGCAGACTGTACCATATGGTGAAGTGGAGGCTATTCTCCATAAACGCCTTTTTCCCGATCCTCTCGCGTTGAACTATGGAGGGGTATTTGTCTTCAACTCGCACCAATGAACCGGTTCGCATGGGCTTGCTCACCGATGAGCCGCTGCGCATGGAGGGTCTGACCAGCATCTTTGATGAGTGGCCGAGCAACGGTTACACGCCATTGACACCGGCGTTTGGGAACTTCGAGGAGCTGCTATCCGACGCAAGATTAAAGTACTTGCTAGTGGACCTGAACGCTTTTCCCAGCGGTCTGGAAACCGTGGCGTCCATACGCCGCCGCCGTCCCGAGTTGCAGATTATCGTCATTGGGCCAGAGGGAAATGACAATCTGATCATGGATTTGATTCTGGCCGGCGCTCGGGCATACCTGGACCAGAAAGCCGGCCCGCAGATTGTGCGCAAGGCTGTCGATGTGGTCATCAGCGGCTCCATATGGGCGCCTCGGCGGCTGCTTGCACTCATGATCGACCATCTGCTTGTGGCCTCCGAATCCAGCCTTACCAACGCTCCGGCACGCTTGACTGACCGGGAGCGGCAGGTGCTCGATCTTATTCTCACGGCCCGCTCTAATCGCGAGATTGCCCGAGAACTGGGAATTGAGGAGCACACAGTTCAGGCCTATGTGGGGCGCTTGTTGCGCAAGAAGGGCGCGGAGAATCGGATCGATCTTCTGATGCAGGAATCGAATCCCGCGCTGCTGGCGGCGGCCGGTATTCATGAACGCCGTCGGGGAGATCGCCGGCGGAGTGACCGTCGCCAGTAGCCGGATAACGGTATTATCCTAGTTACTCATCAGTAAACTCATTTGGTTACTTTTATGCATACGTGTTCCGTAATCTTGTGCATATTTTCTCTTTTCCACATAGTTGTTAATAGAAACAACGCAGATCTGGGGAAAGGAGTTCCCTGGCGGCATGTTTCCCATGATGCCTGGGAACTCCTATTTTTTCAAGTTTACGTTACATCTTGCGGCTTCCCCCTCCCCCTCCTGCTGATTTTCTACTTCCAGGCAACCTTTTCTTTCCGGCGCACAGGTTGAAATCCTGCTGGCTTGCTTTCTAACTTGTTGAAACAAGGGCAGAAAAAATCATTTTTTGAGCGATATTGAACATACGCCGAAAGCAGTTTTCCACAGAATAATTTACAGCAACAAAGCAGATCTGGGGTATATGAGTTCTCAGGCTGCAAGCTTTCCCCCGCAGTCTGAGAACTCTTTTTTCTTGTTGTTAGAAAATCCAGAATTTGCTGATCCCTCCCCCTCCGACAATCGTCTTATCTTGTTGAAATACAAAGAGAAAAATATATTCATTTTCGAGCGTTATTGACCATACATCGCAAAAAGTTTTCTACATACTCGTTAATAGAAACAACGCAGATCTGGGGAATAGGAGTTCCTAGGCTGCATGCTTCCCGTGTAACCTGGGAACTCCTTTTTTTTACCAGATTTAGCCGTCAGCCTCTTATCCCTGCACAAGACGTATATCCCTCCCTCAGTTGATTCGTGTATCGCTGAATCGAGGCCGGGTGCTCCGGCCTCGATTTCGTCTGTGCGGAAGAGCCTTGATGCGTATTCCGGCGTGCTTGTTGTAGCCTGTCTGTGGATGCCCTTGGCGGGCACGCCCGGCGGAATTCCGAGCAAATTCCGGTTGGGCAGGCTGGAGAGCTTTGGCACAGAGCACGCTCCAGCTGGAAATTTTCATCGGCATTCGGGCACCCGACCGGCTCGAAGATTGCCAAGGGCGTGTCCTCTCCGGTGGGTATGGAGATTCTTGCACTGCCCGCGAGGATGCATGGAACCCTGGAATATTGTCAGATGTGTTGGCGCTAGAAGAGGGCAAACAGCCCACTTTGGAAGAACTCCGAAAGAGGCCGCGCAGCGGAAGCCAGCGCCAGAAAATTGATTGAGAATGAACGTGGGCCATTGATTTTTTCGCTAGAAAGGAAATCAGGCGATGAAGTATCTGATTCTGATTTTGGCAGTGGCATTGATGACGATGGCCGCGCCAGCGGTTGCGCAGACGACGATATTTACCGGGGCAGTGCAAGATGGGAACACGGTACTTCCAAATCAAGTGAACCCCGCAGCTTTTGGAACTGTGGACCCCACTGGCGTGGCTGACAGCACCGCGGCGTTTCAGGCGGCAATCAATACCGGATTACAAGTAGCTGTTCCGCCGGGCAAATATCAAGTTTGCGGCTTGCTGCCTTATGTGCTAAATGATTGGGGCATCATACACCTTGTTGGTCCTGCAAATGATAGGCAGAGACAGGGACAATACAACGACAGTCAGCCAGGGACGGAACTTGTCTGCGCGTCTGGGGATATGTTCGTTGAGCCGTCTACGCCTCCCGCGATAACAATCGTTGGCATCTCAGGTTTTGAGTTAGAATCAGCAACGGGCGGCGGGCATATCTTCAATTTTGGCAGCGCCTATATTGTCGATTTTGAAATGACTGACATATTTTTCAGCCAGAACAATCCAGCGAAATCGTGGATCGTGGGCTCGGGCGGGATGCAAGAAATGACGATGGATCATGTCTTTGGAACGGTTGCAGCCGGAAATACTGTTGCCGCCGTTCAACTTGACGGCGCCATCAATGTCATGGATATAGGGGACCTGAACATCTCAAGTATGGGAACATCCGGATCATACTCGGCCCACTATCTTTTCGAGCTTAACCAAAACTCCGGGGTTGCGAGTAATGTTCATATCCACGACTCGCTCTGCGAACAGGCCACGGCAGGGTGCTTCAACCTGAACAATATAGGCAATGCGTCTATTGACGATGTTCAAAACTATGACCAACCTACTACTCCTACCGCTCCGTTTATCACAATTGGTTCGGCATCAAGTCAAGTAGAACTAAAATCATTGTTTTCGGACTATGGCACCGCATCGACTCCCGATCTTGTTTGTCCAGCAGGGGTATGCGAGTTCCACAATACAACGCTCACGTATGCGAATTTAGGTGGAGTGATACTTGACCAACGCGCCTTACTCGCCGCACATTATCTGGATTACACACCCGCGCAACGGACCGATGCCGCGCTCATGGGCGTCTGGTCATCCGGGGATGGTTTCAGTGGCGGCGGCATGACGGGGAATCTGCTGACCGGAAGCGATGGCTTAACCACCGGATGGTACACCCGGCAAGGCGGCACGGGAAGCGTACCTGTCACTGTACCCGGACAACCAGACCCGCTCGGCGGAAAGAACGCAGTGCAAGTGACATTTGCAACATCTGCTGGCACGCAGGGAAATGATTACTCGCAATACTATCAAACGGTCACTCCTATTACATCGGGGGTTTACACAAATGCTGTGTGGGTGAAGTCTTGCAGCGGGACCGCCATCTTTGAGGCGACCAACGGGTTGCTTGAGGGCCAAGTCTTCACGGCGACAACGACATGGCAGAGATTTTTCAGCACGGCTAACGATTCTGGTACTCTGGCTCAGATAGATATTGGTTTGCATGACGCGGTTACACCAATTACGGGTGTTACTTCGTGTCTGGTCATCTACGGAGAACAGTTCACGCCGGGGATAGCCGTCAACCCTTATGTGAGCACCACATGGGCGAACGCGGCGGTTCCAATTGCGACAGGGGTATATTTGAACGGCCAGCCTGTAGCATTTGGTTCTGGGAACGTAACGAACAACGCGCAGACACAAGCCGCCATTGTTCCGAATACGGCTCCGGCAGCGGGTCAGGACTTAGTAGGCAATGCGGGCGGTACGGCCTATGCTCCAGTTACGATGAGCGGGGACTGCACGCGCAGTTCCAGCGGGGCGATTACCTGCACCAAGAGCAACGGCACGGCTTTGGGTCCTCTAGCTACTGAATCGATCGTAACAACAGGGCAGGGAGGTTTGGGCGTTAACAATAGCTCAGCGAGTGGTGTCCCGGTTTTCGCTTCCGGCACATCAACAGTGACGGCACAAGTGGGCATCTCTGGAGGCTCTCCAGTCAAGGCGACAAATACCTATGGGTGTCTTGACGGCTACGATCATCTGCCCTGCGTGGTATGGAAAGCCGCGACTCTGACAGGACAAACAGGGAATGCTTTTCCACCCAATTTTGTTCCTTCGAAGGCTGGACTTTACAGAGTGACCACGATGGCCTGCATTACTACCGTGGGAACCTCGGGAACAGTTCAGCCATCGAATCTAATGGGAACATCCCTTTCGTATAACTATCAGCCTGCGGCTTACGCGCTGCATTTTACGAGCGCACTAGGAAGCTGCTCAGTTCAAAGAACGGACGAACGCGCAGAAGTTTCAGGGAGCAGCTACCAGATAGAGCCATACACGATAGTCGCCGGGAACATAGGAGGTAAATACTCATTGGACGCATACGCGGAGTACATGGGGCCATAGAAGGGGAGGGCCTATAAGGACGCGGAGTCTAACTGCACTTCGGGAAACTAAGGCTTGTGCTTATCGGTGGGCACGGATCAGATCCATCTCAAGCTCAAGAGCCGTCCGTAACGACTCAGGGAAGTCCGCGATTACCTAAGCAAGCGCATTCAGGTGTTCGCGGGTATTGGGCTGGATCACCAACTGTCTTCAGCCGGTAGTTTGGGCGGCGTATAGGCTGCCAACTGTACGGATTTGGGCGTTGACGATTCAACATCTATAATTCATCAAACCGCCGGCACTGAGCCGCGGAGAGAAAAGGAGCAGGCTATGAAAAAGACACTTGCATTGATCTGTCTGAGTTTCATGCTTACATCTGCCGCATTTGCAGCCTCCACGCGGGAGAATTTGCAGGCGCGCATCGACGCAGCCAAGGTGGTTCTGGACGAGATCATGGCCACCCCCGACAAAAGCATTCCCATGGACATCCTGGAGCGCGCCACCTGCGTCGGCGTAATTCCGGGATTGAAAAAGGGAGCCTTTATCTGGGGCGGTCAGTATGGCCAGGGCGTGGTGACCTGTCGCACGGGGCATGGCTGGAGCGCACCGGTATTCATTCGGATGGAAGGCGGCTCGTTTGGCTTTCAGGCCGGCGGCCAGTCCGTTGACCTGGTGCTGATTGCGGTCAACGATCGCGGTTTTCAGGATTTGCTGAAGGCCAAATTCAAGCTTGGTGCGGAGGCGGCTGCATCGGCAGGGCCGGTGGGCCGCAACACAGAGGCCTCAACGGACTGGAAGTTGAGCGCCGAACTGCTTACCTACTCGCGCAGCAAAGGGCTGCTGGCCGGAGTCAATCTGAACGGCGCCGGCGTGAGCCAGAATGCCGAGGATACCGAACTTTACTTTGGCCGTCCGGAGAATTTCGAGAGCATCCTCAAGGGCAATGTTGCGGTTCCTGAGGGCGCCGTGTCGTTTGTGAAATCTGTGGCGCATTATTTTGTAGCGGCGAAGAACCGCCAGTAACGGCAAAGCGGCGCATAGAGGCGGGGCCGTCCGGCAGCGGGCTGCCCCGCATTTATTTGCGCTATGGAAACGGCGCCGAGGAGCTAAACTTTACCTTGATGCTAGAGAAGCTCGAATTCTGGCTGGTAGCGGCGGTGGCGCGTCTCCTGGGGCGGCTTCCGCGCGGGTTGGCGTGCCGTTTGGCCGGCGTGCTGGCGTGGAGCGTGTATGTCTTGCACGGGCGCCTGCGCCGCGTGGGGCTGCGCAATCTGGAGCTTGCATTTCCGGGACTGTCCGCAGGGGAGCGCAAAGAGATTCTCCGCGGAGTCTACCGTTCGCTGGGGCGGCAACTGGTCGAGTTCTGCCGCATGGCCCGCTATACAGCTGAAAATACCATCGGCTGGATTCGCACCGAGGGGTTGGACCACTACCTGGCGGCGCGGGCGCGCGGGAAAGGCGTGCTGATCGTCACCGGGCACATGGGCGCGTGGGAGCTGTCCAGTTTTTATCACTCGCTGATGGGCTACTCAATGAGCATGATCGCGCGGCCTCTCGATAACCAGCGGCTGGACGCGTTTGTGAACGGCATCCGTTGCCTGCACGGCAACCGCGTGCTGCCGAAGGACGACTTTGCGCGCGGGCTGCTGACGGCCATGCGCCGGGGCGAGACGGTGGGAATTTTGATGGACACGAATATGACCCCGCCGCAGGGAGTCTTCGTGAATTTTTTCGGGAAACAGGCTTGCACGGCTTCGGGAGTGGCGCGCATGGCGCTTAAAACCGGCGCGGCAGTTTTGCCGGGGTTTATGGTGTGGGAGGAGGCGGAGCGGCGCTATGTGCTGCACTTCGGCCCGCAACTGGCCTTTGAGCGGACCACAGACGAGGAGGCCGATATTGTGACTGCGACGCAGTTGTGCACCAGCACCATAGAGACATGGATTCGGCGCTATCCTGACCAATGGCTATGGATTCATCGCCGCTGGAAGACGCGGCCGGCGGGGGAGGCGGGGATCTACTAGTAGGCTGCGAAAAAAGCCTATTTACGGTCAAAATACCCGAAATGAATACCTCAGGGGCTAAAGCCTGCATTCATTTTGCTGCTTTTACGGCACGACTAAAGTCGTGCCCTTTCAAAACCAGGTTATGAAATAGCTTCTAGGAGAGACGCATGAAGCTTGGCGAACTGATTGATGCATTGGGCGGCAAGTTGGTTGCGGGAGAGCCGGAGCGGGCGGTCAATGGCGTGAACTCCGTCGAGTTGGCGGGAGATGCGGAACTGGTCTTCGCTGAGGATGCGGCTTCGATTGTCAAGGCGCTGGCAAGCGAGGCTGGGGTGGTCGTGCTGAAGGCTGGGTGCGCCGCATATTATCCGCAAGGGAAGTGCGTCGTGGAGGCCGAGCAGCCTCGGTTATGGTTTGCGCGGGCGGCCAAGCTGCTTGCGCCTGCGCTGCCGGTAAGAGGAGTGCATCCCGCTGCGGTCGTCGAAGCAAATGTGAAACTCGGCGAAGGAGTGAGCATTGGGCCATGCGCGGTGGTGGGAGAGAATGCACAGATCGGCGCGGGAACGCGCGTTGAGGCTGGAGCGGTGATTGGCGAGGGCGTGCGCATCGGCGAGGATTGCCGCATCTATCCTCGCGCCGTGCTCTATCCGGGGACTACTTTGCGGAACCGCGTGATTGTTCATGCGGGAGTGGTGCTGGGCGCGGACGGCTTTGGCTATGTGAGAGATGAAAAGAGCGGCGCTTATACGCAGTTTCCGCAGCAGGGGACGCTGCTGATTGAGGACGACGTGGAGATCGGGGCCAACACTACCATCGACCGCGGCGCGCTGAAGCAGACCAAGATCGGACGGGGAACGAAGTTCGACAACCTGGTGCACGTGGGGCACAACTGCGAGATCGGCGAGGATGTGATTCTGGTGGCGGGGGTGGGCATCAGCGGCTCCTGCACGGTGGGTAACGGCGCGGTGATCGCCGGGCAGGTGGGCATCGGCGACCACGCGCACATTGGCCGGGGCGTGATTCTGGGCGGGCAGGCGGGCGTGCTGAGCGGCAAGACCATCACCAACGAGGGCATGGGCGTGAAGCCGGGAACCGTGTTGTGGGGCACGCCGGCGCGTCCGCTTGGCCAGGTTTTGCGGGAGATCGCCGTGGTGGCGCGGCTGGCGAAAAGGCAAGGAAAAGGGAATAGGGAATAAGGGCCGAAGAATTGAGTGAGGCTACCTACGAATAGTTTTTTCTTTTAGAAAAAGACATCTTTCGCGCTGCTCTAACATCCATATGTGAAGTGGAATTGCTTTGAAGCGATTGAGCCTGACTTCATTTCATTCCCGGAGGAATTCCCTGGAGGTTTTATGGATCGGCGAGATTTTCTGAAGACTGCCTCAACGGCAGTGGGCGCTGCCGCCACCGCTCAAATGCTAACCACCATGCTCAGCGCCGAACAGACGGCGGCCTCGAATCAGAGTTCCGGAAGCAGCCGCGCCGAGAGCGGCGAGATGATCTATCGCACGCTGGGCCGCACCGGGGAGCGCATCTCCGCCATAGGCCTGGGCGGCTACCATATTGGCTCATCCAGGCTCACGGATCAGGAGTCCATTCAGCTGATTCGGCGCGCGATTGATCGCGGCATTACCTTCATGGACAACAGTTGGGACTACAACGGCGGGCGCAGCGAGGTTCTGATGGGCCGGGCGCTGCAGGCCAGTTATCGCAACAAGGTCTTCTTGATGACCAAGATCAACGGCCGCACTAAAGCTTCAGCCGCCAGCCAGATTGACGAATCGCTGCGGCGGTTGCAGGTTGACAGCGTCGATCTGATGCAGTTTCACGAGGTGATTCGACTGGAGGACCCCGACCGCATCTTTGCCGAGGGCGGCGCGATGGAGGCCATGCTGGAGGCCAAAAAGGCAGGCAAGCTCCGCTATATCGGGTTCACCGGCCACAAGGACCCTCTGGTACACCTGCGCATGCTGGAGATTGCGCGCAAGCACCAGTTCCGCTTCGACGCCGTGCAGATGCCGCTGAATGTGATGGACGCGCATTTTCGCAGCTTTGCTCATGACGTTGTGCCCGGATTGGTCAGCGAAGGCATAGGCGTGCTGGGCATGAAGGGCTTTGGAGAGGGCATTATTCTCAAAAGCAATACCGTCAAGCCCATCGAGTGCCTCCACTATTGCCTTAACCTGCCTGTCTCGGTGCAGATTACCGGGATTGACTCTCAGATGTTGCTCGATCAGGCACTGGAGGCGGCGCGGACGTTTCACGCGTTTTCATCGGAGGAACTTGCCAGCCTGTTGGATCGGACGCGGCCATCGGCGCAGGACGGCAAGTACGAGCTCTACAAAACTACCAGCAACTTTGACGGAACCGGGCACGATCCGCGTTCACTTGGCTAAGAGTGAGCCACAGATAGCGGAATCTCACGCGGCGCTGGAGCGTGAATCTCCGGTGCTGCCGGCCTAGGCAATTTAGGCTCATCGTTGCGGAGCAGGATAGCCATGCCGCGCGCGCCGTCCATGCGGCTTTCCACCAGCAGTTTATCGACCAGGGAAAGAAACTCCGGGTGATGCTCGAAGTGCTTGCTGGCGGCCTGCACGGTGTGTACCACATGGGCGGCGGAGAAGGCCTCGCGATGAAAGCCGGCCACGCCGATCAGGAAGCCTTTCATCAACGCAAACTGGGCCGTCAGCAGAGCACACTCCCGCGCCATCGAGAACGGCTTTCCGGCTTGGGCGTCATCTTTTCCAAAGGGAAACCGGAGGCGGAGGATGGTGTTAATCAGGTAGTTCTCCAGGATGTGCGGGCGTTGAGCGAAAAACGGCGCATAGTAGCGGTCATGCGCCTGTGCGCTGCGCTCGGTGAGGCTTTCCAGGGTAGCGCCGGGACCGTTACCTATGCCTGTGGTGAAGGCCTGGACGCACTCCACAAAGCGCGGCCTCACGTTGGAACGGTGCAGCAGCATTCCCGCCAGTCGCAATACCACGTCCATCTGGGCGGTGCGATCCATCGGCAACGCTTCCATCGTTGTCCGCAAGGCACCGGTGGTGACCGTGGCTTGAAAATCGCCGAGAAACTCGGGAACGCTCCGCGCATGCTCGCCACTGCTGATCTCGTCCAGCCGGCGGCAAAAAATACTCAGAAGAAACAATCGCTGCCAGAGCGGGTAAGAACGATTGTGAACCAGCGTCAGGACAAGATGACGAATGGGCAAGAACCACGAAACGAGCGAGAGCGGGTAGGCAGGGAGTTCGGTTCCGGCTGTGATGTCAGGAGAATCGGTGGGTGCCTCGGCCTTGGAGGTATGCTCCTGGTCACATTCCAACGGATCTGGTGTGAGCAGCTCCGGATTGAGAAGAACCAGCCGAGCGGCCTCCGGGCAGGAGAGAGTAAGCGCCGTTTGCTGGATGCCAGCAATTGAATTGACGATGCGCGGATAGGTGGCGCAGGCATGGGAGAGAAGCTCCTCGCCCAACTCGGCGTGGATGCGGCAGAGGCGGTCGGCGGTGAGCAGGGGACACTGGTTTTCGCTGTTCATGCGCAGTTTGGCGAAGACGGCGGGTTTGGCGCTATCGGAAATAAGCAGCATGTTGGCGTCAATCAGTGTGCGCAGTGGGCTGTCGGGAAGATTCTGGTACTTTTCATAGGCTGCCTGGTCGATGGGCACGTTCCAGCCCTGGCAACAGGTGTCCTCGCAATCCGAGCCGATGCAGCGAAAGTTTTGAGCGTATGCGGCGCGAAGCGGCGGAGTTTGGGGCAAGCTGTGCTCCTGGCAGCATGGAGGCGCGCCTCTGCTGCGACCGAAGATGCGGTCTGTATCGAAACGAGGCACACGGCAGGCCTATAAGCTGGTTGCAGTATTGGGAAATCTTAAGAGAATGTCCGTAGAAGTGCGAACGATTTGCGAACACTGATAACTATTAGCTGTCTGATTAAAACGGCTTCTCGGTCAAGAACGGCTCCGGCTTGAGCGAGCCGTCGCGCTGTTTGACCAGCATTTGGACCTTTCCCTCGGCGGCGTCGAGCTCTGCTTTGCAGGCGGCGGA
>CAWDQS010000114.1:0-3915 GCA_963804295.1 uncultured Acidobacteriaceae bacterium
TTTCACTGGATGCAATGAATGGCTTTTCCCCGGCGACCTCAACGCTGCCCAACCGATGAGCAACAACACTATTTTGAAGGCGCTGGAGCGGATGGGCTACATAGGGCGCATGACCGGCCACGGTTTCCGGGGGCTTGCCTCAACCATCCTGCACGAGCAAGGCTACGCGCATGACCATATCGAGCTGCAACTTGCTCACGCTCCGCGGAATGCGGTGAGCGCCGCATACAATCACGCCCTCTACCTGGAGCCACGGGCAAGGATGATGCAGGACTGGGCGGATTTTCTGGAACGGACCCAGCGCGGCGGCAAGGTATTGCCTTTCCGTAGAACTGCGGCGTAGCCAGTCAATCAATTCGGCCGACAGAGAATCTGGCCATGCCCTGCAATCCAATCTCAGATGGTTGCGAAGCCGGAATCTTGCTCCGGCATCATCTCGCCGACGAACGATTCACTCCAACTCTCTGGACGCAGAGTTCCCGGCTGGCCGCTATCTGGCAGGCAATCCACTCCTCGACCTCGGTTTCAATCCAGCCGACAGCCCTGGCCCCAAGCGACACCGGCCTTGGGAATCTTCCTTCCGTTACGCGCTGATAGACCGTGCTGCGTGAAAGGCCAGTGCGATCCAACACAATCGGCAGTCTCAGAATCTTTCTCGGCATTCCTTTTTCTCATAGGTTGAGTTGCATTTGAATTACGCGCGGTTTTACCAAGCCCACAGAGCAAAGTGCCGTCGGAATTGTCTGCAAGTCAGCGCAGACAACTTTGCTTCCATCTCGCTCTTTGTCTGGCTTTTCTTCAGGATGCACAGCACGGTTATGTCCTTTTGTCTGAACCAACATCACAGCTTTTTCTTCCCGAAATCGCTCGAAGGTTGTTGCGTGTCAGGATCATCATTTCTCCCCTTACTTACAGTGGTACATCCGGTTTCATTGCCAAGTGACTGTGAGCTTGCGAACCAGGAAGAGAAGGTTGTGTTCCCTCATTACGAACCTCGAATGCCGACGCCCCTTCCTCTTCCCCGTCCAGTTTCTTCATGTAGCCCGACAATGCAGTTGCGGTGATTCTCAGGCCGTTTTCCTCAAAAAGACCGACCAGCATCTTGAGCGTGTATCCCCTTTTTCGCAGCAAACATAGTTGAGGGAATACCGCCCGTACAATCCCGCCCATCCTGTACAAAGCAGGTTGCGGCGCAGGTTCGTTCGCTTTTTCCTTTAGGAACGCACGAAACTCCTCGATATTGTGCGACGAGAGTACCTGCGCCCTACGACGAGCCTCATTCTCCATAAAACGAAATTAGACCATATGGACAACTGTACTGTCAAATGTGTATTATTATGTTGAAAAGGGCGAAATAGCAGGTAAGCGTGAAGGCAAGGTAGGCGCTGGATATACCGAAACTCCCTGCGGTCGTTTTGGCATATCCACCGGCCCCAACCCAATCCGCTTCGCTACTCGGGTTTGGGCCTGCGCACCTTGCTCAGGGCTTCGCCCCGAGACCCCATAGGAGCACCGCAATGGCAAGGCCAAAGCAGACAGAACATCGCCGAGGGTTGCTCATCAAACTCTTGTCCCAAGAGAAGGAAACCATTCGCCAACAGGCTCATCTCGCCGGCCTGACGGTCAGCGAGTTCATTCGTAAATGCGCTCTTAATCGGCCAATACGTTCCCGTGTAAGCCGGGAAGTTGCCGCCGAACTCAGCAAGCTCTTCGGATTGCAAAAGCATCTTCTGATGGAAATAAAAGGCCTGCCCTACGAGGAAGAACTGCGCAGTGAACTCAACTCGGTACTTTCGGAGTTGCACACGGCACTTGCCACCTTCAACAAGAACACAGCGGAGTGAAGATGATTGCCAAAGTGCAACCAACTCGGCAACACGCGAGCAGTTTCAAACGGCTATGCAAGTACCTAACCACGGAACGCGACGCCGACACCGGCGAACCTCTTTTGCGAGGAGACGTTGTATTGTCGGAGAACCTTGCCGGATTGGACACGGTGTCGATACAGATGGAGGGGATTGCATTTTTGAACCCACGCTGCAAGGATGCGCTCTGCCACTATGAACTATCATGGCCACCAGGAGAACGTCCAACGCAACCACAATGGACAGATTGCGCGCTGCACACTCTCCGTGAACTCGGTTACCAGGATCATCAATATATAGTTGTTGCCCACGATGACAAAAAGCACTTCCACATTCACATCATGGTGAACAAGGTTCATCCTGAGACCTTCAAAGCGCATACACCTTATCGGAACTGGTTGACGCTTGATGCCGCAATACGCGTCCTCGAAGCGAGACATGGCTGGACACACACGGCGGGTCCAACACGTTGGGATGAGCAATCGAAACAGGCAGTACGCGCATCACGTTCCGAGCGTAACGCGCTTCGTACTGCTCGACAACAGCCGACAGGTGCAGCGGCAAAGTTTGAACATTATCACGATGAAGAGTCCTTGCAAACTTATGTACTCCGTGTAGTCGCTCCGCATGTACGAACGCTGCTAACCCGCCAGAATGCCTCATGGGAAGCCCTTTATACACTTCTTGCAAAATATCGTCTTCGCGTTGAGAAGGGGGAATCGGGCGGATACACTGTCCTTGCAACTGACCACAACATCCGCGTGAAAGCGTCCGACGTATTCCGCAGCAATTTTGCAGGAAAGGCCAACCGCCAGTCAATGGAAGCCGCTCTTGGGCCGTGGACACCAGCCTCAACATCCATTCAACATTCCGCACCACATCTGGCACAACATTCCGCACCACATCTGGCACAACATAGCGAACGTAATGCCGCACAGAGAGAAGAACGTAAATCGCAACGACGGGCTGACCGTTCCGCTCTGATGAATGAATATAGCCAGTATCGCAATCGGCAACGGGAAGTGTGCAAGGCCTTCACTACAGATGGCAGGGACTGCACCCAATACCTCCGTGACGTTCTGAGGCAACAAAAGAAGGAGATTCGCGCATCCGCTCTGTCATGGCCGGACAAGAAGGTTCTGCTCTCCCAGGCGGCGGCGCAATCCGTCCTCGAAATTCGTGACCTGAAGCTCTCTATTCAAAGGCGGCGGCAGGAAGCATTCCCGAAGAATCTCCGCACCTGGGTAGCGGACAGAGCCAGCGAGGGAGATACGCGGGCGGCCGCGCAGCTTCGCGGATGGCGCTATGCGGATCAACGGAATCAGCGGAGGCTCGATGCAAGACTCGAAGCAAACGGGCTGCACATCGGCCCACCGCCCGATCATGACGGCAGCACCGACTGGGCCGACCTCGCTCAACAGCGGCTTGCAAGCCAACAGAAAGAGCAGGCGCTTGCCAACCAGATCGCCGCAACACGCATTTGGAAAATTGACCGCAAGACCGGCGATGTCTCGTACACGCTGAATGGGAGGGTCTCCGTCATCGACCGTGGGCGCGTCGTCACCGTACTCAACCAGGATAAAGCCGCCGTCCTCTTCGGATTGGAGATGGCCGTACAGAAGTATGGATCGCGCATCGCGTGTACCGGCACCGTCGAGTGGAAGCGGATGGTCACAAAAACTGCGGCGCAACACGGGATCGCCGTCCAATTCACGGACCCGGAGATGCAACAAACCCTTCGCCTTCTACAACGTCTGGCAAATCCACGCCAACGCCAGCAGGAAAGAGGTGGCCGGTAGCTCATTATCGACGAATTCCTGGTCAGCGCCCATGAAGAGCATGAGCGATGTGTTATTGCTGTCGGCAGCAGGCCTTCCGCGAACATCGCGTCGACGTGGTCGCCGCCATCAATATGTACTGACCGCGACTACACGGATGTGGGGCGAGTTGGCGTCTTGAGTTTGTGGACGGCTGCAAAGTATGCCACCATCACACGAAACGTCTTGGATTTGTTCACGCCTCCAAGAATTTCCCCGCCCACTCGCTCCAA
>CAWDQS010000115.1:0-4752 GCA_963804295.1 uncultured Acidobacteriaceae bacterium
GCTGTACTTTTTATGTATCTTCTTCGTTCAGTTTCCTTGTATGCTCTACATGTCAACGGCCCACCTGGAAATCGCGCATCATCTCGGGCAATTGCCAACCTCTCTCGCGGGCTGTCCAGTCGGATTCGATCTCTACGATTCCGCGCATACATGTCTGATAGTGGTATTTAAGGTCCGATAATCCGGACTGGGCATTAGGCGCCCAGTCGATTCGCATACAATATCCTTGAGGTAACGCACATGAGACTGAGGGACTTTAGAGGAATTACTGATTGGCCCCCGTTGCCTGGAGGTGCATATTCTTCGGGGCAAGCATTTCCGACCGACGAAGACTCTGTTGTGCTAAAAAGGGTATTTCCTGTAATGAATGAATTCGTCACTTTTACGTGCGAATTTGGTGGCAGTGACCATACATATGATTTGCAGACCGAGGATGAGGCATTAGCGGGAGAACTGGCACGCTGGATGACTCTTTATATCGGCAGAACGCTTTCAGATTTTGGCGATTTTCATTTAGACCATTAGAAAAATCCCGCTAAGAAGATAACGGTTTGCCGGGGGCACCCTCAGCGTGGTTTGGAAATCTCACTGGGATCGGGGCCACCCGCCGATTGCATTTTAGAGGGCTTATGAGTATCCTATCGGATGGATATTGTGGAGGCTTAACATGCGCGTAGAGTCTAAACTCGGATACTCTGCTGTGCTCTGTCTTTTCGCAGCACTTGTATGTGTGCGAGTTGCATATGCACAAGACGACGCAAAAAGAAACACAGATGAACCGCTTCTTAGTTTCCACGTAACGTCAGTCACTAAATCTGATGTGGATATTACGTGTAGCGAAGAAAAGCCTTGTTATGCAACGAAGTATACCGTTGATGGTTATACGAAGAATGGAGAGCAAAGTATTACCAACTATGTTCTCGAATGCATCGAGATTATGCAGATTATTGACCAAAGCATGCGAATCCCGCGCTCTTGCACTAAGTTACACGCAAATCACGAGTATGGCGTTTCAATAAACGACGATTGGGTTTTCTTTGGTGGTATAAGACAGCAGCAACCCGGCAGTACCAATGAATCAGCCTATAAAGTAGTTTCTGAAAAGGAAGTGATAAAGGCTGTCAAGCGATAGCGTCATACACCTGCATGTGTGTGTACTTTCAACCATCGACAGTCATCAAGAATTCAGTGTTTGAGGGCGGAAGTTCCGCCTATAGTGTCATGAAATTGCTATTCGTGCAACTTGCCAATGTAGGTATGTGCCCCAGAATCGGAGGCAATCCAGTTGCCTTCATCATCAATGCCACAAGCTGTAGGAATGGTAAGGTTGGCTTCTTCAGCGGCAGCTTCAACAATCTCTTCAGTGACGCGTTGACCGTAAAGGGCATCCAACATCCAGCGCCAGCCGATTACTGTGCCGCGATGGTACTCCATGCTGCGGCTTTCGGAACTGCGTTTATATTCAGAGTGAAACATCTTCAGGAGACTCGCACCGAAACTGGCGAGCGCCCTTTTCTCGTCTGGTGTTGGTGCTTGCTTGGAAATGGCCATACCACATTGTATCCCTGTTTTAATTCCCTCGGCGGGTGGCCCTTGTCTCATACCGAATTTAATCAAGTTGAGGGTGCCCCCGGTCGCTCGCATTTGGGGACCCGGGTTACCACAAACCCCATGCGCGAATCCTACCGTACGACTTCACTGACCACTGATCACTGACCACTGTTCTTAATGCAGATTATTTCCCCGCGTCGTGCACAATGATCCTCAGAAGTCTTCCTTAATCATCGTCCAGGTACGCCCACTTCGCCCCGCTGGGCGCCCCTGGTCCCTCGCATTCGGGGACCAGGGAGACCAGCCAACTGAAGCCAAAACGGCCCGTAACTCCTTATCCTAGACGATTTTGCAGGGAACTTCTTTGTTATGACGATTTTACAGCGCAACCCCGTCTGTAACCTCAACAAAACAGCGACTTTGCGTCCAAAGTATGGGTGGGGGGGTACCCCATGGTCCAGCCGAGTACCCCAGGTTCCGATACCAAGACCTGGGAATGTATGAAAAACCTACTTCCCGGCCAGCGCCACCTGCGCCTGCGCCGCAAACTTCAACCTTGCCGGAAGTCTGAGACCGATGCCTGGACGGCCAGTCCTCGCACCAGCACCGGAACTCCGAAGGCCACTCCGGCCACCAGCGCCGTCGATAGCAAATCGTTGCGATAGAACGGCAAGCCCGCCACCATGCACGCGCCCATCCCGCCCAGCGTCCGCGGATACGGATACGCAAAGCCGCTCAGCCAAGTCACATAATTCGAGACCAGGAAAAACGAGGTTGGCCCCAGCAGCGCGCCCGCAGCCACCCGCACAACCGTCGTCCGCGCATGCAGCAGAATATACCCCAGCGCCATGGCCATCCCATACCATGCCCATGTGGCTGCGTAGAGCTGCCAGGTAAAGGGGTAGTGGTAGATGTAAACGGTGAGGACGTAGTCCGTGGCCATCAACGCGGCCAGCGGCGCCAGCATCTCCCGCCATGGACGCCGCGCGCCAAAGTAAAGCAGAGCGCCGCCCACCGCGGTAAAGTTCCACCACCCGGCATGGGGCAGCAAACGGCTCAACACGGCAACCAGCAACAGAAGATATGCGGGCATGTACACCTCGGATTTCAGGATTCCGCCGTCGCCCAGGGGAAAAGCAATCCATGCGGCGCGACCGGCGCTCTTCTCATTCTGCGGGTCGCGCCTCGCCGGGTCAACCTGGAATCTTTGCGTCATGAACAAATCTTTTCACCTGGGCAATGCTGTCTAGCGCTGCTCCCGCCCGTTCATCGCCTCGCCGGCCTCGTCGCGCCCATCCACGATATAAACCCAGCCGCTCAATGGCTGCCGGCCAGGGCTGCGGCCCTCTCCGAGAAATGGATAGTCGAAGCGCAGATCGATAAATTGAACCGTGGTCCAAGTCCGGTTACGCGGCAACTGCGGCGGCATCATTCCCGGCGCTGCCTCCTGGCCCACATCACGCACCACAGCCCACGTGCCCCAGTCCAGATAAACTTGCCCCAGCGGCGTGCGTTTGGCCGCCTCGGTGGCCGCGGTCTCCGCCGGCTTGTAGATCACATCCTGGCGCGGGTCGCTCACAATCTCCCCGCTCAGCGTGTTGATCTCGGCGGTCTGGTAATACTCGGCCGTCTCCAGAATCGCGTGCCAATGAAAGGGATTGATAGGATAAGGCTCCAGCGCCATGCGCTTCACCGGAGCTGCGGAAATTTGTGTGTTTTCCGCCAGAGACCGCGCCCGTCCCTGCTCCGCCCAGCGCCAGCCCCATAGCAGCACCATCCCCGTCAGCGCGAAGATCGCCCATCCCCGTCCGCGAAATTTTTTCTTCTTTGCGCCAATCTCGGAGTCGGCCAGCCCCAGAAGCCAGGGCATCACCAGCGCCGTCAGCAGCAGAACCCAGATCACCGGCTCGGCAATAAAAACAATGCTCCCCGCATACCAGCGCGGATTGAAGGGAAAAAACGGCCGCAGCCCATAATTGTTGGTCCAATCCAGCAGCAGATGGCTCAACGCCGAAATCATCGCCGTCAAATAAAGCCAGCCCCAGTGAATCCTCTGCCGCGCCAATGAATTCTGAGCGAGGTATCCCGAACCCGCCCCGTGCCCTGTCATCCTGAGCGAAGCGTAGCGGAGTCGAAGGACCTGCGGTTGTTTTTTCAGGCGAATGGGTGGGAGACCACGATCCTCAACTGGCGTCTGTTCATCAGACCCCGCCGCCAGCTTTCGCCTCTCCCACCAGAGGTCAAAGAACCAAACCATCCCCACCACCGCCGCCGCCACCACCGGCACGGCAATCAACGTGTGCGTAATGCCGCGATGATGCTTCAGCTCCTCGACCGGCCCCGCCAACCCCCACAGAATGTCAATGTCGGCAGCTTCGGCGGCCAGCACGGCAGCAAGTGTGGCGTAGGCCGTTTTGCGGTTCAACCCCGCCGCCCTATGCAGGCTCCGGCCAGAAAATGAGTTACTGGTTCCATAGCGTCTGACCTTCATAGTACCCTGCTGCGCCACCTATAATTCACCTCATGGGCGAACGAACCAACCCAGGCATACCTCCGGCCCAGCGCGTGGTCGAACTCCGCGACGAACTGCGCCGCCACGAGCACCTGTATTACGTCCTCGACGCGCCGGAGATCACGGACGCCGCCTACGACGCGCTGATGAACGAGCTCAAGCAGCTCGAAGCCGCGCATCCCGAGCTCATCACCCCCGACTCGCCCACCCAGCGCGTCGGCGGCAAGCCCGCCGAGGGCTTCCGCAAGGTCGCGCACTCCCGCCCCATGCTCAGCCTGGACAACGCCTATAGCGAAGAGGATCTGGCCGACTGGAACCGTCGCGTTTGCGAATTGGCCGGACAACCTGAGGTCGAATATGTGGCCGAGTACAAATTTGACGGCCTGAGCGTGGCGCTTCGCTACGAGCCTGCGGACGGCGGCGGCTCGCGGCTGACGACCGGCATCACCCGCGGCGACGGCCAGACTGGCGAAGACGTCACTTCAAACATCCGCACCATTCGCAGCGTGCCGCTGATAATTTCCGCCGAGGCCTTGAGCAAGGCTGGCCTGCCGCAGTCTTTCGAAGTCCGCGGTGAGGTGATCATGCCCGAAACCGCCTTCCTTCGCCTGAACGAAGAGAAGGAGCAGCAAGGCCTTGCGCCCGCCGTCAATCCGCGCAACGCCGCCGCCGGAACTCTACGCACCCTT
>CAWDQS010000116.1:0-7778 GCA_963804295.1 uncultured Acidobacteriaceae bacterium
AAAATAGCTCGAAATTAATTATCTTGTTGCTGTGTATGCATTATTTTGTATAATCAGTTTGTGAACATACGCGTCAAGCCAATCGAGTTTCGAGGTGGGGCGCTGGATGATCTTTGCCGCATTCCTACTTCGACACGGCGAGAAGCAGGCTTTCAACTCTACCAGGTGCAGGAAGGGTTGGACCCGGACGATTCGAAGCATATAAATACTGTCGGTCAGGGTGTGCGAGAGATTCGGATTCGAGAAGTAGATGGCGCATTTCGCGTCAACTATATTGCCAAATTTTCAGACGCGATCTACGTTCTGCATTGTTTTCAGAAGAAGACACGGAAGACCAGCCCAGAAGACATTGCATTTGCTTCACGGCGTTACAAGGACCTGATTAGGGAGTTGAACTCATGACGAAGAATCGCTTTGACAGTGTGTGGGATGCCATTGAAGAGACTCCGGCGCAGGCGGAAAACCTGAAGCTGCGTTCGTCACTGATGCTGGCCCTCAAGCGACACATTGAGCGTGAAGGATTGAGCCAGACAGAGGCGGCTAGAGTCTTCGGCGTGACCCAGCCACGCATCTCCAACCTGATGCGTGGCAAGATCGAACTCTTTGGCCTGGATATGCTGGTCAATATGCTCGCCGCGGCCGGCCTACGAGTGACGTTGCAGGTGAAGAAGGCGGCGTGAAAGGTATTTATGAGAATGAGCCGACGTACGTTCTGTCTGCATGCTGGTTTCGCTCTTGCCGGTCTAATGGCCATCGCGCAGAAGCCGGCAGCACCTTCATCTGAACGCAGGCCGGTCCCTATGCCCGCGGAACGAGCGGATGATTCCTATGCAATCTATTCGCTGCTGATTCCTGCCTTGCAGAAAACAACAAAAGAATACCTAGTTATGGATACAACGGAAAATCCGCACAGTTCTACATATAACGTGCGTCCAGTTGCAGAAGAGACGAAGCTCCCAATGACACCCATACAACGTGTCATGTCTGGTGGTGGTGTCGTGATGAAGGTGCCTGACGACCGGATGGTCCAGTTTAATGAAGCCGTTGAGGAGTTTACACGCCGCGATGGCGTTCGGGTGCAATTAGAGAGAAAATTCATTCTGCAGATACCATATCGACTGATGGACACTAAACATATCAATGAGTATTCCAAGCTCTTTGAACCGCAATGCGTGACGGCCCCAGGACAGCTATGGCATCTAGACCAAAAACTCGAACGGAAGTACGTGAGGCGGGGGCCGCTCATCAGAATGAGTGAAGTGTACTTCGATCATGCGCATACTTTTGGCTTGGTACATGCAAGTTCTCTTGGATGGATTGAGGGGGCCGGTGGAAGCAGTTGCACTGAGAATTGGTATGCGTTCGAAAAGCGTGACGGTAAGTGGAGCCCGGCAACATGGGGCGGATTTGAAGCATGTCCCGTTTGCTAGCCACTGAGAAACACTCCGCCCTTGTACACTGAAGAGTCCCCACTTTTTTACTCAATCCAGCGCGCAGGAGGCCCCCATGGCATCGATCACAATTCCGGCAGTTCCGTCTGAGTCGCGGGCGGGGCGGTTTGGCGTTTATGGCGGGCGGTATGTGCCGGAGACGCTGATGGCGGCGCTGGTGGAGCTGGAGCGCGAATACGATCTAGCCAGGGCTGATGCGGTTTTTCAGGCGGAGTTGGCCGACCTGCTGACCCACTACGCCGGGCGGCCCACGCCGCTCTACTTTTGCAAACGGCTGACGGAGCAGTTGGGCGGGGCGAAGATTTATTTGAAGCGCGAAGACCTGTTGCACACCGGCGCGCACAAAATCAACAACGCGCTAGGCCAGGGATTGCTGGCGCGGCGCATGGGCAAGAAGCGCGTCATTGCCGAGACCGGCGCGGGGCAGCACGGCGTGGCGACGGCAACGGTCTGCGCGCTGCTGGGATTCGATTGCGTCATCTACATGGGCGATGTGGACATGGCACGGCAGGAGTTGAACGTGCTTCGTATGCGCCTTCTTGGGGCTGAAGTCCGCGGGGTTTCGTCGGGCTCGAAGACGCTGAAGGACGCCATCAGCGAGGCCATGCGCGACTGGGTCACCAACGTGCGGACGACATATTATTTGCTGGGCAGCGCGCTGGGGGCGCATCCGTATCCGACCATGGTGCGCGACTTTCAGCGCGTCATCAGTATCGAGATGAAGGAGCAGATTCTTGCTGCCGAAGGTCGTTTGCCCACCGCCATCATCGCCTGCGTGGGCGGGGGATCGAACGCCATTGGCGCGTTTTATGAATTTATTACCGACTCTCAAGTCCGGCTCATCGGCGTGGAAGCCGGAGGACGCGGCCCCGCATTGGGCGATCATGCTGTGCGCTTCGGCGGAGGAGCGCCGGGCGTCTTGCAGGGGACGTATTCGTATGTCTTGCAGGATGAAAACGGGCAGATCGCGCTGACGCACTCGGTTTCAGCGGGACTCGACTACGCCTCCATCGGTCCGGAGCATGCGATGCTGCACGACTCGGGGCGCGCCGAGTACGTATCGCAGGATGACGCGGCCTCTCTGGACGCGGTGGTTCGGCTGGCGCGGACCGAGGGAATTCTGCCGGCTCTGGAAAGCGCGCACGCCGTGGCCGAGGCGCTGCGTATTGCTCCAGCAATGGATTCTCGTGACATACTAGTGGTGAACCTCTCTGGACGCGGCGACAAGGACATGGGCATCCTGGCGCGTGAGTTGAAGATTCAGGGAGCGTGATAACAAATTTCGATGGCGATACTATTCGATCACAAACCGGGTTTGGTGGTTTACCTGACGGCTGGCGACCCAACGCTCGCTGCCACGCGCGAGATTGCGCTTGCGGCCATCGACGCGGGCGCCGATGTGATCGAGCTTGGCGTGCCCTTCAGCGATCCGCTGGCCGATGGGCCGGTGATTCAGCGCGCCAGCGAGCGTGCGGTGGCGCGAGGAACGCGGCTCAAGGACGTGCTCGAAATCGCCCAACAGATTCGCACGGCGCGGCCCGCTGCCGGCCTGGTGATTTTCAGTTACTTGAATCCGATTTTGCGCTTCGGCCTGCCGCAATTCGCTGATGCATCGGCAGCAGCCGGCGTGGACGGCGTGCTAGTGACTGACCTGATTGTTGAAGAGGCAGACGAGTACCTCAGTGAGATGGCTCGTGTGGGGCTTGCGCCGATTTTTCTCGCCGCGCCCACCAGTCCCGACGAACGGCTGGAAGCCATTGCCAAGCACTCCAAGGGTTTCGTCTACGCCATCTCGCGGGTGGGGATTACCGGCAAGCAAGCGGCGATGACCTCCGATGCCGCCTCTCTGGTTGCGCGAATTCGGCTATACACCAAGTTACCGGTGGCCGTCGGATTCGGCATCAGCAACGCGGAACACGTTGCCCAGGTGGCCGAGTTTGCGGATGCGGCGGTGATCGGCAGCGCGATTGTGGAGCTGATCGAAAAATCTGTTCCCGACGAAGCTCCCGCCGCGGTAGCCCGATTTATCAAGGGCCTTCGTCTGCCCCAGGCGGCGCTGGCCCGGTAAATGCAGCCCTCAGCTTTTGGCCTTTAACTCTTGTTTACCAGCTTATTGCTCATTCGCTGCCGGAGTGATTTCGCAGGCTGGCAGTGACTCAGCGAAGTTATAAGCTAACAGCTAGCCTTTTAACACGAGGATGAAATGACGCTGGAAGAACTGCGAGACCAAATTGATATTCTGGACCGCCAGCTTGTGGAACTGCTGAGCGAGCGGGCTCGCGCCGCGCAGATGGTTGGCCACTTGAAGGCAGCCACCTCGCTACCGGTCTACGAGCCGGCGCGCGAAAAGGTGGTCTACGCCAATGTACGCGCGGCCAACAAGGGTCCTTTGCCGGACATTGAGCTGACGCACATCTACGAGCGCATCATCGACGTGATGCGAGCCTTGCAGAAGAACGAGTTGGCATCGGAGAGAAATGCCCAGGCGCTTGCATCGGGCCACGCCACAGACGCTGCAACAACAGACACGACCGAGACAGGAAGCGAACCATGATTGTATCCATGCAAGAAAGAGCTACCGAAGAACAGATCGATGCCGTCATCGACGCCATGATGGAAGTTGGACTGAGCGTGCATCGCACCACCGGTGCAATTCAATCCATTCTGGCCGGCGTCGGGCCCACCGCAAATGTGGAGCTGACCAAATTTGAAGTGCTGCCTGGCGTACTCAACGTGCTGCGTATCAGCTCGCCTTACAAGCTGGCCGGCCGCGCCTTTCGTCCCGATGGCTCGGTCATTGAGTTTGCCAACGGTGTTAAAGTCGGCGGCGAGCGAGTAGCCGTGATGGCAGGTCCATGCGCGATTGAAAGCCGCGAACAGATATTCTTGACCGCAAAGCGCGTGAAGGCCATCGGCGCCAGCTTCCTCAGAGGCGGAGCATTCAAGCCGCGCAGCTCGCCGTACGCCTTTCAGGGCCTGGGCATTCCGGGGCTGCAGATGATGCACGAGGCCGCTCAGGAAAACGGCCTGCTCACGGTCAGCGAGGTGATGGAGATCTCGCAAATCGAGGAAATGCTGCCTTACGTGGATCTCTTTCAGGTGGGCGCGCGCAACATGCAGAACTTCAACCTGCTGCGCGAGCTGGGCCAGGCGCGCAAGCCGGTGCTGCTCAAGCGCGGCATTGCGGCCACCATCGAGGAGTTGCTGCTCTCCTGCGAATACATCATGGCCGGCGGCAACTACGACGTGATCCTCTGTGAGCGCGGCATTCGAACCTATGAAACCGCCACGCGCAACACGATGGACATTTCGGCGATTCCGGTGATTCACAAGCTCTCGCATTTGCCCATCGCCGCCGACCCCTCGCACGGCACGGGCCGCCGCGACATGGTGGCGCCCATGGCGCGCGCCGCGGTGGCCGCGGGCGCGGACGCGATTCTTGTCGAGGTGCATCCTAACGCCGACAAGGCCGCCTCCGACGCCGCGCAAACTTTGTACCTCGAGCAGTTCGACGAATTGATGGGGCAGTTGCGCGTGATTGCCACTGCGGTGGGTAGAACGATGTAATACAGAGGTAACGGACCAATGAAGCCACAAGAACAAGTCTCGGACACTTTCATCAAACCCGGACCGTACAGGGCGCGGGTTCCGAGTGCGTTAGCAGGGATTGGAGCCGGACTCATAGTAGTTCTGCGCAGCCCTGGGCATATTACTGAAACCGACGCAATTGGCATTGTTGCAGCTATATTTGTTGTGTTTTTTGATCCGAAGAGGCGGCCGTTTTGGTTTTTTGCGGGGATTTTAGCATGTGTATTGTTGATCCAGACACTTCCTCAGTTGCAATCCCTTTTTGCCCGCTGATTTGTATGTGGCAAGGAATGAAACCATGATCGAGCGCATTTCCATTCTGGGTACGGGCCTGCTGGGCACGTCGGTGGGCCTCGCGCTGCGCGCGGCGGGCTTTCACGGCTCCATCACCGGATGGAACCGAAGTCCCGAAGGCGCGCAGGCCGCGCTCTCCATGGGTGCGATCGATTCCATCGCCGCCGACCCCTTGCAGGCGGCGCGGGCGAGCCAAGTTGTGCTGCTGGCCGTGCCCATCTACGCGACGCTCGACTTTATGGAGAAACTCTCCGGCGTTCTTGGTCCCGAGCATCTGGTCACCGACGTGGGCTCGACCAAGGCGCAGATCACCGCCGCCGCTGGACGGCTGTTCAACACACCGGAGCGCGCGGCGTTTTTGCCAGGGCATCCGATGGCGGGCAAGGAGCGCGGCGGCGCGGTGCTGGGCGACGCCAATCTCTTTCGCAACCGCGTCTGGCTCTTCACTGACGACCCAACCTGGCAGCGCTCGCCCCATTCCGCTGAGTTAGTCAAGTGCTGGCGGGAGTGGGTCGTTGCCATGGGCTCGAAGACTCTCGACTTAGACCCCGCACGCCACGATGAGTTAGTCGCATGGGTCAGCCATCTGCCGCAGTTTGTGGCCACGGCCCTGAGTGCACTGCTGGAAGAAAAAGTCGGTGATGCTCCCGAACTAAAAGACGTAGGCGGACGCGCACTTAGCGAGATGACACGGCTGGGCGCGAGTCCCTACTCCATGTGGCGCGACATCGCCCTCACCAACACCGAAGCCGTTCAGGCTGTATTACTCGCCCTGGAGCAGCGCCTCGCTCACCTGCGCGAAAACCTACGTACGCCGGAGTTGCGCGAGGAGTTCGAGCAGGCCAATAAATTTCGCCGGGAGTAAGTTATGACGATTAAATTCGCGCGCAGGATGGATAGTGTACATACCTCGACGATCCGCGAGATTCTCAAGGTTACTGAACAGCCGGAGATCATCTCCTTCGCCGGAGGTCTTCCCGCGCCGGAACTTTTCCCCGTGGACGATGTACTCTCCGCGGCGGAGCGTGTCCTTCATGAGACCGGCGCGTCCGCGTTGCAATATAGCCCCAGCGAGGGCTTTGCTCCGCTTCGGGAGATTCTTGCCGCCGAATCTCGCAGGCGAGGCATCGAATGCTCCGCCGAAGATATTCTCATCACCACCGGCTCCCAGCAGCCGCTCGATCTGGCCGGAAAGATTTTTCTGGATGCGGGAGAGTGCGTCCTGACCGAAAGCCCGACCTACATGGCCGCCATTCAGGCCTTTCAGACATTCGAGGTCCGCTTTGCCACGGTCCCTACCGATGACCACGGTCTGATCCCGGAGGAGTTGCCGGCATTGATCGAGCGCGAAAAGCCCAGGTTTCTCTATACGATTCCTAATTTCCAGAATCCCACCGGCAGGACGCTCGCAGCGGAGCGCCGCAAGACTATTTATTCGATCGCGGCTCGCTATGGATTGATTGTGATCGAGGACGATCCCTATGGATGCCTGCGTTACGCGGGGAAAACGATTCCTCCGATCAAGTCGCTGGACACCGAAGGAATTGTTATCTATCTCAGCACAGTTTCAAAAATCATCGCGCCCGGACTCAGAATCGGCTGGGTGGTTGCTACTGAAGAGATTCGCCGCAAGATGACGATTGTCAAGCAGGCGGCCGATCTGCATACCTCGAGCCTGGACCAGCGCATCGTTCATCGCTACCTGACGGACTTCGACAGCGACGCACACATCGAGCGCATCCGGCGCGCCTACGGGGAACGCTACGCGATCATGGATGCGAGACTGCGGGAAACCATGCCTCCAGGATTCAAGTGGACACATCCGGAGGGAGGAATGTTTCTTTGGGTGACCTGTCCCGAGGGAGTGAACACCAACGATCTGCTGCGCGAAGCGCTTTTACGCAAAGTGATCTTTGTACCGGGGCGGGATTTCTTCCCCGACGCCAGCGGTCAGCGATTCATGCGGCTGAACTTCTCCAATGCTTTGCCGGAATCGATTCGGGTAGGCATCGGCCGGCTGGCGGAGGTTTGCAAGGATGCGGTTCACGCGCACGCGTAGCGACTTGCTTGTTGAACGAATACCAGACGGCGCAGTGTTGCGCAACACAGGGCACCTGTACATCATGGTGTTGTTAGATCCTTTTCCCGGCTCGCGTTTTCCTGCGCTTTGATCGCTTATTCAATTTAGCCGTAAACCAGGCAACAATCATGGGGCCAAGCACGAATTGCACCAGTATTTTGAATATATCAAGAGGTAATTGATCCATCGAATGGCTCCAGGACCAGAAATTAGTTTCGGTCTGGAGCCAGAATTTCATTGATCGCGGCAGATTCGTGCGATACCAGCGACAACAGCGATAGTTGTGATAGTTGGCATATCTGGAATATTTATTCGTTTATAAACGACAATATGCCATGTGAAACCGGCAAGGATGCCTCGCATCT
>CAWDQS010000117.1:0-7224 GCA_963804295.1 uncultured Acidobacteriaceae bacterium
CGTAATCAGCGGAATATTGAATGCGTTGCAGAAGCGCACAAAGCGCGCCGACTTATCCGAGGCATTGATGTCCAGCACGCCGGCCATGTTGATTCGGCTGGCCGTCGCTCATGCCCACCGGCCGGCCTTGCAGCCGCCCGAAGCCGATCACGATGTTGGCCGCAAACCCCGGCTGAATCTCAAAAAAATCCTGATAGTCCAATACGCGCGTAATAACTTCCCGCACGTCATAAGCCGCCTTGTCGTCCACCGGAACAATTCCGTTCATACTCCGCATCGGACTCGATAGGCAGATTGAAGGCCGCGCGCGGCGCATCCTCAAGATTGTTGGAAGGCAGGAAACTGAGCAACCGCCGGCAAAGATGTGCCGCTTCATCGTCGTTCTGGGCGATCAGATGAATCACACCTGAGTGATGCATATGCGCCTGCGGACCGCCCAACTCCTCATCACTGACCACTTCGCCGGTCACCTGCTTGATAACCAGCGGTCCGGTGATGAACATCCGCGCCTGCCGCGTTTGGATCACAAAATCCGTAAGCGCGGGGCTGTAAACTGCGCCTCCCGCGCACGGTCCGCAAATCAACGAAATCTGCGGCACCACTCCGGAGAGCAGAACATTGTGATAAAACACGCGGCCATATCCGGCCAGGCTATCAATGCCCTCTTGAACGCGCGCCCCGCCCGAGTCGTTGATGAAGACGAAAGGGCTGCCCGTCTTGAGGGACAGGCGCATCATGTCCACGACCTTGTCGTTGTGCGTCTCGCCCGCCGATCCGCCGCCCACGGTGAAATCCTGGCTGGCCAAATGCACCTGGCGTCCGTCGATCTGCGCGCAGCCGGTCACCACTCCATCGGCGGGCATCTCTTTTCCCGCCATCCCAAAGTAGGTGGAGCGGTGCAGGGCAAACAATCCGATCTCTTGAAAGCTGCCTTGGTCCACCAGCCGGGCAATCCGTTCCCGCGCCGTCAATTTTCCGGACGCGTGCTGCTTATCGATGCGCGCCTGGCCGCCGCCCTGTTCCAGCTTCACGCGCTTCGCGCTCAAGTCGGTCAGCTTCTCGGCCATGGTTTTCGTCGTGCTCTTTGCTTGCTTAGCCATCCTAGCTCCTGAATTCGTCTTCTGGATTCGTCGATATGAATACGTTTTATTTTTCAGGAGCCACGGTTACCCGGTGCTCTTTGCCGTTCATCGTGATCACATAGTTCACTTTGGCGCCCAAAGCCGGTTTGCCGCCCGCCGCAGCGGGTGCTTTTTGATCCTTCGTCTCAGCAGCGCTGCCCGTCGGATCCTTGCCCACATTCTTGCGGCCCTGCGCGCGGCTCTCGAAGAATCCCGGCGCAACCTTGGGAAACATCGCGTAGGTCAGTACGTCTTCATCGCTGCCGTTCGCGCCCTTCAAGGCATTCGCCGTGGCGCTTAGCGCATCCCACTCCGGCTTGAGCAAGTCGGCGGGACGAACCGTGATCGCAGGCTTCTTCGCATGTGCCTCGGCCTGCTTCAGTACCTCAGGATCTTTCTTGCCTAGCGTGCTTCCGTAATAGCCCAGTATCAGGTCGGCAAACTCTCCCGTCAGCACCTTGTACTTGCCCATCAATACATTAAAAACCGCCTGCGAGCCGACGATCTGGCTGGTAGGCGTAACCAGCGGCGGATAGCCGGAGTCCTTGCGAACTCTGGGAACCTCCTCCAGCACTTCCTTCAGCCGGTCGCCCGCGCCCTGTCCTTTCAGTTGACTTTCCATATTGGAGATCATTCCGCCCGGAATCTGACTCTTGAAGATCTCCGTATCCACGCCGATATTCTCGCTGAAGAATTCCTTGTAGCGCGGGCGGATTTTTGCAAAGTGGTTGGACACGCGCTGGACGCGCTCCAGATCGACGCGGGTCGTGTAGCCCGTCCCTTCCAGCAGCTCGACCAGGCTTTCCGTGGGGTTATGTCCCGGACCCAGCGACAGGGAGCTGACCGAGGTGTCCACGATGTCGCACCCCGCCTCAATGGCCTTCATCAGCGAGACCATGGTGACTCCGGTAGTCGCGTGCGTATGAACATGAAGCAGCGTCTCTGTGCCGCACCTGCGCTTGATGGCCTTTACCAGGTCATAGGCGGGCTGCGGCCTCAGCAAAGCGGCCATGTCCTTGATGCAGATGGAGTCGCATCCCATCTCCATTAACTGTTCGGACCTCTCGGCATAAGCCTCAACGGTGTGCAGGGGGCTGACGGTATAGCAAATTGCGCCCTGCGCATGTTTGCCGGTCTTCTTCACCGCATCGATGCTGGTCTTGAGGTTGCGGATATCATTGAGCGCATCAAAAATCCGGAAGACGTCGATTCCGTTCGAGGCCGCCTTCTCCACAAAGCGCTCCACGACCCCGTCTTCATAGTGCCGGTAGCCCAATAGGTTCTGGCCGCGCAGAAGCATTTGCAGCCGGCTCTTGGGCATCAGCTTGCGGAAGGTGCGCAGACGCTCCCACGGATCTTCATTCAGAAAACGGATACAGGCATCGTAGGTTGCCCCGCCCCAGCATTCCACTGACCAGTAACCGGCATTGTCGATCTCTTCGCAGGCGGGAATCATGTCGTCCAGCGACATGCGGGTGGCAAGCAAACTCTGATGCGCATCTCGAAGCGCCAGTTCAGTAATCTCAATGATTCGGGACATTCAGGACTCCATGAATACTATATCAACGCTAGCAATCCATATTCTATGGTAAATGGTCCACGGGAGTGATTACGTGAGCCAGCGCACAAATCGACCTTTCTCAGGCCATAACCTGAGCACGCGGAGCCATCCTCTGAGATGAATCACTCAACTTCAGTGTCCCGCGTTCTGCTGGAGAGCGCTTACTGGTCCATGCGGAAAATGATCGTCTCGCCGTCCAGCCGGTACTCGGCCGAGCATAAGACGCCGCCGCAGATCACCGCATCGCCGCAGCACAGTTGGTGTCGCGTGATCAGCCCGATGGTTGAACAGAGCGGGCGTCCTTGCATGCGCTTATCCACTACATGCAGAATCTATTGCCCCGTTCCCCCAGCCGCCTTGCCTTTGTAGCCGGCATACGCGTCGATTGCCTTGTACGTCTCAATGTTGCGCAGGATGCTCTCGACATACTCGCGCGTCTCGGTGAAGGGGATCGATTCGACAAACTCGTCGATGCCCTGGTAAGGACCAGCGTCCTGCCATTCAAGCACCCGGTCGTCCCCGGCATCGTAGGCGGCCAGTGCATACTCCGTCACTCCGCCGAATTTGTTCAGCGTCTTGCGCAGATAGCGGGTTCCGAGACGGATGTTGGTGACAGGATCGAAGAGTTGGAAGGTCTGGAAGTGTTCCATGCCCTCTTCGCGCGCCATCGACTTGCCCGTGGAGGGCAGCAACTGCATCAGCCCGTAGGCGTTGGCGGGAGAGATGGCCGAGGGGTTGAACTCCGACTCCTGGCGAATCAGCCCGGCCACCAGATACGGATCAAGATTGTTTTTTGCCGACTCGGTCTTGATCGTCTCCCAATAAGGCTCCGGGAAAAGAATCCGCCAGTAAGCCAGCGGGATGGCTTGGATAGAGGCCGTGGAGGCTGATGGCAAAGCTCTCTTCATCACCCGCATGGCGCGAAAGTGCTCGCCATAAGAGGCATAAATTTGCGCCTCGGCCAGCGCGCTCCAGGAGGAAGAGTCGGGATCGGCGGCAATCTCCCGCGCGACATATTCGTTCAAGCCCGCGTTGGCCAGCAGGCGAGCCTTGGCCAGATGAGGACTGGCGGCGGGAAAACTCTCCTCTAGCGGCGGCACCGGCGGAGCCTGAAATTGGTCTAACTGCGGCTGCGGCGCGGACAGGATTCTATCTGGCGTTTTGCCCAGCGCGGCCAGCCGTCGCCGGGCCAACTGCGCATAAAAGTAGCGCTGATAAGCTCGGACCAAAGTGCGGTAGTTGGCCGCGGCCAGGTCGGGCTTTTGTTCCACCGTCTCATACAAACGCCCGCGCCAGTAAAGTGCCGGCGCCGTCTCTATTGCGCTGGGATAGAGGCGGATCTGCTCGTCGAAGAGGCGCGCCGCATCCGTGTAATGTCCCTGCCGGTAACTGAGCCAGCCGCCCGCCAGTGCGCCGTCGCGCGCGTATTTGCTCGAGGGAAACTGCGCGGCCAGGTGTGCTGTAATATTCAACCGCTGTCACATAATCGTGTCGCAGCAAATACAGATTGCCGCTGGAGTAAAGTGACTCGGCCAGCCAAGGACTCTGCGGGAAGCGGGACTCCAGCTCTGCCACGATACGTTTTACTCTTTCAGATCATTGCGATTCCTGGCCAGCTCCATCAATAGATAAAGTCTCCGCGCGCCGTTCTCGTTCGGCGTGTTGAGTAGCGCTTCGGCCTGGGCCTTGGTCAGCCGCTTCAGCTTCAGGTCGCAGGCCGCGGCGGCCACGGCAAAGCCCGCACGGCTCTCTGGGTCGAGATTCGACTGCCGCGCCAGCGCATGGTATTGCGCGCTTGCCTCGGAGTAATGTCCGGCGTTGTAGTAGGCATCGCCCAGGCTGCGCAGTTCAGCTGTAGTCAGGCTGCTCGCCGCGCCCATCTCGGTTAGCTTTGCCCGCGCAATCTCCGCCTCCGGGCTAATAGGATGGGCCAGTAGCAGCCGCTTGAAAAGGCTCTCGGCCTGCTGCTTCTCTCCCAGCGCCAAGGCCACTTCACCTTGCGCGAGTTGGTAGCCGGGACGGTTTGCGGCGGCGGTGCCCGCGGCTGCCGCCAGCACCCGCTGCGCGCCGGCATCGTCCTTCACTGCCAACAGGGTCTCGGCTTCCAGTTCCGGCGCCTCGGCAACAAAAATGCTCTCCGGATAGCGTCCTGTGAAACCATGTAGCAGCGATTCGGCTGTCTCGTTGTTGCCCACATTATGGTTGGCGCGCGCGTCCAGAAACTCTGCATAGTCGGCCAACTCCGCGCCCGCCTGACGGGCAAGGCGAAAGTAGGCAATCGCATCCTCGTAGCGATTGTCCAGCAGATACGCGTGGCCCAGCGCAAGATATGCCGCCGCTGCCGCCTCGCCCGTATGCTGATGCGCATATTTGTTCACGCCAGCGTAAGCCGCCGGCGTGCGCATTGTGGCCAGTTGCTGGGCCATGGGCCGCAGCTCGGTCGAAGCCACAAAGGCCAGCCTGATGCGCGCCGTTCGCGCGCGCCTGGCCGCTTTCACAGCAGGGCTGGCGGCTTTTTTAGTTGCAGCTTTGCCGGTCAGCCCCGCGGGCTTCGCAGCCTTTGTGCCTGATTTAGCCGGCGTTGTTGTCTTTTGCGACGGCTTTTTCTTCGCCGTGGAGGACGCCTGTCCAGCCGGCTTGGTTGTTGACCCGCCGGTGGATTGCCCCGCAACCGGCAACACAATCAATAAGAATGAAAGCAACCCAGCCAAAAATCGAGAGGCCAGTCTGGAAACAGATGTTGGAGAAGATGCAACCCTCATCTCTTCACTCTAATTTGCTTTGCCCCGGACATGGCCGCCGGGAATCTCTTGCGTTACCGCAAAGCTCGCAAAGTGGGACAGCCCCACCGAGTTGGACCTTATTGATCCGGCCCAAAAGTTTATACGCTGTGCCCTATCATTCTGAGCAAAGCGGAGTGGAGTCGAAGAACCTGCTTCTTGTTATTTTGCGGAATGGGTGGGAAGGAGTGTTGCATTTATTTGGGGCTGGATCAGTAGCCAAGCCATCTGTTTCCCATTTGGTTCCCGACTGTGCCATCCGGTACACTTAATTAAGGATCCCGAAACGCAATTCGCTGCCTGTCTTGCGGTTTTTGCAACCAATGCCCATGCCGACCATCCAATCGATTGCAGGACAACTCGAACCGCATCCGGACGTAGCCTTGGTCGCGAGGGTGCGAGAAGGAGATGTCTCGGCCTACGATACCCTGGTCCGCAAGTACGAGCGCCAGCTTTTTCGTATCGCCCAGCACATCACCCAGAATCGCGAGGATGCAGAGGACGTCATGCAGGACGCCTTCCTGAAGGCGTATGAAAAGCTCGACCAATTTCAGGGCAATTCCAAGTTTTACACCTGGCTGGTGCGGATTGCGGTCAATGAAAGCCTGATGCGGCTGCGCAAGCGGCGCACCGGAAAGATGGTTTCGATTGACGAGGACATCGAGACCGAAGAAGGCAGCGTTCCCCGCGATCTGGCTGATTGGGCGCCTGATCCGGAGCAGAACTACAATCAGTCCGAATTGGCCGAGATTTTACGCAAGACCATTCAAGGACTGCCGCAGGGGTTTCGCATAGTGTTTGTGCTGAGGGATGTGGAAGGGCTTTCGACCGAGGAGACTGCGGAGACGCTGGGACTGAGCATTCCCGCCGTCAAATCCCGCCTGCTGCGCGCCCGGCTGCAACTGCGCGAGCGCCTCAGCCGCTTCTTCCACAGGAATAAAAAGTCCAAAGAAACGAGATCTGGAGAAACGGGGGCAGCCAAGTGACCTGCAAAGAGTTTCTCGCCCATCTCGACGACCTGATAGACGGCACGATAACCCCCGAGATGCGCGCCGAATTACAAACCCACCTCGGCCGCTGCGGACACTGCGAGGTCATCCTCAATACCACCAAGAAGACCATCGAAATCTACCGCTCCCACGAAATCTACGACCTGCCCTCCGGCCTGCGCGAACGCCTCCACTCTGCCATCATGGCCCGCTGCAAGAAGGGCTGCTGACCACCTGCGGTGGGGTCAATAGCCCGTTTTTCGCTCGCATAAGCTTCGTGGATTTCAATGAATCATGTCTTACCTCCGTGCCCCATCCTTCTGAGCGAAGCGTAGCGGAGTCGAAAAACCTGCTTTTTGAAATCATTGTGAAGTTGGTTGGCAACCACGAACCACAAAAACCCTGACTCATCCAGAAAAGTTTGCCCGCGCCTTTTTTCTGGCGCGGACAAGCCGAAGGCAGTTGGCCCCACCGCAGGTGGATGATTTACCCTCAATGTTGGTATGAAACTACAGCAGACACTTCTCCTTCCCGCTCTGGCCGCGGCCTTTGCCGCCTCAGCCTACGCCCAAACCGACCTCCCGGACGCGCCCCAGGCCACCTCCGCCGCCATGACCCATCCCAACGGCCCCACCGTGGTCATGGACACATCCATGGGCCGCATCACCTGCCAGTTCTTTCAGCGTCAGGCGCCCAAAACTGTGGCCAACTTCATTGCCCTGGCCGAGGGTACAAAGGACTGGACCGACCCCGCGACCGGCAAGAAACAGCAC
>CAWDQS010000118.1:0-3119 GCA_963804295.1 uncultured Acidobacteriaceae bacterium
CGCGAGACCAGCAAGGCAGCCACGAGCAGTCAGAGTCCTGGCCAGGCTTTTAAGAAACGGCGAATCCGACTCGTCCAGCGAGGTCAAAGAGTAGGGCGTGTAGGCGGTAGGCATCACCACGGAGATGCTGAGCTGCTGCAATTCCCGGCCAATCCCGTCCATGAAGGCCTGGTCATGAATGGTGCCGCCGACCGACGTGGAGGATTCTTCCCTGGCCAACAAGGCAAGAGCGCCCTGGGCGACAGCCAGCGGCGGGCCGGCCGGCGAAGCGCTTATCGCGGCATTCACAGCGGCGGTCGCTCCTTTTAAGTTCGAGGCTTTCTTTACCGGGCAACCAAGCTCATTGGCTTTGTTTTGCAGCCTGTTCATCGTCGCCATATCCGCGCGCCAGATCTGGAAGTCAAGGAATTCACTCGAGTTCGAAGGGAAGCAGGACGACGGTGGCTTTATTGGCGCCCGCCTTCACTTCACAAACCGAGTCGGCGGAATGATCTTTGAAATTAGCATTGGTTCCATTCACGAACGCGGCGATGTCGCAAGCGATGGCTTCGCTGTTGGACTGCAAGGCGCGGTAAGTCAGCATCTCCGATTCGATGGAAAACCCTGCCGCTCCCGTGGGGGTCTCCGCGCTCCCCTTGGCCGGTGCGGTTTGTGCAAGCGCGCAGCCCAGCGAAAGGGCTCCAATCGCCAGTGCAACAGCCATCCCGCGAGCCGAAGCCCCGCGAGCTGAAGCAAGGAAAGGCTCGATCCGTGCGATTCTGTCGAAAATCCGCATTTCTTCACCTCGGCGCTACCGCCATTTATGTTTGAGTATATACAGGCCATCTTCCTGACGTTCACAATACATACGACGGTTTTCCGGCGTAAAAGTTTAGGTTATTCGGCCCGGATGCGCACTCTTTCAGTAGCGATTGCTCGAACCATGCCTGCCATCCGCCGCGATTACTCCGTCTAACTAATATCTGGCGCATTTATCCAGACGCTTAACTGCTTGACTTTCGCTCACCGTTTCTTTACCTTTTGGTCCAACCGATGGATATAACTGGAAGTGGAGTACACGATGCAATTATCCCAGGTTCGATTTCTGCTTCGCGTGTTCTGCGTTTTGTTTTGCTTTCGGGGTTTCGCACAGGCGCCATCCGCGCCACCGACGGCTCCAACCAAGAGCGCTCTGCTGATCGGCATCGACAACTACGCGCATCCCAGCAACGATGTAAAGGTTCCTGGCGGCGCTCCCCGCACGGGACGGTATGAGCCGCTGTTGACTTACCATGACCTCAAGGGGCCATCACACGACGTGGCCGCGATGCGCGAGATGCTTACCAGCGAGAAGTTCGGCTTTCCCAATGATGACCAGCACATTCACATTCTGCTGGACCAGGCCGCAACCCGCGGCGCGATGCTCAAGGCCATGCAGCAGTATCTGGTGAACGACCCGAAACCGGGCGACACGGTGGTGCTGTACATTTCTTCGCACGGTTCGTTGCGCGCGGACCCCAACGCGGACCCCAAAAGGCATTGCCAGCTCTACGACCTTGACGGCACGGGCCTCAATTCCTCGTGCGTGGAAAACACCATCGTGCCTTATGACTGGTATCTGGGCCAGGATGACCTCTTTAGCCGCGATCTCCGCCACATCTTCAATCAAGCCGCCGGCCGGGGCATCCACCTGACGGCTATCTTCGACTCCTGCCACTCCGGATCGCTGGCGCGGGGCGCGGTGAGCACGGCGCTGGTGGCTCGCGATTTCGACTTTGACCCGCGCCCCATGCCGGATGATCCTTATCCCTCAGAAGCTGCCGGAACCCCTCCAGAGAGCCGCGCGGACAATCCCGTGCTGGTCCTCTCCGCGACCCAGAAGGATCAGTCGGCGATGGATGTGCAAGATGGCGATCCGCCCCATGGCTTGTTCACAGATGCTCTGGTCGAAACGCTTCAGGCACTGCCCGCCAACCAGCCCGTCAGCGACCTCTTCAAGCGGCTGCAGGTCGCCATGGAACTGGCTCCAGGCGCAACCAATCAGCAACCGGAGCTGGACACCTCAACCGCGCGCAAAGAGCAGCCGCTCTTCGGCGGATCGGCGGGCAGCGGTCCACCCACGGCAGCCATCGTCTCCGCCGATGCCAGAGGCGTGGTCCTCGATATCGGCGTTCTCGCCGACATAGGCAAGGGCAGCGAATTCACGGAACTCACCGCCACTGACGGAGTACGCGCGGTGTTCCAGGTCGGCGATCCAATCGGTCTGGCTCGCTCCAGAGCCACGGTGATCTCACCGGCAGGCGCCGCGGTTCACGTGAAAGACATCGTCCAATTAACCAAGTGGGTGCCCGCGCCAAGGCCAGCATTGAGATTCTATGCGGGCGCTTCGAACCTCTCGCTGGCGGAGATTCAGGACGCTCTCACCGTCTTGCGCGCGGCCTATGTCAAGTTCGCCGCCGACCCTTCCATGGTTCCATGGACTCACCACCTGGCCTGGGACGGCACGCACTGGACCCTCTCCGCACATTCGAGTACGACCGCCGCGGGTCAAATCAGGAAGGAGAATCTGGTCATGCTTGGCGCCCGGCTGTCGGCAGGGTCACTGAAGAAGCTGCCCTCCAACGCCATCGTCTGGTTTGACGCTCCGCTGCCGAAGGAGTCGGCGCAAGGCCTGCTGTCGCCGCCGGACGGAACCGAGCCTGCAAGCGCGGCCCAGCTTACTTCTGATCGCGCCCTGGCAATGTATGTGATCGCAGGCAACCCCACCGGCGCCGGGATCAGTTACGCATGGTTCAAGCGCAGCGACGTAGATGCCGAAGTGCAAACACCCAAGGAAATAGGCGCGGGGTGTTCGCCAAATTCGCCCTATCCTTTGCGCACGGATTGGGTTGATGCCGATCAGCCGGTCCTGCTGGAGAGTTCGCTTGCGGAGTCCGCGGCACAGTTGGCGAGACTCAATGGCTGGCTGCATCTTGGCTCCTCCGCGCTGGGCAGCCAATCGGTTTTCCCTTACCGGCTTGCCCTGCGACGTATACCGGAGAATCAGGATGTCGCCGATGGCGGTATTACTTATCAAGGAGGAAACTATGAACTATTGCTTGTCGGCAGCAATAGGGCCGCGGTTTCGCCTCGCTGGGTCT
>CAWDQS010000119.1:0-24545 GCA_963804295.1 uncultured Acidobacteriaceae bacterium
CCTGAACCCCAACCCCAACCCCAACCCCAACCCCAACCCCAACCCCAACCCCAACCCCAACCCCAACCCCAACCCCAACCCAACCCCAACCCCAACCCCGATAATCGCTTCTCAACATTTCTATAGATCATAAATCTATGCTAAAATATTGTGTTGTATCTCATTAGATATTGTAAATTCGATTGACATTATTTGCAGATGCATCAACAATTTCCCTCAATTGTTACCTATAATCATAGCTCTTCTCTTGATATTATACGCACTCTATAGAGCGTAATCGAGTTGAGAGCGCTTATCTAATTATTTATAGTAACTCATCTGGTAAATCATCAAAAATGCAATCAACGCCAAACTCAAACCACAAACAAAGTCATGAAGGAGCCTGCGACAACGCTACGGATGAAGCAAAAGTTTCAAGTGATAATCAAGATAAGTTAAGTACCCTTCGTTCCTTCCGTTGTCAAATCATCAGGAGAATCTCGAATTAAAGTATTAAATAAAAACGAAGAGAAGCACTGCTGAGAAGATCCACCTAAGCGGAAGCTTCCTCAACGCTCAAGAACATCAAGTTTCAAGAAAACCAACTCCAACCGCGGTTCGTGGGATAAAGAATTACTTTTGGAGTGATCTATATTCCTATATCCCTGATGATATCACTCCGATTAAAAAATCTGAGAACAGCATAAAATTCAAAGGCGATAAGGCCAATATCGAATTTATCTGCTTTGCAGACACCATAGAAAAATAAGTAATGAGGGAAGAATAATTCGTACTTCAGAATCAAGCGCCCCAGTCAAACCAGAGGATAAATTTCCTGGAACCTTATTGAATCACACTCCTTTGGAAAACTCTGAGAAAAAAATGAATGAAATAATAGAGGAAAAAGTAAAAACTAAAGCGGAATCAGAGCCTAAGATTCAGGAGATCCATCCAAGTAGAGAATCAAAATCTCAGCCAGATGTCAATATAAATGGAGAGAAATCTCCTGATAAACCTCCTATGATGGGTTCTTATGGCACTCTCTTCCAAATAAAAATGCTGCTAGTCCACCCCGAGAACAGACACCTACAGTGGATGCAAGGTTATTCCAATGCCAGCAACTGCACTCAGTCAGGACACCGAAAGAACCAATAGTACATCAGCCTTCAACTAATTTATTTCCCCTTCATGCCTCTGCTGCCGAAGGCCCTCAAATTGTGAGCAAGGCACTCTTTGGTTGCTCGGTGCTTTCAGGCTTTTCTAAGACCTCTGAAGCTTAGAAAAAGCCTTGCCTCTTTTTCCAACACACTTATTTGACAAGCCCCGCGTTTCTTTTTGGAACAAAAAATAAACCTGTCGAAGCTCCGAAGTCAGCTCCATCATCAAACAGTCCTGTACTACTTTTCCCGAAGAAAAGCGGATAAAAATGAAGTTATTCAACCAGTAGTTTCCCTTTTTGGGTTCCAAAAATTTAATAAAACTGAAGATTCAACAAAATCTTCTGGAGGCCTTTTTAGTTCAAAAAATCTGAGCAAAGCCCATCTCTGGGATTGTACGGTTACCAAAAACTCAACCAGCAAATCAATCTTCTATGATTGGCAAAGAGACAACTCAATACGAGGTAAAGACAACTCTGTGTAGGCCAGAATGTCACTCTAATGTACCAAACACTTCCCTGAAACTAAATTTGAGCCCCTGAATCTCCATTTACTGGTCTCAATAATGTTGGTGTATTGTCTAAATTGGATCAAAAGCCAGCTGCCCAGCAGAAAATGAAAAAACAGCTCCAGCCCCAATCTCGTTGGGTCTGACAAGCCTTATGAACCAGCTACAAGTTTTAGTTGGGCATCAAACACAGAACAACCCAAGCTGAGTCAGCCAGACATTGAATTGCCAACCAATGTTCAGGAAGTGAAGACTGACAAAGATTCTAGCAAATTTCAGCTTTTCGCAAGCACCTTCATGATCCCTCAATCTACGAAGGAAACTGTAAATGAACAAAAATCAGAGGAGAAGAAGCCAGGAAGTTTATTTAGTGGCATCTCTCTGACAGGGCATAAGCTATTGTTCAATAACATAAATAAGTCAAGCTGGAGGGTTATTTGCACCTAAAGTAGGAGGGGGAAGAAGCAGCGATTGCGACATCCAATCCGAAACTATCCTTGTTTGCTGGGTTGGGAGACTTTTTCAGAAAACGATTGAAAAATCCATTAGCTAATAATAGCTTGTTCAAACCTGCGCGTTGAGGATTTTATGAGAAAGATGTCGTAAAGACTAAGTCATTCTATTTATTAATAAAACAGAAAATTTGATGTTAAATCATGAAAACTCGTTGACTGTACAGAAGAGTTTGACTAGAAAAGAGAGCCTTTCTAATAGATTATGGACTCACTCTATCTTATGGTTGATTGCTGCTTGGAGATCTTAATAGCATAGAGCTTGGTTGGGGCATGCCTGGGGTGGTTGTCTTACGTGATTTCATATAATTTTTGTGATTGCTCAACGTAAGTCTCCAATGGTTTTGCTGACTTCTCGAATATCATCTTCTGAGTCGTCAAAACAATCAGATTTTCAAATCGTTTGTTTCTGAAGCCAAGAATCGAATCTTCGCCCTCCGATCTGTCCAGATTCAATAACTTTGTCTTGGCAAATAGATGATTTGATGATACATTATACATGTTATTATTTGAAATCGAATTTGAAGGTGAATTCGAGCTTTGTAGATGAGGAGGAGTTCTACTTGGCCGGCGTTAGGTCCATTCCATGCCTGTCGATTAGTTCCATTAGCACTCGTCTGCCCTCCGATACCATTTTTGCTGACGATGAGTTGTTGTTGCCGTTGACTGATGTAGATACTGGAACTCATCGATTTCGGCGAAGAATCTCTTTCGGCTAACTGGGATACGGTCCAATCTGATGAGTCCTAGTCTTCCTCTTCTCTTTCGAAGCAAGAATGGAACGAAGTTCTTTGGTTGCATTGGCTTTGGTCCTAAAAGAGTTAGAATGATTGATTACTTAGTACTTTTCAATCGGTGGATCGGTGATTTGAGGCTGAGCTTGTCTTTGGTCTGGGTTCGGGAGGTTCTACTGGAGCAGGCTTCGGCTCTGGCTTTGGTTTGACAACTGTCGCCGCCTCTATTATCAGTTCGAAGTATTTTTGATTCTACAATAATTATTTCAAATTGCTTCTAAACTTACTATGCCAAAAGTGAATGCTTCTATAATGCTAGACGCGATTAAAGCGGAAGCATTGAAGTTTTGTTCCTCGAGTGATATTTTTCGCACATCGCGGACGATATCCGGAGCTGGGCTTGGCAGTGGCTCTTTCTTCGTATCAAGCATCTTTTTACATTTGCTCATTGTCTTCTTGTATTTGTCAAGAAGATGATTGAATTTATCATTGATTTCTTTGGGAACTATGTGATCTTCTCGATCGTTTTTAGCGGCAGCAAACCCTAATATAATAAGAAAATTTGGAACTTTGTGAATTTACTCATATATTTGATCTCAATCAAGTGACACTTTATTTGCTCTCTAACTCGAATTTATGCTTCGATTTGAGTTTTAACCATCTCTAATTCGGAATAAAGTGTTTTGGCCTTTTTCAGCTGCTGAGGTCACTTTTGTTATTCGATCTTCTCAAGGTTCTCTTAGGCTGTTCTCTTGGTCTGAATGCGAACCTGGGATTATTATCATCAGCGAGAATGCACTTCCAGAATTTTCGAAGTAGAGGGCGTTTCAATTTTTTTCTACATTTTTTCCAGTACTAGCAAATTAATACTGCAAAAAAAAAGTAATACGTTATATATCTCCTCGACGAAAGGAGTGAGGATTTCAAACTTAGGTTCCTTAACTGCATCTATCGCCGTCTCAACTGGGCCAGGCTCATACTTGTCAGCTCTGAGCTCTAGTTCTCTATGAAACTCTCGAATAGTTCTAGAGAGATCTTTCCAGATTTTGAGGTTATCTTCATATTGAGTTCTTTCAGAATTGCTCATCATTTTCAGTAGCCTGGTATACATCGTTCCTTGGTAAGTAATCAGATTTGAATATTCTGATGAATTCTGGACCATCTTTTTTATTCTTTTCCGCGAAGCGATCGCTTATTACTTTCAACGATTCTCATATTTTGGTATATAATTTCTTTTTTGGCTCCCTCCTGTTTCTGTAGAGCTAAAGTTCTCTGACTCACATAAAGACCTCCCGTCAGTCCATTTGTACCAGCTTGCTGTCCAAAATGAGATTCAGTGGCATCTCTCTGTGCTTCCTCGGCATTTTCATTATCATTTGTTGAACATTATTCTGACCGTAATATCACTGATACTCGGCTGTAGATTCGGCAGTATTACTGACTGCGGCTGGGTAACCGGCGGCTTGGTATTGCTAGCCTGCGTAGAATTCTGTTCCTGTGTACTCGCTGGCGAGGTATTCGTCATAGTTGCCGGCGACGGTTTTTGTGAACCGGAGGTTTGCGAATTGGATGGATTCGCGTTCGATCCAGCCTGCAGCGGTGGTATTACGACCGGCTGATTCGCCGACGCTTGCGTCTGCTGGGACTGCGGTTTGGAGGTAAGAATCCAAGCCGTGGCGAAGACGGCAGCCAGCACCAAAACCGCCAATGCTCCCCAGGCCCAGACGGGAATACTCCGCTGCTTGCGCTTCTCGACTGGCGGCGCCGGTCGCGTAACCGTCTGCGGCGCCGGCTGCGTAAACGCCGCAACGTCCTGTTCCCGATGCCCCCAGTCCCTCTCGATGACTGTTGGCGCGTGCGCGTATTCGGCACTCTGCTCCGTACGTCTCTGGACGGGGCCGGACTGCATTGCGTCTAGCTCGCTGAGCACCTCCGCGTCTTGCGGGCGGTCCTCGCGGTTTTTGGCCAGCATCCGCATCACCAACCCATCCAGGCCCGGCCAGTTGGCCAGCTCCGCACGGCATTCACTGGGCAAGCGAGGCGTCTCCATCTGGTGCAGCCGGCTCCAGCCTTCTTCATCGTGCGCATGAAATGGCGTGTGTCCGGTCAGCATCTCGTAAAAAACGCAGCCCATCGCATAAAGATCCGTCCGGCCGTCCAACTCGGCGGAAGGCACCCCCCTCCACTGTTCCGGCGCGGCATATTCCTGCGTCAGAAACCGTCCGCGCGACATGCTCGATTGGCTCGCGTTCTTGGCGATGGCGGCGATGCCGAAGTCGAGAACTTTGGGGGTCTCCCGGCCATCGGCGGCGCGTGCCAGCACGATATTCTCCGGCTTGATGTCACGGTGAACTGTCTTCTGAGCATGGGCCGCGGCCAGCCCGCTTACGATGCCGCGCGACAGATCCAGAGCCCGCCGGACATCGAATCCTCTGCGCTCCGCTTCCAGCGCCGCCCTCAGGCTCTTCCCATCCACATACTCCATGGAGATGAACGGGCTGCCGTCCTCGGTCTGGTACAGTTCCTTCACCTGGACGATATTGGGATCATGCAAGGAGAAGGCAGCCTTCGCTTCGTTGCGGAAACGCTTGAAGAACTCGGGATTGTGGCTCAGTTCGGCGGCTAAAAACTTCAGCGCCACCAAGTCGCCCAGCATCATGTGTTCGGCCAGGTAGACGATCCCCATTCCCCCATGGCCAAGTGTTCTGATGATTTTGAATTTGTTGATGACCAGGCTGCCCGCGGCCAGCTCCTGTGACGCCATCAGCACTGCTCCGTCGGTGGGGCACGTGTTGTGCTGATCCGGGTAATCCGTATCGCAAATAGGACAGATTTTCATGCTGGCGACCTGACTTGAGTGGAAAATTTTGCTGGCGAAAGAATACCACGCCTGCGGCTTCGCTGGGACGGCTTTTCCGCCGCTAAGCTACAATAAGGACAGGCCAAAGCCAAATTTTCCCGCGGAAGTCCGCAAACAGAGCAAGGAGTTTTACCCTTATGGCGATTCCCGCCACGCAACTGCGTCCCGGCATGATCATCAAGCACAACGACTCACTTCACCTGGTCTTCAAGGTTGAGCACCGCACCCCCGGCAACCTGCGCGCCTTTATTCAGGCCAAGCTGCGCAACCTGCGCACCGGCGCCATGTTCGAGCATCGCTTCCGTTCCGCCGACGCCATCGAGAAGGTGGTCGTGGACTCGATCTCCATGGACTTCCTCTACAACGACGGCGACGACTACTACTTCATGAACCCGGTCGACTACGAGCAGACCATTCTTAAGGGTTCCACGCTGGGCGACGCCGTCGAGTACCTCACGCCGAATTTGCAGATCAAGGTCAGCTACCACGACGGCCAGGCCGTGGGCGTCGATCTTCCCGCCGCCGTCGAGTTGACCGTTGTGGAGACCGAGCCGGGCCTCAAGTCGGCCACCGCCAGTAGCGTCACCAAGCCCGCCAAGACGGAGACCGGCCTCGTCGTCCAGGTGCCCGCCTTCATCAATGAAGGCGAAAAAATCCGCGTCGACACCAGCGAGGGCGCTTACCTGAGCCGCGCGTAAGCTTGAGAGAGGCATATCGTTTGGCGTGCCGGCTTGATGGAAGCGCATGAGCTTTCGTTCATTGCTATCGCGTGTTTCGTCATTCAGGCGGCTGCATGTGCGGCGCAGACCTCCACACCGGCTACGGTCGATCAGACGGCAGTCGTCGAGGGCGACAACGCCTTCGCTGTAGCGCTCTACGCCCAGTTGCGCTCGCGCGACGGCAATCTCTTTTTCTCCCCGCAGAGCATCTCTACCGCATTGGCCATGGCCTATGCCGGGGCGCGCGGCGACACCGCTTCCGAGATGGCGAAGACGCTGCACTTCACGCTGCCGCCGGAGCGGTTGCATCCGGCGATGGGCGCCCTGCTGAGCAATCTCAATACCGCGCACAACGGATACCAGCTTCGCGTCGCCGACGCTCTTTGGGCGCAGCGGGATTATATGTTTCGCGATGATTTTCTCAAGCTGACCAAGAGAGATTACGGCGCGGGATTCAATCCGGTGGATTTCAAAGGCGCTCCCGAAGCGGCGCGGTTGACCATCAACCAATGGGTCGAGCAGAAAACCGATAACAAGATCGCAAATCTGCTGCAACCTGGAGTGCTCAACTCGATGACTAAGATGGTGCTAACCAACGCCATCTATTTCAAGGGTGACTGGCAAACGCCATTCGAGAAGGCGTGGACAGAGGAGGACGACTTCCATCTATCCCCTGCGCGGAATGTTAAAGCGCCCCTGATGCACCTCTCTCAAGGTTTCGATTATTTCGACAGCGGAACATTTCAAGTACTGGAAATCCCCTATGAGAGCGGGGACTTGTCCATGATCGTCTTCCTGCCCAGGGAAATAGGCGGTCTGCCTGCTTTGGAAGAGTCGCTGACAGCTTCCCAAATGAAGCAATGGCTCGCTCAGTTGCATCCGGTTCCCGAAGTGATCCTGACGCTGCCCAAGTTTAAGATGACGCGGCAATTCTCGCTTGAGGGCACGCTGGGCGCAATGGGGATGCCGCAGGCGTTTGATGCGAACGCCGCCGATTTTTCAGGAATGACCGGCAACCGCGAACTATTTATTTCCGCGGTGATCCATAAGGCATATATCAATGTCGATGAGAAGGGAACCGAAGCGGCGGCGGCGACGGCAGTGGTTATGGAGAAAGCTACTGCGATGCCGCCGAGATTTCAGCCGCCGCCGCCACCTGTTTTCCGCGCCGACCACCCCTTCATCTTCCTGATCCGCGACAATCACTCGGGCGGCATTCTGTTCATGGGCCGCGTCACCGATCCGACAAAGTGAGTTCAAACAATATTTGTGCCTTTGTCTTTCTGAATCGTTTCCTTCGTATCCGCTTCAAATAAGAGGGAAATTGACGCCTGGAAGTGGTTTACCGTTTGACCTCGACCTATCCAATCGTGTATCCCTGACCCTACGTATTCTGAACACACAATTCCTCTCAGAGGTTCTTTCATGCCTGTTCCTGCCGTTATAGCCGGCGTCGCCGGCGAGTTTATCCAGAATACCGGCTGCCTTCAAAAAGCTGTAGCCGATCTCACGCCAGAGCAATGGTTCGCCCGTCCCAACGACCATTCGAACCACGTCACTTGGATCGTCGGCCATGTAATCTGGGCCCGCCATGCGCTCATCAACCGCGTAGGCGGCAAGTGGTCCTGCCCCGGTCTGGAGATTTTCGCCCGGTCCGTAAAGCTCGACGAGAGCGCCAGCTACCCAGCCCCTGATGCGCTGCTGGCTCTCTGGCGCGACTCCGCCGTTGCGCTGGATACCACTTTGAGCAATCTCACTCCTGAGGAACTGGCCGCTCCGGCGCCTCCCGGACCACCCAGCCCTGATGGTAAGGTCAGCGGCTTCATCGGCGTACTGGCATGGCATGAGACCTATCATCTAGGCCAGGTCGCCTACCTGCGCAGTTGGCTCGGGCACTCTAGTCTATTCGGCTAGACAGGTACTGCTCAAAGTGAAGAGGCCACCTCTGGTTTGGGGTGGCCTCTTTGTTTTTCCTCTTGCGTTGCTCTTGCGGCGAAGTTGTTAGTATCCCATCTCCGGCAGCTTCACCAACCGCGCCTCCAGCAGCGCCTCAATGGTTCCCAGCGCCGTCAGCACTTTGTCAGAGACCGGCGCGTCCACCTGCACCAGGGCCAGCGCCTTCACCGGCTTGGATCCCGCGCGCTCGCGGCCCAGCGCGAAGTTCGCGATGTTGACGCCGTGCTCGCCGAGGATGGTGCCGATTTTGCCGATTACGCCCGGCACGTCCAAGTTGCGGCAGACCAGAAGGTTGCCCTCCAGCGGCGTCTCGATGTCGATGCTCTCGAACTCCAACAACCTCGGCTGCTCGCCGCGGATCACCGTGCCTGTGGCGCGGCTCTCGCCTTTGGCGGTGTGCAGCTTGATCGTCAGCACCGTCGTAGCGCCGCCGCGATGGCCCGTCTCGTGGTCTTCCTTGATCTCGTGAATGCGAATGCCGCGCTCGCCGGCGACCGAGGACGCATTGATGCGGTTCACATTCTCGGAGCCAGCCAGCAGCCCTGCGATGGCCGCGTTGCGCACCAGGTCAATTTTGGCCTCGGCTAGAACTCCGCCATAGATCAGATCGATGGCCTCGATTCCGCCTTTGCCGGTCTGGGCGAGGAACGAACCCAGCCGCCCGGCCAGGTCGACATACGGAGCCAGCACCACGTACTCTTCATGGTTCAGCGACGGCAGATTGACTGCATTCTGCGCCACGCCGAGCTTGAGATAATCGCGCACCTGCCGCGCAATCTGAATTCCCACCGCCTCCTGCGCCTCTCCTGTCGAGCCGGCAATGTGCGGCGTCAGAATCACATTGTCGAGCGCGGCATAAGGCGAGTCCTTAGGCGGCTCGACAGTAAATACATCCAGCGCCGCGCCCACCACCTGTCCGCTCTTGAGCGCCTCCACCAGCGCCGCGTCTTCAATCAATTCCCCGCGTGCGCAGTTGATAATGCGCACGCCCTTCTTCATCGCGGCCAATGTTTTTGCGTTGATCACGCCGGTTGTCTGCGGCGTCAGTCCCACGTGCAGCGTGATGTAATCCGAGCTGGCTATCAGCTCATCGAGTGTCACAAGTTTTATGCCGTTTTCTCTAGCCACGGCGGCCGAGACAAACGGATCGCTGCCGATGATCTCCAACCCAAAGCCCTTGGCCCGCCTGGCGACCTCCAGCCCAATCCGTCCCAGCCCCAGAATGCCCAGCGTCTTGCCTCGCAGTTCCGCGCCCTGCAAGTTCTTCTTCTCCCACTTGCCGGCGTGCATGGTCGCATTCGCCGCCGGCAGCTTGCGCGCCAGCGCCAGCATCAGGCCAATGGTCAACTCGGCCACCGACACCGCATTCGCGCCCGGCGTATTCATCACCACAATGCCTCGCCGCGTGGCCGCGTCCGCGTCGATGTTGTCCACGCCCACCCCGGCCCGGCCAATCACCCGCAGCTTGGGCCCGTGGCCCATCAGCGCATCGTCCGCCTGCACCGCCGAGCGCACCACCAGCGCATCGGCGTCTGCCAGCGCCGCCGCCAATCCCTGTGGCAATTGATCGTGCGTCAGAACATTCCACCCCGGCTCGGCCGCAAACACCGCCAACGTCGCCGGAGAAACCTTCTCTGCCAAAACAATCTTCATCTTTCCTCCCTGTCCCTTTCGCACTGCTTCATACTCGTCAAAGCGAATGTTGTTCTGCTCGCACAGCATCTCGAAGATTCGCACCACCGCCGCATGAGGCTTGCCCTCGTCCCGCTCGTACTTGGTCAGCGAGTTGGCATGAACCCCCAGCCGCTCCGCCATCTCGTATTGAAACAGATCAAGCTGCTTGCGTGCGATCAGCAGCTTCTCCCCAAAACTCAGTTCAGACATGAAAAACAGCTCCTAGCTGCTAGCCTCTAGCCCCTAGCTATAAGCCAGTCGTCCTTACCTCAACTCCGTGCACCATCCTTTCGCTTTTGTCTGGCGAAAGGGTGGAATACCACGAATCTTAACCAACAGAAGTTGGGTGCCCCACCCTCGCCACGTCTTTGTTTTGTGGCTAGGGTGGGGAACCACAAATCTCACTCAGCAAAAAAAACAAGCTAGCAGCTAGATGCTAGTGGCTAGAAGCTGCCTTTGCATACACTTCCTGCGCCGCCGCCACGCCCTGCCCATACTTCACCGGCAGACCCAGCACGTCTTTCGCAATGTGTTCCATCGCGCCCATGAACGCAATCGTGTCCAGGTAGTCGAAGAAGCCCAGATGCGCCACGCGGAAGATCTTGCCCTGCATCGTGCCTTGTCCGTTCGCCGTCACCAAACTGAACTTCGCCTTCAGCGCCTTCACCACAGAGCCCGAATCCAACCCCTCCGGCACCAATACCGCCGTTGCCGCAGCTGACGGAGACGTGGGAGCAAACAGCGTAAAGCCCAACGCCACCAGTCCAGCCCGTGTCGCCGCCGCATTCACCTGCGCGTTGTCGATCAGCGCGATGCGCCCCTTTTCCAGATCACCGCCCTCTTGCCCGGCAATGTAATCCAGCGAGGCGCCGAGGCCTGCAATCAGTGCCACTGCCGGCGTGTACGCGCTCTCGCCCTTCACCGCGTTCTTGCGCTCCTTGCGCAGGTCGAAGTAATAGCGCGGATTCTTCGATGTTTCCATCGCCTTCCACGCCTTTTCGCTCACGCTCAGATAGGCCAGCCCCGGCGGAATCATCACCGCCTTCTGCGAGCCGCCGATCAGCACGTCGATGCCCCAGCCGTCCACATCAAACGTCTGCGTCCCCAGCCCGGTGATGCCGTCCACAATTAGCAACGTGGCTGTGCCTTTGACCAGAGCAGCCACGCCTTCCACATTGTGGCTGGCTCCGGTCGAAGTTTCCGAGGCCTGCATATACACGGCCTTGTGCTCCGGCTTGAGCGCCGCCTTGATCTCGGCGATGTCAAAGGTTTGACCGTATGGCTTCTCCATCACATCGACCACCAGGCCGAAGGCCTTGGCCAGGTCCACCCAACGCTCGCCAAACTTGCCTGCCGTCAGCACCAGCACACGGTCGCCCGGAGAGGTCAAATTGGAAACTGAAGCCTCCATCGCCCCCGTCCCCGAACACGACAGCACCAGAACATCATTCTGTGTGCCCACAAAAATCTTCAACTGGGCGAGCACTTTCTGAAACAGCGCGCGAAACTCCGGCGTGCGGTGGTGAATGTCGGCTGCCGCCATGGCAAACTGCGCAGCGGGAAGAAGCGGTGTCGGACCGGGTGTAAACAAGCGTGTCTTGCGTATCATGGCTCTCTCCTGGATTTCTGACGGGGCCTGCCGGGGAAGCTGGAAACCTGTACGTTCAATCTAAGGTTGGACAGGTTCTTCTCAACCAAGGAGCGGTTCCGCTTCCCCACGGCCATCCGTCAATCACAGAATACACATATTTGTGGTTTATGTGAAATCATTTTATGTGGAAATCTCCGTCATCTCCCCAAATTGGCTCAAATCCTCCATCTAAAGCCCAAAATCGGTACAATTCTTCTTTGGGGACGCAACAAAAGGCTAGGAAACCACGAACACGAACATGCCCAAAACCAGCTAGAAGCTAGCAGCTAATAGCTAGAAAGAAAGGAATTTATGCCCGAAGCAGGAGCACTCGAAGCCCAGGTCAACCAGCAGGTCATCCTCGCCATGAAGGCCCATGACGCGACGCGCACCACCACCCTGCGCCTCATCAAGAACGCCCTCAAAAATAAATTCATCGAGAATCGCAAGCCGCTCACCCCCGCCGAGGAGCAGCAAGCCCTGGCCACCATGATCAAACAGCGCCGCGACTCCATCGAGCAGTTCACCAACGGCAACCGCCCCGAACTCGCCGCCGCCGAAGCCGCCGAGATTGTGGTCATCGAGGAGTTCCTGCCCAAGGCCCTAGACGAAGCCGCCCTCGGAGTTCTAGTCGCCGAAGCCGTCGCCGAAGTCACAGCCGCCATCGGCAAAGCGCCCACCCCCAAAGAGATGGGCCAGGTCATGAAGGCCGTGCAAGCCAAATTGCAAGCCGCCAGCCTCCGCGCCGAAGGCCGCGTCATCAGCGAAATGGTGAAGAAAGCGCTGGCGGGCTAGGCAGACTATCTAGATCCAATAACACAACTCACTTCTTGAGCAGTCCCAGCTCGCCGGCCACCTGCTCCAGCTTTTGCCGCGTGGCGGCTGGAGGCGGGACCAGCGGCAAGCGGACGTGGTCCGTACAGCGGCCCATCAGCGATAGAATCGTCTTCACCGGGCAGGGATTGGAGTCCCAGAAGTTGGCGTCGATCAATCTTATGTAACGGCGCTCCAGTTCGCGTGCCTCTGTCCAGTTGTTGCTGAGCGCGGCATGGATCATACGGCTCATCTCTGCCGGTATTTCATTCGAGGCTACGCTGACCAGCCCGCTGCCGCCCACGCCAATCGAGCCCAGCGCCATGTTGTCATCTCCGCTGAAGACCTTGAAGCCGCTGGGCAGAAGATGCACCAACTCGGCGACCTGCGGCAGCTTGCCGCTGGACTCCTTAACGGCCTGGATGTTGGCGGCTGCCGCAGCCAGCCGCGCGACCGTCGCCGGATCAAGGTTCACGCCGGTGCGCCCTGGAATGTTGTAAATCACCACGGGCAGCGGGGCAACCGTCTGCGCAAGCGCCAAAAAGTGCTGGAACTGGCCCTCTTGCGAAGGCTTGTTGTAGTAGGGATTGGCCGAAAGCACTGCGCCCAGGCCGCGAATCTGCTTGAGCTTGCCGGCCAGCCGCACCAGTGTCCGGGTGTTGTTGTGCGTGCAGCCGGCCCACACCGGCACGCGGCCAGCAGCCGTCTCCACCACCAGGCTCACCGTCTTCAGCCACTCGTCCTCGTCCAGCGTGGCCGCTTCGCCGGTTGAGCCGCAGGCCACCAGAAAGTCGATGCCCGACTCAATCTGCCAGTTCACCAGCGCCTTCAGCGCCGCTTCGTCAATCGAACCGTCCGCCCGGAAGGGCGTCACGATCGCAGTCCCGCAACCTGTGGTTTCCATATAAAGAGAATATACGAATGCAACAGCGCTGGAAATGGGCCAATTGCACTTCAGATTCGGCAATACAGCAAACGTGCAGGAATTCAGAATGAGCAGGTGTAGGGATGACGCTGTATGCTCGAAGCAGTTCGTTGGTTTCCCCTCGCTATGCGCTATACGACACAATTTTTGATTTCGGCCCTGGCGGCGGCGCAATTTCCCCCGCCCGATGAGCCGGAGATCGCGTTTCTGGGCCGCTCGAATGTGGGCAAATCGAGCCTGCTGAACAAGCTGGTGGGCGAGAAGGCGGCTAGAGTCTCGCAGACGCCGGGCCGGACGCGGGCCATCAACTTTTTTGCGTTATTAGATTCGAGCCGGCGGCCGAAGCTGATCTTTGCCGACCTTCCCGGCTACGGCTACGCGAAGATTTCGAAGTCGATTTCAGCAACCTGGCCAGAGTTTATCGAGCCTTATCTGGCGATCCGCTCCACGCTGAAACTGTGCGTGTGCCTGGTGGATGCGAATGTGCCAGCGCAGCACTCTGACCGGCAGTTGATCGACTGGCTCAGGGCCGCGGGGCGTGAGTTTGCCGTGGTGGCCACCAAGATTGACCGGCTCAGCGGCAATGAGCGCACGCGCAACCTGTTGGCACTGAAGCAGGGGCTGGAGTTGGACGAGCTTCTTCCCGTCTCCGCCAAGACCGGCTACGGTGTGAAGGAACTCTGGGCGCTGATTGAAGCGGCCGGAGGAAATGACTGAATCTCCACCGCAACGGAAATATCCCCGCTCACCACTTGCTCTTGAACCATCTTCCGAAATCTTGCGGCGGTAGATTCATCGCAGCGCAGCAGGCGCAGGCCCTGCGACCTCCGGCCCAGGTAGCGCGGGGCTAGGCGGAGCCATCGTCGGGCGGAATCCCAGGTCTCAGAAGCGAGACCTGGGGCACCCATATTTCCATCCAGACAATTGAAAGCGAGAGCATCGAGTTTAGGCAGCCATTGTGCCGGTGCTTCTGCCACGCTCCAGGTAAGCAGCACCTGGTTTGCATCGGGATGGATAGCCGCCACCGGACGCGCGCCTTGATGGAGAAAGGCGGCGAACTCCGGCGCGGGCGCCGAGCGTGGCGGCAGCAGATCGGGGAGCACGCCGCGCTCCAGCAGTTGGCGTGCGAAATCAGCTTCGCTATACATACTCACGCAGACGGCGACCGTGGTTCGCTTGCGTATCTCGTTTTTCAGAATGCGCAGGGCTTCATCGAGCGAGGTGACGAGGAAGTCCACGACGCCGTCGCGGATAGCCTGCTTGCCGGCGGAGGCCTCTGTCGAGACGGCCAGCGAGGCGGCGCCGGCGATGTTGGCCGCCATCAGCAGTGCGCAAGCCTGGGTGTCGAGCGGGCCGGCGTAGAGCAGTTTCCCACACAGGCTGGGTTCCGCATCCGGGCCGAAAGCAGCGGCCAGCATGAGGCCGGCGTAGCAGCGCTCAACCTGCAATGCGAATTCAAGCGCGGCGGGTGGGTTAGTGGCCATGGAATTCATGAGGGGTCCGGTGAAGCCGGCGCTGCGACTACCAGGTAGAGTAGGCTTGTCCGTCGGTGCTCAGTTCCTGAGAGCCGGAGTGAATGTCGTCGATGCCGGGTTCGGTCTGGTCCACTGAGTATAGCGCTCCGTTGGAGTCGGTGACCCAGGTGTCTTTGGATTGAGTAAATGGGTCCACGGGGACGGCCTTGAGGTAGCCATCCGTGATGAGGTCTTCGAGCGTTTGCGGCGCCTTCTGCTTGTCCATGGTGTAGGAGTCGATGGCTGCCCGCATCACATGCAGGTCTTCCTTGAGCACGGCCTCCTTAGCCATCTTGATTGCGCTGGTGAAGCGGGGCACGGCCACCAACATGAGTATGCCGATGATGGCCATCACAATCATCAACTCCATCAGCGTAAAGCCCGCGTCCTGTTTGCGAATCCTGCTCAATGAATCCTCTGTTGCCAATCTGTGGCTACCAGTCAGAATATTTAGTCCCGTCAAGGGCAGTGCCCGTGGACTTGGAGTACACATCGAAGACGCTGTCCCCGCTGTAGGAGGTCGAAGTGGGATCATCCTTCATCGAGCGCAGGCCCCACTCCGCCTTGCCGGTCATGGGGTCCACGGGAATGCGGCGCAGAAACTTCACCTTCTTTGTCTGAACCTCTACTCCGTTAACCAGTGTCTCCAGGTCGGGTGGATAGCCCTGGCTGTCGAGCTTGGTCTGGAAGGCGTTCTTGTCGGCCGCGTCCTTGTAGTGGTCGATGGCGTCGCGCATCATCCACAGGTCGTAGCGCAGGTAGCGCTCGTTCTGGCGCTTGACCTGGAAGCGGGCGACGGGCAACGCGGCCGAGGCGAGGATGGAGAGAATTGCCACAGTCACAATCAACTCGACCAGTGTGAGACCTCGCTCTCCGGGGTGGGCGTTCTGGATTGGCCGGGCTTCCTTCATGATAAGAACCTCATCGGCTTACTTCACCTGAATGTTGATTCGCGCGCCCTGGGCCGGAAGAATCTGCTGCTTGCTGTTGACCGCGCCCGGACGGGTAATGGCGATGACGCTATTTCCGGAGGCCTTGGCCTGGAATGAAAGCACGCAGACCACCCCGGCTCCATTCACGCCGGCCGCTCCCGGCGGAAGCGAAGCATTGATGCTGATGGCGCCAGGTCCATCGTCGCGATGAGTCAGTACCGCGGATTGACCGTTGCGGCCCAAAAAGTCACCATCATTAACATTGAGCAGGGATAGCGTGGTCGAATCGTAGGAAATCTGCAAGGGAACGGAAGCGATATCTGTTCCTCCGGTCAGCACCACGGAGACCTGGAAGGTAGCGCCAGGAGCCACCGGGGCAGACTGTGGAGTAAGCGAAAAGTTCACGCCGGGAGGTTGCGGCGTAGATGCCTGCGGTTTGACCGAGGTGGTGTTCCCGGTGGTTTCCGCGGCCAGGTGTAACTGATCCAGCGCTGCTGGGGCAGCGGCCAAGGCGCTTTGGCCGGGAACCGTGCCAAAATTGGGCTGGGCGCTGGAAGATGGATGCGGAGGGGGAGCCGGCTTCGAGTCCGGAGTCGAGTTGGAGCCCTCAGCCGGAGTGTGGCGTAACTCAATGGACGTGCCGGATCCGGTGTCAACGGTGCGCAGATTCACCTGCTCCAGCGATTGCGAACGAACCACGTGCGGCACCACCAAAAAGACCAGCTCGTCGTCATTGACAGTGTGATCCTTGGAGCCAAACAGGTATTTGAGGCCCGGAATCGAACTCAACCCAGGAATCCCCGACCAACTGGATGTGTCCTGCTTGTCCTGAATGCCGCCCAGGATGCTGGCCTCGCCCTCGCGCAGTCGGATCACCTGGTCTACGGTGCGCTGCGAGATGATCGGTTCGGTCACGCCGCTGATGGTCACCGAGCCACTCTGCGCCGTCACCTCGATTTTGATTTTTAGCGTAACGTCGCGGTCGAAGTGGACAGTCGGCGTCACTTCGATATTCACGCCCACGTCCTGGTACTGGAATTGTGTGTTGACCAGCGAACTGACCATGGAGGTGGCCGCGCCTGTCTGGTAGGAGCCGGTGGCGATGGGGATCTTGGAGCCGATCTTCATGGTTGCTTTTTGCGCGTCGGTGGCTCGGATGCGGGGATTCTGCAAAATCTTGGTGTTCGAGTCTGTGAGCAGAAGGTTGGCCGTGGCAGAACCCACGGTTACGGCAAAATCCGTTGCCTTCAGGTGAGCCAGTTGGTAGAGTGTGGGGCTGGTCGAGCTGGTGGTTGAGCCGGCTGTGCCCGTGCCTGTTGTAGTTGTGGTGCTTGAAGGCGGCTGCAACGCAACCCCTACGCTGCTGGGCCAGGCAATGCCCAGCGTCCTCTCCCAGTTCTTGCTTACCTCCAGGACAGCGATGTCCACCACCACCTCGGGACGCGCCTTATCCAGGTCGTTAATCATTTTTTCCGCCAACAGAAGCTCGTCGGGCGTAGCGCGCATCACGATGGCGTTCTGGCTGGGCACCGGGTAGGCTTTGGCGTTGGGTAGAAGGCTGCGGATGGCGGTATTTACGTCGGTCAGGTCGTTTTGTTGCCATGCATTGGAAAGATAAAAGGTCTGCACGGCCTGCTCATCCAGTTCGGTGTGGCGGGCGCGGGTGTTGGCGGCCACAAAAATCGTGTTCTCGGTGACCGGCCTCCAGAAGGTGTTGGAGATGGTGCCCACAATGCGCAGCGCGTCCAGCAGTGAGACGTTGTTCAGGTCCACCTGAATGCGCTTGGAGGTAAAATCCGGGTCGAACAGAATGTTGACGCCGGCGGCTTTGCCGATTGCCTGGTAGACCATTTTGGAGTCTTCCTGGATGTGCAAAGTGAGCGGCTCGTTGGAAACCGGCTTTAGAATGGCCGGCGCGCTCATCGATTCGAGATTCTCCTGCTTGCCCTCGATCTGTGGAAGGCTGCTCTCAGAGGTCAGCACAGCCTCGCCGTGCTTTTTCCGCACCCGGGCTATGGCCTGCTGTGCAGATTCGTTGCTGGGGTCGATCTCGGCGGCGTGCAGAAACTCCGTCAGCGCTCCCTGTTCGTTGCCCGCTTCCAGCAGTTTCTGGCCCTTGGTTACGTGCACGGCAGAAGCGGTGATGCGAATCCGGTAGAACGCGGCGCGAAATTGCAAATCCTTGGGAGCCTTGGCGTGAGCCTTCTGGTAGTTGTCGAAGGCGGCGTCGTAGTCCTCCTTCGCCTCCGCGGTCTGGCCATGCTTGAAAAAAGCGTTGGCTGACTGGGCGCGCAAGGCAACGCTCGACAGACTGAAGAATGCCAGGACGGCAAGAAGCGCAATCCAGAAATAGGCTCCTGAAAGAACGGATCTGGTGGCAGCCTGTGCTTGAACGCGGCTTTTCATCGAACTCCCCGGCGTCTTCGCCGGCCCGCACTGCTCATCGGGCCCTTGTGGGCTGCCTTGGCCGCCCCAGACGCGCATCTTGACGCAATTTCGATTGGTTAAAACTCCCATTTGACGCAGCCCCATTCTAACAAAGCCTGGCGCAAAACCGTCTGAAACCCGCGCCAATGCTAGGATTAAGATTCGAGGAGGCTTGCGGATGACTCGCCAAACCAGCCACGTCATCGTTCAGCCGGCCAGCCCCGGCCCGCAGAAGCCTGCCAAGCCCCGCGATCCGGTAGCCTCGGGCGAACGGGATGCCGCGCACAATCGCGTCGCCAGCCACAACTATTTCCTCCTCGAAAAGTTCGAAGCCGGCGTCAGCCTGCGCGGGACCGAGGTCAAGTCCATCCGCGAGGGCAAGGCCAACCTCAAAGACTCCTACGGCCTCATCCAGAACGGCGAAGCCTTCCTGCTCAACCTGCATATTGGCCCCTACTCCCACGGAAACATCTCAAACCACGACGCCACCCGCACCCGCAAGCTGCTGCTGCACAGCGGCGAGATTCGCAAGCTACTCTCCAAGACGCAGATCAAGGGCCACACGCTCATCCCCACCCGGCTTTACTTCCGCAACGGGAGGGTCAAATGCGAACTGGCCGTGGCCAAAGGCAAGCAGGATTGGGACAAGCGCGAAACCGAAAAGCGCCGTGAAGGCGACCGCGAAGCCCGCGCCGCCGTCAACGCCAGCAAACACAAGATGGGGCGGTAGCGGCGGAATTCCCAAAAATGGCTGCAATGATCTTGTTTTTAAAGGGTACAGAATTCATAGGCCGTGGAAAATCTCTATATTGATCCGGCCTTGTATCAGGGCACGACTTCAGTCGTGCCGCAAATGCACCAAATACATGCTGGGCTTTAGTCCCTGAGAGATGCTTTTCCCTGCAATTTCACGGTAAATGTCACCATCGTTTCACTAGCTGTTGCTCTTTCCTAATCTACTAGCGGATTCATCGTAGAATTTCGCATATCTTTGGGGGTTCTTCCACGCAGTATATGAGAACCAGAAACTCCATATAGTCAGAACCGCCCACCCAATGACCGCAAGAAATGACGATCTTGCACCCATTGACCTACTGCCATTGCAGTCCAAGCGAGCCCCATCATAGATTCATCCAGAATCCTGTTTCCCCGGTTATTGAGTATAAGAATCAACAATGCCAAATAGCACACAACCATTAATGCAACTTCAATCTTCGAGAGTGCGCCATGACTGATTTGGCGAACTCCCATCACGAACGCAATCGCTAATAAGGTCGCAAAAAATAGATCTGTAAAGTATTTGTACCCGTTTACGCATCGCCTGTTCCCCATGCCGGCACATTTACGCACTAAAACGCCATTCGGCTCATTATAGACCGGAGAATTACCGAATCACTTCAATCACAATCCCCAGGTCAAGACTCTTCCATACCCGGTTCGTCGTGTAGACCGTAGCCTTGCGCTGTATGGCCAGTGCCAAACACGCCCGGTCGCCGAGTGACAAGCCATAGAGGCGGGTGATGGGCCTCAGTTCCGCAGCGGCTCTTGCGTGGTCATCGGTGAAAAAGCAGACTTCGCATTGCAAGTTTGTGATCCAGTTCCACGCCTGCTGAGCTCGCGCGCCACTCTCCAGCATTCGGGTATGGACCTCCATGAGGTTGATAGTGCTGAGCAACGCGCCGTGCAGTATGGGAATGACAATCTCGGCTCCCGGCTCGTTAAAGAGCACGGCTAGAATTGCGGAAGAGTCGAGTACCGCAAGGTCAAGCAACTTGATCCGCCTTGAGCCAGCCCGTGCGGCGTGCAGCCTCATCGCGCGCGATTTCCTCTTCTTCTCGGCGCGCTTCTTCGCGGCGCTCGGAAATCAGTTCGTCCGAAGCCAGAATTCCGGGTTTGGCGAACTGGGCTATCTCGTGCTGAATCCGGCGAATGCGGGCAAGATAGGACTCGATCCGCAGCACTCCATCCTCGACCTCCATCAGTAGCGATTCTCCCGCCTTGAGCCCCATCTCCTTGCGGATTGCAGCCGGAATCACGATTCTGCCATTTTGATTGATCTTGCATCTGACAAAACGCGGCTCTGTGACAGTTATTCCCATAATGTCTCTCCTGTAAAGATTAACACAATATCAACAAAATGACAATGATTCTCAATGTGTCATTTTGCGTCGGAGGGCTGGACCCCGCATCTTCCACGGCTCTTTGATGTGGATGCTCAGGAACAGGCAGACATATCTCAGTGCTGAGGGGGCGTTGACCATTCCGTTCCCATATTGTCGTCGGTGATCAACCGTACACCCTTGAACCGGCGCAGAATGCTGTCGCGCGATTCGATCAGCCCGCCGGGGACGTCCAACTCGTCGGCCAAATGCAGAATCTCCTCAAGCCGCGCGCGCTGATCGGGTTTGGCCAGATCGAATACCGGGAGCCCATCAATTTGATAGTTGCTGAGCGCTATTCTCCAGCGGTTTTTGTCGAGCGTGATGGGGCTGTCGCTGACGGCAATAAAGCTGTGGATGCGCAACGCGTAGGGAAATGCTTTCGCGCCCGTGACCAGCGCCTCGCCGGAGAAGGTTGTGTTGTAGTACGCGATTCCTCCTGGATTCAAATGTGCCCGCATCAGGCCCAGGAACTCTGTTGACAGAAGGTTGGAGACATTGGCGCGATAATTCCACGTGGTGTTCATCAGAATGAAATCGAATCGGCGATCCGGATGCCCCAGCAGCCAACGCCGGCCATCGTCGGTGACGATATGAACCTTGGGATTGCGCAGCAGGCTCTCAACAACGGGATACTTGCCAATGAGCGAAAGGAAGCCGGGATTGATTTCGACGACGGTGACATCCTCGACCCTCGGATCGTTCACCTGCACTTGTGTCCACGCTCCGGTGGCCAGGCCAATGACTAGAACCCTCCGGGGATTGGGATGCATGCCGCTGATCGCAAAGGCGCGAAAGAGCAGATTGGAATCGTGCATGATGTCGATGCTGATCTGCCCGTCGTAGGCGCCGCCGCTGTAGACCATCGGGGTCATGTAGCCGTATTCGGTTGATGGGAATACGGCAATCACGCCGCTCTTGTTCTCCACCACCTCTGAGAACTTCATGCTGCTGTTGTACTTGGTTTTGAAAAGAAGCCGTTCGTAGATGCCGGAGTAGAGCGGACCTGATTCCAGGGCAAGGGCCATGCAGGCAACGCCGCCGGCGATGGCGATGCGCTTCTGTGATTGCGGCCCGGAAAGTATAGCCAGCACGGAAGCGACGATGAAGCCCAGTCCAAGCAGGAGCAGCGATGTGGCTTGTATGGACCAATGATCGAGAATCACAAAACCCACTAGAAAGCTGCCCAGGGTTGAACCGGCTATGTTGCTCATATAAAGAAGGCTGATGGATTTACCCGGGTTTTGCGCGGGATCGATGGCCGCGTGGCTCAGTAGCGGGAATGCCGACCCCAGCAGCGCTGCGGCAATGAACACGAAGACATAGCTTATGGAGTCAAAATGGACGATCCAGAGAGCCAATGCAGGTCCAACAAGAAAAGCAGCAATCGTTCCCAGCATGACGACACTGAAGCTGGCTCCAAGCGTGCCACGCAGATTATTGCCGATCTTCTTGCGGCTGGCGTCGCGTACCTTCAACGAACCATAAGCAATTCCTAGCAGGTAATATGCAAGCAGATAGGCAAAACACGGCGCTAACCCTCCAGAGGCAAAAGCATAGATGCGGTACCAGATGATTTCATAGGCCAGCGCGATAAATCCTGTAATGCCGGCCAGCAGCATACCGACCCAGAGCGGGATGATCTCCTGCGGTATTTGAGACTCAGCTTCCGGCTTGCGCAAGGCCGGAGCGGAATCACTGATCTGCAATACCAATGCCGTGGCGCCAACAAGCAGATTGAAGCAAACCGCGAGTCGAACAGAACCCGCTTCTCCAAGCAGCCGCATGAGCAGCAATGCGGCAGCGAAACAAGCCGCGGCAGAGCCAAGGGTATTGACTGAATAGAGTGTGCCAACCGACTCTCCGATATTCCCAGTGCGGCGGACAAAATGCTCCACCAGAAGCGGCAGTGTGCTTCCCATGAGCATCGTCGGAATCAGCAGCAGGGCAAATGAAATCATACCGGTAGCGGTCGTCGAGGCGCCCGCCGTGAAAGAGCCAATGCGATGAAATATCCACAGGGAAGCGGCGCCAAAGCTGCCCACGGAAAACTCGATAAGGCCAAATGCGAGTAGAAGGCGGATTTCCTTGCGACTCGAAAGCCATCCGCCAGCCAGGCTGCCTATCCCCAGACCCAGCATGAAAACGGTAACAATCATGGTTACCGATTCAATGTTGACTCCATACAACGTGAATAGAGTTCGCTGCCATACAATTTGATAGAGAAGCGCCGGGAATCCAGATAAAAAAAAGAGTAAATAATAAAACCGAGTGGTATCTCGCTTCACCAAGCAACCAATGATATTGAGCATTTCTTGTAATCTACCATGCTGTTGCGGGAGTGTAAAACTAACGCCAGCATATTCCACCTTGGGTTTGAATGTTCTACTCCTTGGGCTGCGCATGGGGAAGACTCCATATGCCATTTCATTGCGCCTGAGTGGAAATCCGCAATCCTCAAATTCAATGTTTTTCCCATCCGCTGGCATCAATGAAATAATGGTCTTCATGCGGACACAACTCTCTTTTGTTCCCCTCTCCCAAATCGAAACTGAACTCCTGGCCGTTCTGGCCGCCGACACCCAACCCGACAAAGCCTCCGACACCAAGCCCCAGCCCGTTCTGCTGACCGCAGATGCTGCTGTCCAGGCTGCCGCGGCTACAATCCTCGCCAGCGGCGAATTCAAGGCCGGCGCCAATGAAACAATTCTGCTGCACGCCCCTGCCGGTCTTGCCGCCAAGCGCCTCCTCATTGTCGGCATGGGCAAGCAGGCCAAGGTTACGGCCAACTCCGTGCGCAACGCCGCCGGAACCGCCGTCCGCTTCATCAAGCCGCGCGGCATTCGCGAGTTGGTTCTTGCCCAGTCCGAAAGCGACCAAAACACATTGCCACTCAGGGCTAGTACTCGCGCAGCTGTAGAGGGCGCGTTTGTGGGCGACTTCGATTCCGACACCTATCGCAGCGAGCGCAAGGATCAGAGCACGGAGTCCTTCACTTTGGCCGCACCCGCCAACGCCGACAAGGCCGCGCTCGAAGCCGCCTTCGCCGAGGGCGTCATCATCGGCGAGAGCCAGAACTTCGCGCGTTTGCTGGTCAACGAGCCGGGCAACAAGCTCACCCCCACAATGCTCGGCCAGCGCGCTGCTCTGATGGCCGCTGAAGTCGGCCTCGGCTGGGAGGTCCACTCCACCGAAAAACTGCGCGAACTGAAGATGGGCGCATTCTGGAGCGTCTCGCAAGGCTCCGCCGAACCGCCCGCGCTGATTGTCTTGCGCTACGAACCCGAAGGCGTGACCGACGGCCCCTACACGAGTCCGACTTTGGGTCTAGTCGGCAAGGGCATCACCTTCGACTCTGGCGGTATCTCCATCAAGCCCTCCGACAAAATGGAAGAGATGAAAACCGATATGGCCGGCGGCGCGGCCATGCTCGGCGCCATGCGCGCCATCGCCCTGCTCAAGCCCAGGGTGCGCGTCATCGCCATCATCTGCGCTGCGGAAAATATGCCTTCTGGAACCGCGCAAAAGCCCGGCGATGTGCAGACTGCCATGCCTTTCTCTCCCGAAAAGCCCGGAAAAACCATCGAGATCATCAATACTGACGCCGAAGGCCGTCTGGTCCTCGCCGATGGCCTTACATATGCGCGCCAACTCGGTGCAACCCATCTCATCGACGCTGCCACACTCACCGGCGCATGTGTTGTCGCTCTCGGCCACATCAACGCCGGCGCATTTGCGAACGACGAAGACGCTTGGGCAAAGTTCGATGCGGCGCTGGCCATCTCCGGCGAAAAATTTTGGCGCTTGCCCCTGGGCGACGAGTACGCCGAGATGATCAAGTCCGACATCGGCGACATCAAGAACACCGGCGGACGCTGGGGCGGCGCGATTACCGCAGCCGAGTTTCTCAAGGTCTTCGTCGAAGACACGCCCTGGATTCACCTCGACATCGCCGGCCTCGCCTGGGCGGAAGACTCCAAGCCCTATATCGCCAAAGGCCCCAGCGGGGTTGGAATGCGCTCGATTCTGGAGTGGGTGAGGAAGTA
>CAWDQS010000120.1:0-30241 GCA_963804295.1 uncultured Acidobacteriaceae bacterium
ACACACCAGCATCGTCCACGGTAAGCCGCCGCGTCGATGCCACGATCTTACGGAGCGGTGGAACCTCTCCCAGCCGAATGTGGATATCCACCGCCGCGCCGGGGTCTTCCCAAGGGAGCAATTCAGGCAGGCATATCTCCGACTGGACACGCCAACCGCACAGAAAGGCATCGGATTGAACGGACATGCTATCTGCCTTCCAGGAGCCTGCGCCGCACCGGGGTGCGCAATGATTCGGCACCTCGCTCCATGCGGATGCCGGACTCCCAGATTTCCGAGAGCCCGGCCCATGAATAGGGGCTCATGACCATTCGCTACTGCAAAGTGAGAGTTCCGGTGGGCACGCCGCCATTCACATTGGTGTTATTCTGGTAAGAATAAATCGCCCCGTTGCTTCCGGTAGACAATCCCGTTCCGTTCCCCAACAGTGTTACGTTGGACAAGCGGACCACGGAATTCGCGGCCCCTCCGCCAGCCTGCACACCGTTCACGGTGTTGTTGGCTGCGTTTGAATTGGCAATACTCAACGAAGTCGTACCGTTGGCGGCCGCAGCCGAAAAGCCGTTCGAGGAGTTCCCGCTGGCGTCGCTTTGCGACACCGAAACCCGGCTGTAGTCCGCGGCAACTACTCCATTGACATTTCCCGCAAAGCGGGAGTTGCTAACGCTCACATGCACGTTGGCTGTGTTTCCCGTTATCTGCAGACCGGCCGCCCCGTTGGCCTGGCTGACCGTGTCTTCGATAAATACCTGGGTGCCCGCTGCCGGCATGGAGGTCGGAGTAATCGCAATGCCGTTGCTGCTGAAGCCCATGATCACGCAGTGCTCGATGTGAAGCTCTCCCGCGCTGTTCAGTTGAATGCCATTCAAGCCCGATCCGGCGATGCCCTGAAAACTGATGTTGCGTATTGTCACAACATCTGACAAGCCGGCGGCCACTGTGATGCCATTGGTGCCGGACACCAGAATGGATGCTATCTGGCCCCCCCCGCCATCGAGCGTAATGGCCTTGGTGATGGTCAGGGCTCCGAATCCGCCCGTGTCCAGGTTGTCGATCTCTCCTCCGGCCGCGGTCTTGGAGATGGCGCCGGCAAATGTCTTGCATGGTGCGGTTCGGCTACAAGGGTTGGCATCGTCTCCAACACCTGAGATCCATGTACGGGTGGCCTGCGCCTGTACAGCGCAAGTCGCGAGGAGGAAGAATCCCCCGAGACTGAGGATAAAACGAAACGCCTTCATTGATTTGGCTCCTTGAGTATGTATCGTGCATTCAAGCCGGGAAATAGCATTCCTTCAATCCTGCGATAGTGTATACCATTGGAGTAAAAGGCTCCAGTTATATTTATAAGAAGCGTTCGCGGAGTTTGCCGGAATGGTTTTACTTTACCCATACATGGGTCATGGAACTAGAGACGCACATCAAGCGAAGGAAGGCCGCCGGTGCGGAACGAATTGCGCTAGCCTCAGCATTTTGCTACTATTGGTTCACGCATGGTTCGCGCCTCCCACCGCCGCTCTTGTTGTTGCCTGTCGATGAGTTTCGACGGGTGTATGCTCTAGTCTCTGATTCCTCTCCAGCAATTCTTCAGAAGACGCACCCATCGCTGAAAAGCCGGTGTGCGGACCCGCGGCATTGGCCCTCAGCGATTCAACTACTGAAAGAGGTCATGCATGCCGGTCGCTGAATCCGAATCTCACCCATCACTGCCAGTGAGTGTAGTCGCTCCAAAACGTCTCAGTCATCTGCGCCTGCTGGAGGCGGAGAGTATCCACATTCTGCGCGAAGTAGCCTCCGAATTTGAGCGGCCAGTCATGCTCTATTCGATTGGCAAGGATTCCTCCGTCATGCTGCGGCTGGCGCAGAAGGCCTTCTATCCCGCGCCGATTCCCTTTCCTCTGCTGCACGTGGACACCGGCTTCAAATTCGCCGAGATGCTTACCTTTCGCGATGAGATGGCCCGCTCGGTGGGTGCGGAGCTGCTGGTCTGGCGTAATGAAGCTGCCATTGCAGCGGGCACAAATCCAATTGCGCTAGATACCAAGCGCTGCTGCGGATTGTTGAAGACGCAGGCGTTGCTCGATGCGTTGCGCCATTACAACTTTGATGCGGCCTTCGGCGGCGCGCGTCGCGATGAAGAAAAGTCCCGCGCCAAGGAGCGCATCTACTCATTCCGCGACAGCGCCGGACAATGGGATCCGAAGAACCAGCGCCCCGAGTTGTGGAACCTCTATAACGCCCGCGTGCATCCCGGCGAAAGCATTCGCGTCTTTCCTCTCTCCAACTGGACGGAAATGGACGTCTGGCAATACATCCATGAGGAAAAGATTCCCGTCGTCGATCTTTACTTTGCCAAAGAGCGGCCCATGTACGTGCGCCCAATAAGCGCGGGTCAGGACGCGCTCCTCCCCATCGAACAAGCCTTCGTCGCGCGGACCGGTGAGCAACCCCAGATGGTCAAGTCGCGGCTGCGCTCGCTGGGATGCAGTCCATGCACCGGTGCGATTCGTTCTGACGCCGACACCATCCCCGCAATTATCGCCGAGCTGCTCTCCTTCCGCTCATCGGAACGTGCCAACCGCGCGATCGACCATGACCAGGAAGGCTCGATGGAGATCAAAAAGAGGGAGGGCTACTTCTAAATGGCGACGATTACGGAACCCCTATTCTCGGTAGGCGAGTTTCTCGCCGAAGAGCGCGAAAAGGATTTGCTTCGCTTCTCGACTGCGGGCAGCGTGGACGACGGAAAGTCCACGCTCATCGGCCGCCTGCTCTACGACACGCAATCTGTCTACGAAGATCAGGTGCGCTCCATCGAAGGCAAGGGAACCACGGCTCCGGGGCAGATTGATTTTGCGCTGCTAACCGACGGCTTGCGCGCCGAGCGCGAACAGGGCATCACCATCGATGTGGCCTATCGCTACTTCTCCACGCCGCGCCGCAAGTTCATCATCGCTGACACACCGGGACACGAGCAGTACACCCGCAACATGGCGACAGGCGCGTCTACGGCCGATGCCGCGGTTGTGCTGATCGACGCCAGCAAAGGCGTTCTGATTCAGTCCCGTCGCCACGCCTACATTGCATCTCTGCTGCGCGTGCGCCACGTGATTGTCGCGGTCAACAAGATGGATCTGATCGGCTACAACGAAGTAGTCTTTCGCGCCATCGAACTGGACTTTACAAGAGTTTTGAATGAGATTGCAGCCGATACGGGCACTCCGGTCGAAGTCCGCTTCGTTCCAGTAAGCGCGTTGGCCGGGGACAATATCGTACATCGCTCCGATGCAATGCGCTGGTACACAGGCCCATCGCTGCTGGAACTACTTGAGTCGCTGCCTTCGGCTCTCGAAACGCGAACTGCCCCCTTTCGTTTTCCCGTGCAGCGGGTTGTTCGGCCCAATCACACCTTTCGCGGCTTCGCTGGCCAGGTTGCATCAGGAACCGTTCGCAGTGGCGACAAGATTACCGTGCTTCCTTCCGGCAGAAGCGCAAAAGTTGATCGCATCGTCACCTTCGATGGCGAGCTTGTCGAAGCAGTTGCGCCACAATCGGTCACGCTGGTTCTGGATAGCGAACTCGACATCAGCCGCGGCGATCTGATCGTCTCCTCTCACGCGCAGGCCGTTGTCGCCAAGCGCCTTCAGGCAGCGCTCGTCTGGATGGATTCGCGACCGCTCCAGCGCAATCGCCGTTATCTCCTCAAGCACACCAGCCAGACCGTGCCCGCATTTGTTTCATCCATCGCGCATCGCACCAACATCGGCACGCTTGCTCATGAAGCCGCAGAGACGCTGGAGATGAACGGCATCGGTGTTGTCAACATCGATCTGCTGCGACCCATAGCCCTTGACCTCTACCGCGATAATCGCTCGACCGGTGCATTCATTTTGATTGACGCCGAAACAAACAGCACCGCCGCCGCTGGAATGATTACCGCGGCTAAAGAGTTTGCGGCAGCGGGCGATCATCTTCATATCGATGCTTGGGGCCCGGTAACCGCTGGCGAAAGAGATGCACGCTGGGGACATCGCGGCGCGATTCTCGAAGTGAGCGCCCCGGTTGAATTGATTGATTCCATAGAGCGTTCCTTGTTCTCAGCAGGGGTGGTTTCCGTTCGCATCGAAGCCGACGATGAGACCTTTCTTCTTCATCCCGGCCTGCTGGGGATTGTTACTCGAGTGCAGCTTCAATCCGGCCTTCTTGCGCTGGTTGTAAAAACGAACGAAGGCGGAGCGTTGATCGCGCGCACTGAAGGACAGGAGATTGCTCTCGACGCGAACGATCCAATTCGCGCGGTCTCTGCTGTGCATCAACTCCTGCATCGCGCGGGTATCTTCATCCCTTCGGAAAGGGCGGGCCTTTAATGAGTACAACGGAAATCCATGCGCAGGTGAAGACCAGGCTGGACGATGTGCGCTCCGCGCTTGCACGCGAAATTACCGGCAATCAGGATGTATGTCTGACGTGCAGCTTCCAGGCTGAAGACGTATTGCTCGCCAAGCTGGCCATCGAAATCGATGCGCAGATCCCTGTTCTATTTCTCGATACCGGTTACCATTTCCACGAGACCTACGCATATCGGGATCGGATTACAAGGGAATGGCAACTCAACCTGATCAACCTTCTGCCGGCGCATACCGTAGCCGAACAAGAAGCCGAGCACGGCTTGCTCTATCAATCCGCGCCGGATCAGTGCTGCAAGCTGCGCAAGGTTGAACCGCTTTTCAAGGCGGTTGCGGAGTACCGCGTGTGGATCACGGGTTTACGCAGGGAGCAGGCAAAGAGTCGCACAGCTCTGGAGGAGTCGGCGCTCTTCACGCTTCCCGGCGGCAGGCAGGTGCTCAAACTCGCGCCTCTCGCTGCTTGGACGACACGCGATGTATGGTATGCCTGCGAAGTTTTATCGATTCCGCTGCTGCCGCTCTATGAACGCGGCTACTCGTCCATCGGCTGCGAACCCTGTACGACGCTTCCACTGGATTCCAACGATCCGCGCTCCGGCCGATGGGCTGGCCGCAAGGTTGAATGCGGCATTCATATCGAAGCCGCACCCGCGAAATAGAACAAGAAGACAGCAGCTAAGGAGATTGATGCAATATCTCATCGGATTTATCATCGCAATGTTTATAGCGCTCACCGGGGTAGGCGCGGGCACCGTGACTGTGCCGGTGCTGGTACTGTTTCTCGGAGTTCCCACTCCGGTTGCGGTCGGCATTGGCTTGATGTTCGCCACCGCGGTTAAATTGATTCTAGTGCCGGCGCAGATTGCCCGCCGCAACGTGGTTTGGCGGACGCTCGGATTCATGCTTCTGGGAGGAGTGCCCGGTGTCATAGTCGGGTCGTTGTTTCTGAAACATCTGGTGAACGCCGGCTCGCAAAACCTGCTCAATGCGATTCTTGGATTGATTCTGGTGACTACGGCGGGTTGGCAGATATTCTTTTCCTTCCGTCCGATGAGAAAGAATCCGCAGCCTCCGGACCGCACTCCACTGCTGCCGTGGCTGATGCTCCCCGTCGGCGCCGAGGTGGGCTTCTCCTCGGCCGGCGCGGGCGCTCTCGGCTCGGCGGCCTTGCTTAGCCTGACGCTGTTGACGCCCGCGCAGGTAGTCGGCACCGATATTGCCTTCGGCTTCGTTATCTCGTTGATCGGCAGCAGCGCGCACTGGTTCTCGCGCGCCTCCAACCCGGAATTGCTGATGCACTTGATTGTTGGCGGCGTCGCCGGCGCCATCGTCGGAACACTCCTCAGCACCCGCGTCCCGCGCCGTCAGTTGCGTTTTGCCCTCTGGGTCTGGTTGCTGATACTCGGGGGACAATTTCTCTTCAACAGCTATCAGGTATGGGCTGCACCGCACAAGGAAACAGTCAGCCAATTCCAGCCTGTTTCTTCGAAGCTGGAAAAGAAAGAGCATCATTGACACCGCTTCCAAGAAAGTCTGAAATCGAAGCGTGACTGAATCGATCGCAGGCAGCTTCCACTGCCGGCTGCCCGCACTCTCAATTACCACCACCAGATCTCTTTGCGGGCGGATCCGTGTGCAGAATCGGATTTTTTCCGGCGCTTACCAAGTTGGCCATGATGCGAAATGCGCCGGGCACGCCGTCGGGCATCTGGCGGAAGAAAGCATAGGATACATAAATGTATGTCCCCTTTCCATACGAGGTATAGAGCAGGCCGCCCTTCTGCGGATCCTGGCCGGCGTCGTGCATCTCCGTGGGTGCTACGTAATGCGAGTCCCATGTCTTGATAAATCCGTGGCCGCGCTCTTCAACCCAGTTCTGGAAGTCGGCCATGGTGATCTTGTTGGGCCAACTTAGCAAGGGATCGTTTGGCGAGAGGATGCTGACTTCACCATCTTCTTCTACGACCTTTTCGGGATCAGAGGAGAGCGTCAGAGGATAAGGAGAATAGTTATGATCGTATTCGCCCGTTTGGTACTGGACGATGACTGTCCCGCCGTTCTTCGTATAGTCAAGCAGGCGATTGTTAGAGGCCTTTAGTTCAGGACGCGCGGCATAAGCGCGGATGCCGAGCACAATGGCGTCATAGGAGGATAGGTCGCCCGCTGCGATCTCCTCTGCGGAAAGAAAGTCAACATGAATGCCCAGGTCCTGCATGGAGCGAGCAACGTCATCGCCGGTGCCCGAAATGTATGCAACCTTGAGTTGCGGCGCCACTTGAACGTCAACCCCTGAAGTTTTGTACACTGCATCGCGGTAGAACGGGTATGGGCGAAGACCCACGTAGCCGGTGGTCTGGAAGCCTTGTTTGTATTGTTGGCCGTTATACTCTGCAACCGCGGTGATGGTGTATGGCTGCGCGCTCAGAGATTGGGGAACAAGGTTGAAGGCGAGAACCTGCTCATCGCCGTCATTGGCAAGAGAGAATGGAGCCGATTCCGGCGCAGAGCGCCAATACCGCGGCAACTGCAGCCGGACCACCCCCTGCGCCATGCCTTTGACGCTGCTGTGCACGGTAACTTGCAAATGAACTGAGGCGCCGGTAAGTGGAATAATTCCAGCCTGCGGTGATACTGTGACCGAAATCGCGGGAGCAACAAGCAAAGGCTCTTGTACAGGGCCAGGCCCGGTGTAACGATGAATCGACTGCACTACGCCTTCCAGTGTGGCCGTGACTCCGTGATAGGTGTAGTGAACCTCCGCGTCCAGCGGGTATGGCATGGTCGAAAGGTTAAGATACTGTGGCATCAGGATGTCATAGTAGGGCTGCTCCACAGTGGGCCGCGAGAAATACGGACGCGTAAGTTCCGCGGTGCCCGGTGCTGTGACAGCGACGATCTGATCGACAGACGCTCCGCCTGCCAACTCACCGATGATGGGCTTCTTCGCCGCGAAGTTCCAGCCGTCTCCGGCGTGCGAGATCAGCGCGGTCTGGTCAATGCTGATGGATTGGCTGCTCTGGTTTGCAACGTGGACATTGACGTTGAATGACTCTCCGGGAATCACCGTCTGCGTGGTTGCCTGATTCGCCAGGTCAGCATAGGGACCGAGAGCGGCCGCGCCGCCAGAGTTGGTCAACGTGGCCAGAACGCTGAGGCCGAGTGCCTGTTCCAGGCCGGTGTTAAACTGCGCTTGCTTGATCAGCAGTTCATGACTCATGTTGTACTTCGCATCGGCAGGAAGATTGCTGTTGTTGATATCAGCGATCAGGCTGTTGACCTGCGAGAGTCCCTCGGCGAGCGCGGGCGCTGTCTTGGCGGGATCGATTGCATTGAAGGAGGCGATGGCGCTCTCCACGGTTGCATTCAGATGGTTCAGGCGCGCGGCCCATCCGGCTTGCTGATCCGCCGGAGCATAGGCAGCCATTCCGGACAGCGAGATGTCTATGCCGTCAAAAAAACTTTCCTCATGCGCGGGCAGCGTGGAAGAAACGCGCGACGCATACAGATGATAAGGAGAGGAGAATGGCCGGATGGAGGGAGTGCCAATGCCGCCATTCTGCGACTTCTCCTCCGCAAGGCCTTGCCGGGCTACGGCCATGTAGGACCGGCCAAAGAGGGCATTGTAGCCCCCTTCGGAGATATTCACTGTCGTTGTTGGTATTCCATCAATCCACGCGCCGGTCGCATAGTTGCGAAAGCGCACCGGCTCCCAATGGCCGGTTGCATAATCGTAGATGCCCTTTTCGCCGACGCGGGCAAAAGGAACGCGCGCGTACACCTTCAGAGGTTTCCATGGCAACAGGCCGGCGGCAATCTGATCGGGAAAAATATTGGGATCGGCTGCGGCGTTGAAGACTTCCTGCGCCATCTCGCCTGAAACCTGGTGGTGCCCGTGACCGTCGGAGACATTGCCCGCGAATGAAGATGTGATGACCATGGGGCGGGTCATGCGAACAACACGCACAACATCGTAGAGAACGCGGTCGTGCCCCCAGTTCTTCATTGCCTCTTCAATCGTCTTGGAAAAGCCGTAGTCGGTCACGCGCGTCCAATATTGATGAACGCCATAGTAGTTGCCCGCGGAGAGTAGTTCCTGGGTGCGAACCAGGCCGAGTTGATCCCAATAATCGGAGGACATGGCATTTTGTCCGCCTTCGCCGCGCGTCAATGTCAACAGTGTGGATTCGGCGCCCTGGCCGCGGCTCTCGTAGGCCAGCATGCCGCCGTCCTCATCGTCTGGATGCGCAACGATGGCGATGATGCTGGCGCGGCTATGCAGCTTTTGCAGGCTCTGCCAAAGGCCCGCGGCTCCGGTATCGATGGCCATGGGTGCCGCGAATCCCGGCAAATATTCAGGGGAAGATTGAGCGCCCGCGATAACTGGAATGCCGAGTAAGACAGTAGAGGCAAATATAGAAAAGAAAATTCGAGGAACGGCATTCATGCGCATCAATACTCCTTATTGTGGTTCCAAAACATCAGCTTGCATGTACTCACGCTACAAAAAAGGTAGCACAGGATAAATACTTTGTAAAGAATCTTTCATTAGTTGTATAATCGGGTTCGTAATGCGATAGCCAATGACCGGAAGGACAGCATGAGAAGACCTGTTCAGCAAAAGGTGCGTTCAATTCCCGCCAGGCCATCAGACCTGAAACAGGCCAATGCGCGCGGCTTGCTGCAGCTTTTGCGGGCCCATAATCCATGCTCGAAGGCGGATCTGGTGCGCCACTCAGGCCTGAGCGCGCCTACCGTTTCCAGCGGGATTGCGCGCCTCGAGGAGCTCGGGTTGGTAGAGCATTTGGGCGACGGAAGGTCCAGTGGTGGGCGTCCGCCGGGGATGCTGCGCTTCAATGCGACCTATGGATATGTAGCCTCTGTGGACATCGGAGGAACCGGGCTGCGCATGATGCTGACTGATCTGGACGGCGCCGTGATGGCCCGGTGGTCCGTATTGCTTGGGGCAAAGCAGAAGACACCGGATGGGGTTTGCGGCCTCATTGCCGAGGGTCTGAAGACGATACGCCGGCAGTGCCATATTCCGCTGCATAAAATCCTGCATCTGGTTGCCGGAGCTCCGGGAATTACGAACGTGACAGAGGGCGTGGTCCTGTCAGCACCCAATATGGAGGGATGGGAAAATGTTCCGCTGCGGTCATTGCTGGAAGAACAAATCAAAATCCCCTGTTCGGTTGAGAACGATACGAATCTAGCCGCGCTGGGCGAACATTGGCAGGGTGTTGCGCAGGGAGTCGATGATTTTATATTTATTGCTTTGGGTACGGGTGTCGGCGCGGGAATCTTTTTGCGCGGACAACTCTATCGTGGCGCCCAGTGGAGCGCCGGAGAAATTGGCTACTTTGGCGTAAGCGGGCGGGAGCGCGGGACCATGCGCGCCAGCGATACCGGGCTGTTGGAAAGAGCCATTGGCGGACATGGCATTGAGGCGGAATGGCTGCGGGTTCTGCGCGCGTCTCCCTTGCGTGTGGAGAAAAAAATGACTTCGCTGAAGGCCACGCAGATCTTTGATCTGGCCAAAGAAGGCGATAGCAGGGCCATCGAAGTCCTCCGTTTTTCGGCGCGGATTCTCGCCAATGCGGTCACCGATATTTCGCTGCTGCTGAATATGGACATGGTTGTCCTGGGCGGCGGAGTGGGCACGCACCATAGCTTATGCAGGGAAACTGACAAACTCGTGCAACGTCATGAGTTTGCGCGCCCTGTGATCAGATCCAGCGGCCTGGGAACCGAAGCACAACTGTATGGAGCAATTGCATTGGGATTGAGACAAGTTGAGGCGCAAATGCTGGCGTAATCTTTCTGCCGCATCAGTCTTCTAAAATTATTTCGTTGGCCCTCTTGACAGGCAGTCGCTTTGGTTTTATTCTACGTAAACTTGGTCGTCGGCCCAAAGAATGGCGCCACAAAAGAAATGGAATCAATGGCCCAATTCGTTATTTCCGCGCTCTGTATCTGCTGTTGCCAAGACAGTGCATCGCGGGCGTGTACTCTGGGCTAGATTCCGAATTCGAATCTATATTCCTTATGACCCACCCGCCAAATGGCTGGTGGTTTTTTTATTTTTTCAGTGCGCGGTTTTACCATGAACTGCACGCGGAGAATGAAGAACTGAATTTACAACTCCCTGGAGGAAATACCCATGCAAACTCGTTTTTGGAAATGCGTTCTCTTCGTCGCCCTGCTATGGGCGATTTTTCCAACGATTGCTGTTCAATCCGCGTTAGGGCAATCGCAGTCGATCAATGGAACAATCCGAGGCACTGTCACAGACAGTTCCGGCGCTGTTCTTCCCGGCGCAACCCTCACCATTACCAACCTGGCCACCGGCTTTTCTCGGCAAACAAAATCGGGTAGTGACGGCGCATATATTATTCCAAACCTTCCGGTGGGCGCCTACTCAGTGCTAGCGGAAAGCAGTGGGTTTGCTTCGCTGACGCAAAAGGGCGTGAATGTGGAAGCAGGCAGCAGCGTCACGGTGGACGTAAGCCTGAAGACCGGTTCTGTTGCTACGCAGATTTTGGTGGTCAGCGATGCGCCTATTCTGGAGCCGGCGCGCCTGGACCTCAGCCGCACCATCTCCGCGGAAGAAACGCAGAACCTTCCCCTCTCGTCGCGCAACCCATATAACTTCATCTTGTTCCAGCCCGGCATCAGCGGACACCCGAATCCGGAAAACGGCATCCCCCGCACCGTGGACACCAATGGGTTGGTGGACCGAGTCAACTACCAGTTGGATGGAATGGTCGACACGGAGACTGACCGTTATGGATTGCGTCTCTTTGCCATATCCGATTCGTACGTGAGTGAAATTCAGACAATTTCCAATAGCTACTCGCCGGAGTTTGGTAACACAGCGGGCGTGATCTTCAACGTCATCACCGGCTCGGGAACCAATAATTACCATGGCACGGCGGACTACATCTGGCGGCCAGAGGCAGCCAGCTCTTGCCCTATTCTGCAGAACTGCGATATTACTGCTCCGGGTGGTAAACCGAAGCCCGGTTTGCACGTGGATGATGTGATCGGAAATGTCGGCGGGCCGGTGATAAAGGACAAACTCTTTTTTTATGCCGCATATGAGCACCTGCGGCGTTCTTATCCGCAGCCGAATACTGTTACTTCCTCCAATGTGACTGCGTTGGAAGCTCTGGGCGTCAGCGCCAGCGACTTCAATACTGCTCCATCAGTGCAACACGCGCAGTGGTTAGATACCCGTATCGATGCTGCGATCAACAAGAAAAACCAGGTGTTTATCCGCTACAACTATTTCCGCAACGTTTATCCCTTCAACACCAATGTCGGCGGCTTATATAACATAAGCGCCGCTTCTGACTTCCAGGATCGCGCCCACATCATCGGTGCGCAATGGGTTACCACCTTCTCTCCCAACCTGTTCAACGAATTCCGCGGCTCGTGGCCCTATCGCAATGAGCATCACGTCGCCGACGCGCTGACAGGCTCAGGGCCAATGATTACCATCTCCGGCATAGCCAACTTTGGCGGCTCGAACGGGGTCGGGGATAAGTTCCAGGAAAAGATTCCCAGCTTTAACGACAACGTCACCTTCATCAAGGGCAAGCATGCGACGAAGTTCGGGTTCGGTTGGCAGCAGAACCTTGACACGCAGCTCGCGGACATCTACACGCAATACACCTTCGCCTCGATCGCGCAGTATACCAGCGCCAAGAACGGAACTACCCCGCAGGTTTATTCCAGTGTTTCCGCCAGCATTGGCAATCCTGGCGCCGCATACCATTCCGTGTTTTTCGACTTCTTCGGCCAGGACGCGTGGCAGCTCCGCAAGAATCTGCTAGTGACCTACGGAGTTCGCTACGACCAATATCGCGCGCCCACGCCTCCGGCAAACGAGCCTTTCTTCTACACCACCAGTTTCCGGACGCCGGAGGGCAACTTCTCTCCGCGCCTGGGCCTCTCCTATCAGCCGTATGCCAAGACTGTGGTGCGTTTGAACGGTGGCGTTTTCTATGAGGCCACGCCGACGAACACCTGGTACAACCCGCTTTACAACAATGGCGCGGCGGGTACAGGATCCTTCATCACAACCATTGCCGGAACCTCAACTCCCGGAGTGTGCCAGCCGTCTTTTCCGAATAGCCCGACGACTCTGGCCGCGGGGTGCGTGCCAACCCAGAGTATTTATGCCTTGAACCCAAAATTCAAGAATGAGTATGTTTGGAATGTCAATCTGCAAGTGGCTCAGCAGATCGCAAAGAACGACTCGCTGACCGTTGGCTACATCCTGACGAATGGACGCAACATGCAGTTCCTGCGCAACCTGAACCTGCTCAACACCACGCCCACCGGTACATTGGCGGATGGACGGCCAATCTACGGCACTGCGCGTCAATATACGACGCTGAACAACGGCAACCCCGTCAACAACATCACGCTCGAAGATATCGGCTCGAACTCGTCCTACAACGCGCTGACAGCAACCTACGAGCACAGGCTCTCTGCCGGCCTCACCACCAGCGCTTCCTATACCTGGTCCCATGCCATCTCCAACACGCCGGAAGGCAACTCCTATGAGTTCAGCACCCCGGTTGAAGATACTTCAAATCCAAATCGAGACCGCGGAAACAGCGGTATCAACCGTCCCGATGCATTTACGATCAGCCTTGTCTATCAGCCCAATACACGCTTTGACAACCACATATTGAACAGCGTCGTACAGGGCAATACCTTCGCGTTGCTGGGAAATATGGAAACCGGCGACGAGCAGTCGATTACCACTAGCTCAAAGATAAACGGAGACGCACTCGCCACCAGCCGTCCGCTCTACATTGGACGCGACACGGTTCGCACTCCACCAATTTATCAGTATGATGTGCGCTACACTCGCACGCTGGGCACGGTCGTTCACAAGATACAGCCCAAACTGCTGATTGAAGCCAACAACCTGTTCAATCGTTCCAATGTCACCTCAATCAATACATCAGCAACGGTTGTAACTAATGCCGGCAACCCTCTCGGACCGATCGGCACCATCACGACTGCGCCGACATTCCTCCCGACCAGTACACTGCTGGAAGCAAGAATCATTCAGTTTGGTCTGAAGATCGACTTCTAACTCAACCTGCTGCTCCCCGGCTCTGCCGGGGAGCAGCCGAATATCACTTTTCAAGAAAGCCGTCCAGGAAACTCCAGTACATGAGCCGTCCGGCGCACAAGCTGGAGTTCCCAGATGGTTAAGTATGAAGTTCCGGCCACACACAGCAGGATGCAAGGGACGCATGGGTCTTAAAGGCATCCGCGCCGTAAAGTCCCACCTAAGCCGTAGGATAATAATTAGAAAGGAAACCAATGGAGGAGATCGTTTCACGAAAGCAGAAGTCGGAGTTTCCCGCGCCAATCTACCGCGATACGGTGCTTGCTCCGGTCTTTGCTGACGCCAAACGGTTTTACCTCGAATCCCTGCTTGAAATTCAATATGCGCACACTATGATGCTCGGGCACCAGGGCATCATGACGCGTTCTGAAGTTGTGCAGTGCCTGGGCGCGCTCAATGCTATGGACCTGGATAAAATACGCAACGCCGTCTATGATGGAAGCTTTGAAGACCTGTATTTTTATATAGAGAGAGAACTGGCGGGTATTTGCGGTTATGAAAACGCCGGCAAGATGCATACAGCGCGCAGCCGCAACGATATTGATTTGACCATGTATCGCATGGTTCTGCGCGAGCGGCTAGCCCTCATGATGGAGCGGGTGCTGGACGTGCGCAAGAGGCTGGTGGAGATTGCGTGGGAACATCGCGCCAGCCTGATGCCGGCCTACACCCACAACCAACCGGCGCAGCCCACGACCCTGGGGCACTATCTGATGGCCATCATAGAGTGCTTTGAACGCGATTTCGAGCGCCTGAATCAAGCTATGCCGCGGGTGAACCGCTCTCCCATGGGCGCCTGCGCAATCACCACGACAGGGTTTGCAATCGATAGGAATTACATGGCGCAGATGCTCGGCTTCGACGGACTGCAAGTCAACTCGTATGGTGCGATTGCAGCCGTCGACTATCTTGCGGAGAGCTGTTCCGTGCTGGCGACCTGCATGTTGAACCTGGGGCGGCTTGCGCAGGATCTGCTGCTTTGGTGCAGCGTCGAATTCGGTTACCTGCGCCTGAGCGACGGATATGTGCAGGCCAGCAGCATCATGCCGCAGAAGCGTAATCCGGTGCCGCTCGAGCATGTGCGCATTCTCGCGAGCAAGGCCCTGACCCAGTCCCAGGCGGTGCTGGGTTGCCTGCACAACACGCCCTTTACCGACATCAACGATAGCGAGGACGACTTGCAGCCAATGGCCTACTCGGCTTTTGACGATGCGGCGCGAAGCCTGCGGCTGATGGCGGGACTTTTGGAAGAGGTTGAGGTTCGCACAGATAGAATGGCGGCCTGCGCAGATGCAAACTTTCTGACCGTCACAGAACTGGCGGATACGCTGGTTCGCACCACGGGCATGAACTTTCACACTGCGCACGAGATTGTATCAATGGCTGTAAAAGAACTGCACGGTAATTACGATGCGAAAGGGATGGCTGCTCTTGTCGCAGGTATTCTTGCCGAGCAATACTCTCACCTCCCTTTGCCCGCGGTTGACGTGTTGGTGGGGGCAATGCGCGCGGAGCATTTTGTTGCGGTACGCAAAGTTGAGGGTGGTCCATCTCCAGAGGCGCTCGATCCTGAGATCAAGCGTGCTCGCATGCTGGTGATTGCCGACCGGCAAAAGCTGCACGCGCATCTTGCTCGCCTCAGAAATGCCCATGAACGCCTGCGCGAAGAGAGCAGATCAATGTTGCCTACAGGCGATGTCTTTTAGAGTCTTGCGATTAAAATTGCAATCACGAACCGTAGAGCACATCGGCCTCATGAACCTTACCTCATCCGTCTCCGCCGAGAATCTCCCTCTCCAGCGCAACATTGGAATTGACTCCGCGGTTCTCTTCAACGTATTAGAAATGATTTGCATAGGCCCATTCCTAGCCCTTCCTAACAAACCGAGGCGCGAATTGGGATGAAAGCAACAACCGGTTGCGAATTCAGCTGCCCTGCCAGGGACAGCGATGGCAGATTGGCCGTTCATGGATCGGTTGTTTCATAATATGGTTATGGCTGAAGGAATGGCTTACCCACATGGGTTCCTGTCTATGCACGTATTTGACTCCCATATACCGTCTAACCGCAGATGGGACGGCATACAACGGAACGCCGGTGACCAAGTTTCTTCGCCCGGCACACAAGATGAAGCCTTGACACAAATCTATCAATGTAATTTGCGTTCAGCCTGCGCTCTCGTGCTTCTTCTGGGCGTGGCGGTAATGGGCTTGTTCGCGCAAACCCAATCCCCTTCTCTTTTCGCTGCCAACGTAGTCCGTGAGGCGCTAAAGGAAAAGGGCGTTCTACCCAAGATGACAGCCATCCCGCGCACTTCAAACGAAATGCGCGTGCTGGTTATTCAAGCCTTGGATCGCCGTCTTCTGAATCATCTCGAGAGCTTATCTGGATGCGATTTCGAGTACCAGCGTTCTGATTCAGGGCAAATGCGCTCTATCAACGTAATCGTGTTTGAGTATTCGACTACGACAATGGCCAAGCAGATGGCTGCAATTCTTGGGCCACACAGCGAATTCCATGGCATGTTCCATTTGGCCGCACCGGTGTATTATTCGGCAGCCCGTCTCGGCCGTTTATTGGTCGTTACTTCTGTCGAGAGTACCGGTAGCCTCTGCGGCAATGACCGAATCACCATGGCCGTTATGAATCTGAGTTCCGACTTTGCTAAGGCTTCTGAAAGCGGCACAATTCGTTGGGGTGAGCCAGACACTGTCCAAGAACCAAAATGATTCATGCTTAAACACTGAACTGGAAGTTTATTTCTTCACCCCGATGAGCGGTAAGTTCCAAGACGTAATCGTCATGCGCTGCCTTCTTGCCCGGATTGCGCCCGTAACAAACCATCTCCAACGTATCGATCACCAAGTTGCGATGCATCCAGACCCCGCTAACCAGCCTGTACTATTCTTGGACGCGCTCAAACAACTGGAATGAGTCGAGAAAGCGCGCGGTGTCGGCATACGGCTTCCCGAGGGGCGAGACGACCTGCGCTTGGTAGAGCGTGGTCCCCACTATATAGATGCGTGCGGAGATGTGGGCCGCGTAATTCTCGGCCTCGAACTCAACACCGCGATAGATGCCGAGAGTGATTTTCTTCTCCCTGACAAGGTGCGAGTTGGAGCTGGTCAGTGCCTTGTTCTTGGCCACTTGAAGCAAGGCGTCCGTATCCTTGCCCGCCGCAACCGAGCTGTAATCGCAAATCCCGACAAAAAACGCCGTGGGATCGGACTTCACAAGATACGAGCGCATAAAACAGCCCGTATCGGCTGTGAGCGCGTAATCGGTAGGAACGTCTCTCTTTTGGAGAGTGGGCTTGGAAGGAAACGAGGCGCTGAATCCTTGTGCCGGATAGCTGTAGGTCTTCCACTCCGGGGTCTGCGTGGCGCCGGGTACGGTGGTTGCCTGCGCTCCCAGAACGGCGGTAAACATGAGCATAGCGCGGCGTCGGAGAATCCTGCGCATTCGGTCGATCATGATGAGTCTCCTTGCCTGTGGGCGGAAAGCAATGTGCCGTCGGCTGCAATGCCGATGCCGAAGTCTGTATGGGTGGGTGGCCCTCAATGTCTGACCGATGAAGTTGGGTGACCCACATCTCGACTTTGAGATGTGGGAGACGGTGAACCTCCCGCTGTCTTTGTTCTCTCCAACTCCAAGTTCTAAAGTAGTAGGTTGATATCTAGGCTTCCCGCCGATTACTTCGGAGCCAGCCCCGCGTCATCGGCCTTGAATCACTCCGCAAGGCGCGCCCCCGGTGGAGCAACTATAACCTTAACACGCATCCAGAGCCCCTGAAAACCGGCCATAACGACAACGTCTCGAATCGCGCCTTGCAAATGCACGCCCCGGCAAGGTAAAACAATCACGTCTGAGGCGAATCCCGTTGGCCGGGTTTGAGGTGATTACTGAGGAGCATCGGAACAAATGCAGAGATTCTGGGTCAAAAAAGAAGATTCCAGATGAAAACCAGCAGCCTTTGGAGGCCGTCCATGCGCTCCCTTTGCCGCATCGTCATTGCGTCAATTGTCGTAACGTTTCTAGCCAGCGAGGTAATTTCTCAGCAAGCATCAGCACCGAAAGAGAAACAGATGGCGGAAAAGAAACAGATGGCGGAAACAAGAGTTCTGCTGTGGGTGCGAGAGGCTCCATTATTCGGCGATAACGAATATTCCACGAAGCAAGCTTTGGACGCAGGTCCGGCAGATTTCCCATACGAGGAGTGGTTTGCGAGGGGCCGCAAGCTGCCCGGCGTTGTGGATACCATCGTCGAACAACTTGAGAAGGAGGACCTTCAACATCCATCGGGGGATGGAGAGCGGATGGCGTATGCACTCGGTTGGGTCGGAGACCGGCGCCAACGGGCCATCGACGCTCTTGTCCGGTGTCTCGGCAGCAAGGATCTCATGCTTCGCATCGAGGCGGTCGCGGCGCTGGGGCGCATCGGCAATGAATCGGTGGAGCCGCTCCTGGAGAGCCTGGTGAACGATCGTCAACAGGACAGGAACATTCGCGGGAATGCGTGTGTATCGATCGGTCGCTTAGGTGCGCGCACGGCTGAGCCGGTACTTAGGAAAGCGCTGAAAGCCCCCGACCTGTTCGTCGTAGTATGTGCTCAGGAGGGCTTGAAACTCCTTCAATCCGGCCGCGAGAGTTCTCTATAGGGCGTGACCCAACCACGGAATCCCAAAATATGCCGGGTGCCCCAGGTCCAGCCTTTGGGATCTGGAAAACCTCAACTTTCCCCGCCCCTAATCGCTGCCGCTTTGAATTGAAAGAGGGAGATACGATGAACCGCTGTTCAATCTGCCGAGTGCGAAACTTATTGGGAACGCTGTGGGTTCTGGTTGTCGGCGTCATCCTGCCTGCCGCTCCGCGATCATTGGCACAGTCAGCCACAACAAAAACAGAGGCAGGCAGTGCGACGGCGAGATCGCTGTTCGGTGCCTATGGATCTGTCGGATTTATGCCAGACCCTTTGCCGCCCGGATTTGAAACCCAATTCGCGGTGGCCGTCGTTGAGATCGACAGCCCGCATGAAATCCGAAACGTGGCGGTCACCGATTTTGTACTCTTCGATGAGGCGGGAAAGACAATCAAGTCCAAGCGCGTAGTGAGCGTTGAGGTGTTCAATAGGCCCCGGGTCGCGACCGAGGGCAAGTTTGCATACTATCTCAATCAAGGAGACAAGCCAGGGGATACCCCACCGTGGAATGGGACGCTGCCCGCCGGGAAAATCCGGCTACGCATACGCGTCGCGCTCGCCAAAGAACCCATCAATTCGGTCCGGTTCAAGCTCAAGGTGGGGCAATATGTAATCGAAGGTCCTGTCGACTGCGCCTGGCCGACCTAGCAGGCGGCTGCCTAATTCACATCCACACAACCGCCTGTTTTCTCGATCTTAGAAACCACGCCGTTGACCATCGTGAAGCAGAATTGGGCGTACAATCCGCCGTTGGGTTCACTCCACTTGTAGCACCACGCGCCGTTGCCAGAGCTGTCCGGCTTGCCCGCAACGCGGAGCACCTTTTCTTCCGTATCACCCACCTGATATGCGACAAACTGTATATGAATGCCGAACGGCGGCTTTGATCGGATATTTTTGACGTACTCTGTTCTTTCACTTCAATGCGCAGCAGGTTGGAGACAAGTCCCGGATCTTCCAGCGTATGATATTCTCCGCCCTTCCACTGGATCGTATGCACGCCGGGTTTGTTGAATTTGTAGAAGGTAATCTCATAATTGAAGTCGACTCCGGGGCTGTCGAGCACTGCCCCATTGTAATCATAGTTAGGGGATCGGGGCGGAGAGGCAAGTTTGCCATCCACATACTCTTCCTGTATTGCCTTCGGTCCCATCACCCACAATTGGTGCCCAGTTTCGGGAGCCTCCAAGACATGAATGACCGCGATCTCCTCTCCGGCTTGATACTGAGTTTTTGCCGTCATGATGGTAATGCGCTGCCCATTGTGAATCTCGCCTTTGTGCTGAAATTCTGGGTAAGCCCTTGCCACCGCAAGGATCTCCGGCGGGGCTTTCACGAACTCATCTCCCTGCCTGATGTATAGCTCCGAGGGCTTGTCCTGTAAGTACTTCGGCATTGGTGCTCCATATCCAGGCAATGTCGCGCACAAAATGTAAAACAGACCTTTGAGATCTATCATGGTCTTAGCTCCGATTCATGTTTGGCCAGCCCAGATAAAACAGGCCTCCATCGCCCGAGACAGAGCAGCCTTCGGGAACCGGGTTTGCCCACTTTGATTGTAACCGGAATCTCATTCTTATGAGATATACGCCCTTTTGTTCCAGAGAGTTGGATGATTTTCATAATCGTTTGGTAAAACCTGGAAAGGTTGTCCCTTATGCGCAAGAAGCTGTGTGACGGCATAAAATTATCACGCTGTAAGATCAGAATTCGAGGCGCAATGCGAATTGAATCTGACGCGGCGTACCTGTTCCCACGGGGCCTGTATTCACAGTGGTAATGATTTCACCGAAGTTCGATGCGGATAAGTCCGCGAGCGGCTGGCCATATTGGGCGCGGTTGAATATGTTGAAGAACTCACTGCGAAATAGCAAATGAGCGCGCTCGATCAGACGGATCTCTTTGGCCACTCCAATATCGGTTTGCAATAGGCTGGAGCCGCGTCCGATATTGCGAGGAGCGTTGCCGTACTCCGAGTTAGTCACCAGAGAAAAAGCCGCTGGATTAATCCATTGATTGATTGTTCTTCCGCCTGGAGGTGTCAGGGAAGCTCCAGGCATGCGATTGGGGCGCTGGTTGGTAGTGTAGCCGGTGGCCACCGAACTGCTGGAGCGGTCTTCCGTAACATTGACCGGAAGCCCGGTGCGCGCCGTGCCGATAGCGGTCACGCTCCAACAGCCAAGGATGGTACCGGCGATTCCCGGATGTGAGAGGAACTGTCTTCCGTGGCCGAAGGGAAGGTCGTAGACAGTGTTGGCGGTCAGCACATGACGGACATCGTAGTCGCCCGAGGCGCGTTCGCAAGCCATGCAGGCCGGATTCTCCGGATAGTCCGAATCCCCTCCGCCTGCCGCATCCTGATCGATTTCGTGCGAGTAAACGTAGTTAGCGGAAAGTAATAAACCACGCGTAAAGCTGCGCTGCAAGCTGGCGACAAATCCCTCATAGGAACTGTTATTGGTGTTTCCTCGCCACTGCACCTGGCTGAAGGCTGGATATTGACGCAGCCCGGTGGCGGGATTGATCAGGTTGACGTATGAGGTTGTCAGTATATTGGTGCCTTTGCTGCCCACATAGGAGAGAGTGCCGACTAAATCATAGCCGATCGCTTGCTGAAGCGAGAGTCCCCATTGGCTGACATACATATCTTTGCGGCGGCGATCATCGTCCCTCGCCGAGACCGTTCCGGGGCCGTTCAGAAATGGCGTCACGGGAAAGGAGAGCGTGGGAATGGTCTTCGAACTGAGTGAGTACTGACCAACCTCGTTGCTGATGGGCAGGTTCTGGTCGTCGAGCTGGCCGTCGCCATGATAGAGTCCAAAACCACTGCGAACAACGGTCTTGCCGCCCAGAGTGGCGGGCGCCCACGTGATCGAGATGCGCGGGTCAATGTCGAGTTTGTTTGTATTGCCAAAGCTGGCTCCGGCGACGCAGAAGCCAACCGCTCCGCACGTTGCAAAATCGAAAGGAATAGCTTTGCCGTTGACCTCGTGAAAGATGTTATAGAATGTGTAGCGAACTCCAAGGTTGAGAGTGAGATTAGTCAGTAACTTCCACTCATCTTCGGAATAGGAGTAAATTTCTGTCTTGCGCAGGCCGTTGACCGGCAGCGCCTGGGCATAGGTTGCGGAACTGACTGAGTTAGACAGAAAGTTAGCTGCCGATGAGAAAGTGATGGTTCCGTTGGACGTGTTTCCCTGGTTAAGCTGAATGCGGCGAACTTCCACGCCGAGCTTCAGCGTGTGGTTGCCGCGCACCTCGGTCAGATTGTCGATGTAGGAATACGAGTTGCCCACGCCGGTTTTGAACTCATTGTTAGCCAGCGTAGTAAAACCGGAGACAGCGATCGAGTAAGGAAGGTTCGCAACACCCTGAGTGGTGGTGTAGACATTGCCGCGATTGAATCCGAACTTCAATTCATTCACCAGCCTGGGCGAGAAGATGTGCATTGATTCCAATTCGCCATTTACCGGCCTGGATGTGACCTGTTGCCTGTCCTCCAGATAGCTTCCACCCTCAAGTAGCGGCGCATCGCTGAATGCGGCATCAAAGTTGAATCGTAGGTAGGCAGTGTCGGCTGCCGAAAAACGGTGATCCAGCCGCAGCATGGCGGAGTTTTCGCGGTCGAGTTGATTTCCGGAGCCGGTAAATTTGTCTTCATTCGGGTTCCCTGCAACAGGCGACAACCCGGTGGTGGGATAGGCTGCGACGATTGGCGCCAGCGCCGGATTGGCGGCGGCCACCTGGGCGCCGAATGTTGGGGCCGGAACATAGCCTAGCAGCGGCTGGCCGTAACTCTGGCGCAGTCCCTCGTATGTGAGGAAGAAGAAGCTGCGGTCATGGATGATTCGCCCGCCGAGGTCGCCGCCAAACTGGTTGAGGCGAAAGGGAAGCCTGCTCGCAAGAATGGGCTCGCGGGCATCGAAGATGTCGTTGCGGAGAAACTCAAATGCGCTTCCATGAAATGTGTTCGAGCCGGACTTTGAGACCACGGCCACCTGCCCGCCGGGCGTGCTTCCATTCTCCGCCGTGAAGAGCATGGTGCTGATGCGAAATTCCGCAATTGCATTCGTGGGGATGGCCAGCCTTACAAAAGGCTGCTGCGCCTGGTTCACGATGTTGGTGGCATCAATGCCGTCAAAGGTGAAGTTGTTGTCGTCCAGGCCGCGGCCGGCAAAGCGGATGCTGCGCTGGTTGCTGCCACCGGTATCCACCGCTCCCGGAACCAGCGCCGTCAGTGTCGACCAGTTTCTTCCGTTCAGCGGCAGATCCTTCACCTGCTCAGTTTCGGTGCGCGCGCTCAGCGCGGCCGTCGTCTCGTCCAGTTGCGCAGTCAGGCCGAAGACCTTTACCTGTTGCGTATCTCCGCCGACGGCGAGGGAAATATCAAGAGTGCGCGTGAGTCCAACAGTCTGCTCGATACTCTCAAATATCGCTGGCTGAAAGCCGGGCGCAAGGCAGGTCACGCGGTAACTCCCAATGGGCAGCTCGGGATCGCATAAGTTCCGCTGGTCGAGGAAACAGCCTCGCGGATGAGTCCTGTAGAAGTATGTACGGCGCGAATCGTTGCGCCGGGAACGCGCATTCCTTCACTGTCGCGAACCGTTCCCTTCAAGCTGGAGCGATCAATCTGCGCGGCGCAGATCGCGGGATAAATAAACAGAATAAGAATCCGGAGGATGAGCTTGGGCGAACGATATTTCATCGCAAATATCCCTTGAATCGGAGTATACACCTCTTGCCGACAGAAACATTACGCTTCCGATAGACGCGATCAAAGGGAAAGATATTCAGTCGAGATCAGCAAATCACATACGTGCAACCGCGGAAAGGCGTGTTTAGTCACAGGAAAGTGAGCGCTCCGTGGCCAGTTCCATTCTCATCTTGTAACTATTTGGCGATGGAGTCTGCCGGCATCGTCCGCGAAAGGAAATATTACCATACGCGACAGAAGCTTAGATGCATTGAGCGGATAGTATGCTTGCCTATTTTAGGTTGAAGTAAGGAAGTAAAGGTGCGAGAAGCCGGAAGAGCGCGGTTGGACCTTCATATTTTATCGGGCCAATCGCGCCGGAGTTCCTGCTTTGTGCGCAAGAGCCCCGGAGCGACGGGCGCTTTGTATTTAATCCCCGGACGGTTTTGCTGAACGAGTGGTCTTATGTGCGATGGAGCGCCGGTAATCCGCCAGCAGCTTGTCGCGGTTCTGGCTTAGGTTCTTGCCGGTTGGCCGGGTGGGATAAGGCCGGTTGCCCATCATTCCCCTCCAAAGAACGCGGTTGAAGGTATCGTCATCGACGCGATCCGCATCCCTGAAGTCCATCCCCTTTGTGACTCGCGCCCAGTATCGTGAGTCGTTCGCCGTCGGATTATTGCAGGGCAGTGCTGGACCGGGCAGCGGCAGGCTCGTGCAGTAGAGGATCGCTGAGGGCGTGGCGGTAAAGCTCCATGCGCTCGGCGTGGTGTTGAAGATGTCAGCCATCGGCGAGGCCAGAGCGTCATTCAAATTCATCGGCGGAAGGCCCATCACCTCTTCCATGGTGCGAATGAAATCCAGGGTGGTATACGCCGTGGAGACAACCGCATTCTTGACATAGGCCCCGGCGACAAGGGCCGTGGTGCGGTGCGAGTCGATATGATCGCCGCCATCCTGCGAGTCGTCTTCCACAATAAAGATCAGCGTGTTGTTATTGTAGATAGGGCTGTTGGCGATCTTCTGCACTACCAGTCCGACCGCATAGTCGTTGTCGGCCACATCGCGTTCCGGAGTATTCACGCCGTCGATGGCAGTCGCGAAGTTTCCGGTATGATCGTGCATGAAACGAATCAGAGTCAGATTCGGCAGCCCGCCTTTTGCGTAGTTGGCATCGAAGTCCCGCTCCCACTCCTTGAAGCGATAGTAGTCCGGGAAGCCGGGATCAAAGCCGCGAAAATACGGATCCGTGAATGGCGTCAAGGCAACATTGGTGGAGGGCGCCACGATAGTGCCTGTAGAGAACGGATCATGGATCAAAGGAATCTGGCAAGCGGGCGCGTTGTAGCAGGTTGTGTCGATGAAGAAGCCATAGTCATGTACCGTAAGACCTGCCCGCAGCGCGTTGTTCCACAGGTAGCCGGTATTGATTTCATCATCGGGTCCGTCGGGCGCGGCCGTGTCGGCCTGGCCCGGAAGCAGATCCGCTCCGTCCGGTACATCGGGCGAAAGCAACCCTCCGGGTATCAGCGGTTGAGAGGCCTGACGCTGGGCCAGAGTAGGCAGGGAGACATTCACGCTGCGATTCAAGCCCTCGGTGTCCAGGCTAAGTCCGCGCTGCGCGTAATTGACGGGAAATTGATGCTCCACGACATCGGGAGCGCGTGCCGAGGTGCTCCACGGCCAGCCGTCGTTGCTGGTTTCAGCGGTAGCGAGGAAGTTGTCGAGGGTTACGAATTGCTCTGCCAGGTTATGTTCATTCGGCGTAATCGCCTGGCCAAACAACGTCAGGGCGGGATCGCCGTTGCCGCGTCCCAGGTCGCCCAATATCTGATCGTAGGTCCGGTTTTCTTTGAGAATGTAGATTACGTGCTGAATGCCGCTATGCACGGCCGCCATGGTGGTGGCGGCGGCGGGGCTCTCCACAGTGGCGAAGTGGTTGTTCTGCACAACAGCCGCCGTAAGCCCCGGTAGCTGTGTCGCGAGGCCGGTAAGCGGGAAGCTAAGCAGTCCGGCCTTGGTCATCTGAGGATTGTACTCATTCGCCGGCATGCAGGTGGGATAACCCGTTGGCCCGTAGACATAGCACCAGTTGACATTCGGACCGGTCGGCGACTTGGAATTGGCCACATACGCCCATGTTCCATCGCCGCTGATGCTGATCGAGTTCGGATACCATCCGGTCGGAATCAAGCCGATTACATGGTCGCCCTGATTGGTGCCAGTCAACGCCACCACCGCGACGTCGTTCAAGTTGCCATTGGTCACGTAAAGTGTCGTCTCATCCGGCGAAAGCGTCACGCTGTTGGTGTTGGCGCCGGTATAGGGCGTCAGCGAATATGTGGACATCGTCGCCGCTGGAGCGATGACCGGAATGCTTTCAATCACTTTGTACTGCGTGGCGGGCTCGCCCTGCGTGGGTACGCCGGCATCCAGCGGGTTGAGGTTAATCACGTCCACCGTATCCGATTCGTCTTCGGCAACATAGAGCAGTGTACCGGCCTTGTTAATCGCCATCTTGTTGGGCTGGCCTTTGACCGGAATGCGAGCCTTGACCACCGGCGTAGCTTTCAAAACGCAACCGGGCCCAGAGGTGCCGTTGATGCAAGTTTCTCCCAGATCCACCACGTCGATCTCTCGGTCGCGCAAACTCGATACATAGGCGGTGGCGCTCGGTCCGCTGTTGCCTCCCAGAACCACCCAGAAGGGATACTCGCCGCCCGGTGTGCCCGTAGCAGGCGGAGTGGAAGAGATGCCGGGTCGAAGATCAAGCTCCACTCCTTGCAGCATCCCTTGACGCCCTTGCATCGTAGTCTGTGGCTGTTCCAATACCCATTGGCTGATCCAGACGTTCAAGCCGCCGGTAAAGACTGTGATCGAATCGTTGTAATAATTGGCCACTACCAGCGACTGGCCGTCCTTTGAAATCGCCAGCCCGGCGGCCATCGGCGGTACAAAGACCGCGGAGTTGACCGAGGCGAATGCGTTATTCGGCACCGGAAGGCCAAGGCCTGAGGTGTGGCCCTCGACAACTGTCTGCGCTGGAGTGGATGAGGTGGCGGAAATATTCTTGCCCAGGTCAAGTTCCGCTACCGGCAGCCAGTATCCACCCACTTGCTGTTGAATGATATGGATATTGTCGCCATTGTTGGGCAGTGGGTACGGAATGGGATCGGAACCGAAGGGAGCATCGCCCATGCCGCCGGAAACATAGAATGCCGTGCTGCTCGGATCCCAGACTATGCCGTGATAGGCGTTGGGGATGGGCAGCGTTTGCTTGAAGACCGGAGAGTGATTCGAGATGTCGTAGATGAAGACGTACTCATTCGACATATCCGGGTCGAACAATGGGAACGGCCCCTGAAAAACGCGATTGAAACCGCTGGTCAAAACCAGCAGAGTGTTGTTATCGGGACTGATCGAGGTGCTGACCGCCTGCCCGGCCAGCCAGATCACCGGAGCTACCTCGGGATTATACGGATCGGTCACGAGCATGCCGGTATTGAGAAATTGAAAGCTCGCGCCGGTGGTGGCCAGTGGCGTAAGCGATTGAGACATATTCGGAACTGCCTGGGGCAGGTTATAGATCGTGATGGCTACTGGCGCCGTGATGGTGCTCGTTCCGCTGTTTGCGGTCACAATATAACTCGACGTAACCGCCAGAGGAGGAATGACAGGATTACTCGTCGAAGGCGAAACCGTAGCCAATGGTGTTCCGGTAATGTAGCCGGTAGTGGGATCGAAACTAAGACCGATTGTTGATAGATCAGGGCTCACAGAATATGTTACCGGCCCGCCTGTGTTGGTAATGACAGGCTTATTCACCGGAATCGCCACCCCCACGAGATAGACCGGAGCCGGCGTGGTATAGCCAAAGTTCGTCAGAGTCGTTGCGCCCGCCACAGTGAGAGTGAATGTCGCTGTGGTAGTCAGCCCCGAAGAATTGGTGGCAGTGACCGTGTACGGTTGTGCGGGTGAAATAGCCGTTGGTGTCCCGCTGATGATTCCTGTTCCATCAATACCGATGGAGTCGGGCGGAGGTTCGGTACTGATGCTCAAACCCGCCGGAAGCGCTGGAGAGATGCTGTATGCCGGAATCAGCACACCGCTGGAGTTGTAGTATGTGGTGGGAGCACCGCCGGTGCTGGTCGGGTAGTTCGGCGATATCGGTATGTTCACCGTGTAAGTCGTAGTGCCGGGGGTATAAACCAGACCCGCGGGAGGCGCTACTGCTATAGATGGAACGGCAATGACTGCGATCGTCAGAGTCACCGCCGCATTGCCTTCCGTGTTGGTCGCCGTCACCAGATAGCTGGCCGATCCAGTCACCACCGTCGGTGTCCCGCTGATAATGCCCGTGGTTGTGCTCATGCTCAGGCCGGTTGGAAGGGCGGGAAGTACGGAGTAGGAGATTGCCGTTCCACCACTATTAAAGGGAAAGTTATCCGTGATCGGCGTATTGACAATGTAGTTTGCCGTGTTGGTGGCATAGCTGAGGGTCGTGGGCTTCTGATCGGATACCGTAATGGAGACAGAGGCCGTTGTGCTGCCGCCCGAGCCGTAGGCGGTGACCAGGTAGCTGGTATTGCCGGCAACAACTGTGGGGGTTCCGCTGATGACACCCGTCGATGTGTTCAGACTCAAGCCCGCGGGAAGCGCAGGACTTACGCTGTATCCGGTCAAGGTTCCGCCGCTGGATGTCGGGGTGTCGGCGGTGATGGCCACACCCTTGAAGAAAACCGCCGAAGACTGCGTGTAGCTGAACGTGAGCGATGCCGGCGTACTGCCGCTGCCGCCATTCCCGCATCCGCAAAGAAAGACCAGAACCGCCATCAGATAAAAACCAAGACTACGCATCGTCAGCATGAAAACCACCCTTCGCTTATCGCCTGGATTATTGTCTGAACGCTCGCGGACAAGTAACCAAAGAAACGGCTGCACAGTCAGAATTCCACAGTCTGATAACGATTCTTAGACAAAGCGCATGACTATTTTCGAGGTGAAAAGAAGAAGGAACGAAGTCCCACATCGGGAATCCAAAACAAGAATAGAGTCTCGTGCTTCGCCGAATCCTGCTTTATCCTCATCGCAAATACGACAATTCAGGCTACTGATGCAAACTCCTCATGTGCCGATGAAGACTATAACGAACATTTCGACGCTTGTACGATCCGCGTTTCACAAGTGGTCCTTATGACAACTTCCGGCTTTCGCATTCTCTTCCTTGCTCTTGCGCTAGTTGCGTTAGCTGGATGCGGCACTTCTTCAACTCGCGTTGTCCCTCCCGCTCCCATTATTCCAACGCCAGCGCCACTCGCTGCTGGCAACATCAACCTCATCTTTGTAATCAGCGATGACCTGGAGTACCAGGCTGACGGCGATGTCGATCCGGTCACGGCGAACCTGACCGCTCAGGGCCTGCAACGGACGCTTTTGATGGCGCCTTATCTGCAACAAAATGTCCTGGGTAACAACAATGTAACCAGTATCTATGCGCTGGAGCCAATGACCCATCTGCAGACTACCAATGGCTATCCAGATATGGCGGCTCTTGAAATGGTGCAGCAGTTTGCCATGCTCAATCAATTCACAATGTACAGCGACGCTCAGCTCGATAATCCGAGCCCTGGCAGCAGTTTTCCTATCAACGTCTCGTACGCGCTGGGTTCCGTGCCTAGCGAAGTTGCCATGCCCACTCCGTTAGATCCATGCCCAAATTGCCAGGGCCTTGATTTCAATGACCTCGATGGCGACAACGAAACGCTGCTAACCGGCATCGTGAACGCAAAAACTCCGGGATATTATGTATTTTCGGCGCCATGGGAGTTGACGCATAAATTGCTGGATAACTTTAATACATTTGAACATTATAATCTGAGCCTCCACTCAAGTTATCAGGATTCCAACCTTATCCGCGCGATCTCGATCACACCGTCGGGAAGCGCAAGCCTGACAACTTACAACAGCAATTTGAGTCCGCCGAAAACCTACCCCACGCTTGACCCTGGACCGGTCGCCCTCTCTCCTTGCCAGTATGCATCCTTCACACTGACCGCGACGGGAGCGCCTGCAACGATCAACAAGAATGAAACCCTGTACTTTATTCGCCACGCCAATGCGCATCCCGACCAGTATTTTTCCAACGGAAATTATGTTGCGATGGGTCAATGGCGCGCTCTCTACCTGGGCACCGCAATTCCACGCGCACTGCAAGGGTTGCCCCAACCTACCCATATTTATTCACTTGATCCCGCGCAAGTGACTCCCGATGCGGGCTTTTCCGCATCAGGTCCAACCTCGTTTTCGCACAACACGCTTGCCTTGACCGCCGAGCCCTATGCTATCGCCAGCGGTCTGCCGTATTCACTCGTCTCGAATTTCCTGCTGACTGACACGAACAGCCCCCTGGAGGCCAGCAACTACTTCTTCCAAGGAGGTCAGTTCTCCAATCAGACCATCCTTGTAGCATGGGAACATACCAACATCCCGCAAATATTGTCCGCGCTAATAAACGGCAGCTATACCAATCTCGTAAGCAATCCGCCTATGCCACTGCCACTCTCCACACCATTACCAAAACCATTGCAATGGAACGCTCTCGACTACGATTCCATCTGGACGATCACGCTTGATGGAAGCGGCAATCTAACAGCCAATAACTCGCTCTGTGAAGGCATCAATTCCAACAATTTGCCAGTTACAGCGCCACAATTCTGATCGCTCTCTTGAGAGAGTCAGAAATACGAGCAGAAGGAGAAGTAATCATGCCCATACTTTCACGCCGCACATTTCTTGAACTATCAGGCTTGGCAAGCGCCGGCTTCCTCGGCGGATGCAGCGACGGCACCGGATACAACGGAGGCAATGGGCATACCGGATTGGAGAACTTCTCTGTGCCTGTTTTCACTGATGTGCATTTCCAGCCATTCATCAATCCGTTTACGGATATAGGCACATATCCAAATCCTGTAACAACGGCGGCTAATATTGCGCTGGCAGCACAGCTTGATGCGGCGGATCCAACCGATTGGCCGGCGATCTTTACAGGCGCGTTGAATGTTACGAATAGTATGCCTCCTCCCCTATTAGCCGACACCAACTATTCGCTGCTCACTCTGGCGCTCGAAAGCATCAAGCAGAACCTGGGAACCAGTCCCGCTGTCCTGTTTACGGGTGACTTTCTTGGACACGGCATTGACCAGATTTACCCGTACTATTCGGCGAACCCGGTATCTGCGTTTGTTGACAAGACACTCACATTTGTCTTGCAGCAGATCAGAGCAGCGGTGGGCGCGAT
>CAWDQS010000121.1:0-5702 GCA_963804295.1 uncultured Acidobacteriaceae bacterium
TGCTCCACCCCGCAAATACAGTTTACCAACTTGTCACATAGGGGTCAAATGGATTCCAGCTCAGGCGGCCGCGCAGGGCGTCGCCCGCATCCGGTACACTGACGGAAATCCTGAAGCCGGCGAGGAACCCCGCGGATGTCTCTTCTTTATGTGGCTGTCTTAGCCGTCATTGTCGTTACGCTGCTGTCGGTTGCGCTCTATCGCAGCTTTTTGGTGAAGACCAAGGCCGATTATCTGGTGGCCGGGCGGTCGTTGCCGGCTGTGGTGCTGGTGCTGACGCTGCTGACCTCGTGGATCGGCGCTGGATCGCTCTTCGCCGGCGCGGAAAACGCGTACAAGAATGGCTTTGCCGCGCTGTGGCAGCCAGCCGGAGGCTGGCTGGGACTGCTGCTGATCTACTTCATTGCGCCGCGCGCGCGCAAATTCGCGCAGTTCACGCTGCCCGACCTGCTGGAAGCCCGCTACAACCAGACGGCGCGGGTGCTGGGCACCATCGCGATTCTTTTTGCCTACATCGGCATCACCAGCTACCAGTTCAAGGGCGGCGGTGATGTGCTGCACCTGATCTTTCCCGACACGGTGTCGCCGTTGCTGGGCACATACATCATCGCCGCCTTCGTCATCGTCACGACTGCGCTGGCCGGCATGTCGTCAGTGGCCTATATGGACGCGGCCATCGGCACGCTGGTCACCGTGATCTGCATCATCGCCGCGCCTTATCTCTTACTACAGGCCGGCGGCTGGGCGGGACTGCACCATTCACTGCCGGCGGCGTACTTCCAGGTACTGGGCAACTACCGGCTCGACGCACATGGAGTGCGGCAATCCGCCGTCATGGGCATCCTCCGCGGCTTGGAGTTCCTGGTTCCCGTCCTGCTGCTGATGCTGGGCAACCAGGTGATGTACCAGAAGTTTTTTTCCGCACGCAGCGAGCGGGATGCGAGGATTTCGGTCGTCGGCTGGGTTCTGGGAACAGTGCTGCTGGAAACGCTGATCGTGGCCATTGCGGTCTTCGGGCGCGCGCTCTACCCCACTGGAGAAGTCGCTCTGCATGCGCGCGAGATTATTCCCTACACGGCCCGTCACGGACTGCCCTCGTTTCTGGGCGCGGTGCTGCTGGGCGCGGTATTCGCCAAGGTGATTTCGACTGCCTCGAACTATTTATTTTCGCCGGCCACCAATCTGGTCAACGACGTTTTTGTGCGCTACATTGCGCCGGGAGCCTCGAACAAACGGATACTGATTGTCTCGCGTCTTTGCGTGGTGCTGCTGGGCTGCTGGGCGCTCTACCAGGCGGTCTACGCCGAGAGTATTCTGCAAAAGATGCTGTGGGCCTACACGATCTACTCCGCCGCGCTGACCCCGGTGGTGCTGGCGGCTTTCTACTCGAAGCGGGTCACGGCCTGGGGCGCCGTGACGGCTATCGGAGCGGGAACCGTGGTCACCCTGGCCTGGGATGCGGCGGCGGTGAAAGCGTTGTTTCCGAGCATCATCTCTGACCGCGACGCCATCTTCCCGGCGCTGTTTTCGGCCGTTGCAGCCATGATCGTGGTCAGCCTGCTCACCCCCAAACCTGCGCCGGAGCAGTTGGCGCAGTTTGCGGAGTAGGGCCTCCCGCGAAGAAAAAATGCTCACAACGGCGGAATTTGGACTTACACTGGCGGTGTAATTCCATTACCGCCATGTCTGTCGCACACTTGACGCTTGAAATTCGCATCGAGCACGCCCAGTCGCTTAAGGACCGGCGGCAGGTGGTGCGCTCGCTCAAGGACCAGATTCGACAGGGATTCAACGTCTCGGTGGCGGAACTGGACGAGGCGGTGATCTGGCAGTCGGCCACCCTGGGCGTGGTGGCCATCTCCCGCTCCCGCGACTACCTGCACGGGCTCATCGAAGAGGTGGAGCGCGCCGCCCGACGTATCCTCAATGAACACGGCGCAGAGCTGGCCGACGCCTTCTGGGACTACATCGAGAGCTGAAAAAACAGGGAATAGGGAATAGGATTCAGCCACCCGAGCGAGCAACAATTGTTCGCAGGAACCCTGGCCTTGACACGCGTCCGACCCAAACTAAGCCGGAGATTGGCATCATTGACCGTTAGTCTTGACGGGCCGTCAAAGCTGGAAGATCGGGTACCCCCCCCCACCCGTACTTTGGGCACAAAATCCTTGTTTTCTTGAGGTTACAGACTGGGTTACGCTGCAAAGTCGTCAAAACAAAGGAGTTCCATGCAGAATATTCCTGTCAAAGGAGTTACGGGACGTTTTGGTCTCAGTTGACTGCATCCAGCTGGAAAATAGGGCGAAGAGGAGGTGCCGGGACGATGGTTTGAAAGAAGACTTCTGAGGATTATTGTGCGACAGAGTGGGCAAATAATCTGCAACCACCTGCGGTGGGGCAGCCGCTCGCTTTTCGCTCGCATGGATTTCATGGTATCCCCGGTCCCCAACTGCGAGGGACCCAGAGGTACCCTCATTTGTTACTCGTGGGGACCTGCGCCATCCGACTGGAAGAGGCCAAAGCCGACAATACCGTTATTTGTCTTGTTCAAGAACAATTGTCCCTTTGCGAACTCGCCACATCATGCCTTCGGGAGGAACTGGAACAACTTTGCCCGATGGAAGAGTCGTATTGTTCATCTTGGCGCCTTCGGCAATGCGCAGAAAATTCAAATCTCTTCGATCCGTGACGACAAAAACATCGCCGAGCCTTGCAGTCACAGCGCCCTCCGTCTTTGCAGGCGCAATTCCTGTCTGTTGGTCACTATGGACGGCAGGAACAATTGACGGCAAACTTACATTCTCCGCAGTATAAGCCCGGAACCGAGTTCCCTTGTCCACCATGAAAATCCACCCGCGCCTCCCACTCTTCTTACGCACGGGCCCAAGAACCTCCGCGCCTGGAGCGAGGGATTGTTCCTTCGATTGAAGTTGCTCAGAGCGAAGGTTCACACGGATATCTCCAATCTCGAGATACCCCATCCGAATATGCGGATCACCAGCCGGCATTGAGGAGGTGACGCCGCCACCGGCTCCGCCGAAGAATAATCTCTTCCCCTTACTAAGTGCTTCCCTGTAGTAACTTCCTTTTGCCTTGACCCCGGCGCTTGCAACCGTCACTGCGCCGACCCGGAGATCATCCGCCAAGGTGAACGAGAAGATGTCTCCTTCATTAGCTCGGTCAGTGTTGAAATCCTGGTCGAGCGTGAGAGTAACGGCCGTGCCAGCCGGGAGTTGAACCAAGCGCGGCAGAGCCGGCGCTGTGGTCGCTTGCGAGGGCGGAACGGATGGCGTCAGTGCTGCAGCCTGTGCTGACTCCCCAACTTGTGCTGGCGCTGCCTCCTGACTGGGCGGAGCCGCAGACGGAGAACTGCTGGCTGTGACGCCACCGGGAACATAGAGAACCTTATTGAGATCCTTATCATTATTGAACTTGAGCACCAGATCATCGGCGGCACGGCCTGCCATGGTAACGACCCTCTCGGAGCCCCCTGGCGTCGCCAGTTTAGCTTTTCCAACAAACTCCTTGTGATAGATGAGGGTACCCGCGTAATCCGATATCGAGATGGTAGCCTGAACGGTTACGATCGGTCCTACATTGCCGGGATTGAGCTGGTTTCCTATCCCCTGGTTATCCGATACCTTCATCAGATCAATCGTGAACTTTAACGCAGCCGAATCCGCAGTTGCAGCAAGGTGGAATCCCCTGGCCTCTATCTCCCTGGACAATCTCTCCTGAATATAGCGCGAGATGGAATCATAGGATTCGATTTTTTTCTTGCTAAATCCTATTGTGCATTTATAGACGACATTTTTGGGCACGTATTGAATCGAGTATGCGTACTTATCCATCGTGGATGCTGGAACGGATAAGTTCTGGGCTGGAAGCGCGGCACAGAGGGTGCCGAACAAAACTGCGACGAGTACTTTGTGCATCGGTTCTTCCTCAACTTTCGGGAAAGGATCGGCAGCAAATTGTGCACCTACCTATCCCACGATTTTCATCTTGATATCATGGCCCGCTAAATTATAGCCACTTGCATCGTCTTCATCAATCACGCCCAAGGAAAGAAATGCCCTGTCTCGGACACTCTAGCCCGGTACAATAAAGGAGAGTGGGTCCCGAGGGGGATTTTCCGCGTTTTTTGGTGATTGAGAAGGGTTGATTGCAAGAGAATGGCGCGCCGCAGACGAACTAACAGACGAAAAAAGGGTTCTGGCGCGGGCTGCTTGTGGACGGTCTTGCTGGTTTTGTTGCTGGCGGCGGGGGCTGGGGCGGCATGGGTGGTTTTTGAGCCCTTTGGACCGGAGACGGAGAGTTTTGTCGAGATTGCGCCCGGGGCAACCACGACTAAGATCGGGCGGCAACTGGAGGCGGCGGGGATTGTGCGCAGCCGGTATGCCTTCGACCTGATGCGCTGGTGGAAGCTGGGATCGCCCAAGGCCGGCGAGTACCGCTTCGACCACCCGGCTGCGGTGACTGAAGTATATGCGCGCATGGTGCGCGGCGATGTTTTTACCAAAGCGGTGACCATCCCAGAGGGCGCGAATCTTTTTGAGATTGCCGCGCGGCTGGAGCAGGCGGGATTCGGCACGCAGCAGAAGTTTTTGGAGACGGCGGCCAGGCAGGTGAGCCTGATAACCGATATGGACCGCGGAGCAGTGAGCCTGGAGGGCTACCTGTTTCCGGATACGTATCATTTTCAGCGCAAGGCGACCGCGGCGCAGATTTGCGCGGCGATGGTGAAACGCTTTCGCGCGGTGGCGGGACAAATTGGATTGAAAGGGAATGTGCATCGAGTGGTGACTTTGGCTTCGCTGGTGGAACGGGAGACGGCGCTGGATGCGGAGCGTCCGCTGGTGGCCAGTGTCTTTGAAAACCGGTTGGCAAAAAAGATGCCGCTGATGACCGATCCTTCGGTGATCTATGGTTTGGAACTCAAGGGGCGCTGGCGGGGCGTGATTCACGAGAGCGACCTGAAGCTGGACACGCCGTATAACACTTATCTGCACGAAGGATTGCCGCCGGGTCCGGTGGCCAGTCCCGGGATGCGGTCGCTACGCGCGGCCATGGAGCCGGCCAAGACGAACTACTTTTATTTTGTGGCAGCGGGAGCCGATCCGCAGGGCGGGTCGCGGTTTGCCAGCACCTCCGAAGAGCACGCGCGCAACGTGGCCAGCTACCGGAACGCCGTGAAGAAGGCAGGTGGACAGTGAGAACCAGATCCCGATGTTTGGCTGCGACGCTCGTCTTTCCGATCATTCTGCTCTCGGGGTGCATGTTCACCACGCGCAAGCTGCCTGTTCCCAAGGCGCCGCTGATCACTCAGACGGCCACGGCAACTGAGCTGGTGGAGCGGATCAACCAGCGCTGGGACAAGCTGGAGAGCCTGAACGCCACGGTGGAAATCCAGGCCAGCGAGTTGAAGAGCAAGGAAGGCCTGGCCAAGGACTACACCAGCTTCCGCGGACATATCCTGATGCGCAAGCCGGAGTTGCTTCGGGTACTGGGGCAGGTACCGGTGCTGGGCACGCGGATGTTCGACATGGCCAGCGACGGAGAGAATTTCACGTTGTTCATTCCTTCAAAGAACAAGGCGGTGAAGGGGTCGAACGCGCTGAAGAAAAAGTCGGCCAACCAGATCGAGAATATGCGGCCGGGATTCTTTTTCGACGCCATGGTGGTGCGCGGGCTGAAGCCGG
>CAWDQS010000122.1:0-15743 GCA_963804295.1 uncultured Acidobacteriaceae bacterium
CTGCCCAGCTCGACGGCGGCATCCTCGACGGCGCCGATGAGCTCGAGGTAGTCGGCCGCCGATTCCGTCGGCGGCATGAAGACGCACAGGCGTCCGTCGCGAGGCTCGACGGAGAGCGCCGTGCGAACGGAGCCGTCGATGGCGATACGCTGCTCGACTTGCCGCTGGCGCGCGGGAGCTCGCACCTCGCTCGCAAGGGACGCTTGCTGCGGCGCGTCCGGATCGGGCAGCGGCGGCAGAGGTGCGAAGGGATCGGGCGGCGCGATGAACGGACGATCCTCGGGCTCGAGCCAGGGGAGCTATCGGCGTTCTTCCAGCGCGGGTCGCTGGGCGGAAAAAAGCTGCCGATGTCGCCGGCGGCGATGGAACCCAGCAGTGCGTCGGTCACGGCATGCAGCAGCACGTCACCATCGGAGTGGCCAGCCAAGCCCTCCGGGTGGTCCAGCGATATTCCGCCGATGCGCAGCGGCACGCCTGGCTTGAAGACGTGCGAGTCATAGCCAAATCCGATTCGTATTTCCATGGTTGCGTGCCTGTCCTTGCTTGGATTCCGCTCTTAGCGGGCGCGCTGATGCAGATAGAACTCAGCCAACTCCAGGTCGCCCGGCTGGGTAATCTTCAGATTAACCGGAGAGCCATGCACGACGGCCACCGGATGGCCGGCGCGCTCCACCACCGAGGCCTCATCGGTGCCCACAAAACCGTCCGCCTGCGCCTCGGCAAAAGCGCTCTGCAAAAGGCCATAGCGGAAGCCCTGCGGCGTCTGCGCCAGCACAATAAACTCGCGAGGAATGGTGGATGTAATCAGCGCTCCGTGCGCGGTCCGCTCCACCTGCTTGATGGTGTCCACGGCGGGCAATCCTACTATGGCCGCACCATGCTCCAGAACCGCGTCGATGGTGCGCTCGATGGTGGCAGCGTCAATCAGCGGACGAACGGCATCATGCACCAGAACAACATCGTCGGGCTGAGCCGGTAAAGCAGCCAGCGCATGGGAGACGGATTCCTGGCGGTTGTCGCCGCCCTCCACCACGCGGACCCGATTGGCAAATCCGTACTCGGCAATCTGCGCCTGGACGCGCTCCATCTCCGTCTTGCGCACGGCCACGTAGATCGCCGTCACCCGCTCCACCGAAGCGAAGGCGCGCAGCGAATGAATCAGGATGGGAACACCATCGAGGATGAGAAACTGCTTGGGCTGTGGCCCGGCCATCCGGGTTCCCAGCCCCGCTGCTGGAAGAATCGCAAAGACTTGCATCTCGGTTGGAGTATACAACGGCGAGGCTGATATTGGAGCAAAACGAGCAAATTTTACGTAAAGAGAAGTGGATTCTCCCCAGGCCTCGGAATCGAGACCTGGGGGAACGAAGTTCGTTCAATCACGCTTGCGGAATTTGACTCAGCCGCCTGGATTAGAAGCGATAATTCAAGCCTATCTTGAACACTTGCAGATTCGTATTGAGTGTAGTGGCCCCATCACCGTCGAGTTTGTCGACGGGCGCGGTGCTGTTCATGAAGCCGTAATAGTCATACTCACCCTTGAGAATAATTTTGTGCCGGAGCGCGTATTCCGCCCCGCCGCCTACCACCCAGCCCATTTTGGTAATCGAATACGGAGCAATAAAATCGGCCCCCGTCGAAACCAAGTAAGCGCGATACGTGAAATCGCCAATACCAAAACCAGAGGTTCCAAACAGAAGAAAGCGCTTTGGGGCGTAGCCGATGCGACCACGAATCGATGCGAGCTCACTGGCATGCGTAGAACAGTTGAAGCTAGGATTCGGACAGCTTGTTTTACCGGTAATGTTGGCCCAATCGCCATCGCCTTCTGCGCCGATAACGAGCTTCCCCGCGAGTTGGCGATTATAGCCCACCGTTCCGCCAGCGATGCCGCCGCTCACATTGTGAGGACCAGTGGTCGCATCCCCTATGAAATCGAAGTGATTGGTCCGGCCCCAAACGTAGCCTCCATTGATACCTGCATAGAAGCCGTTCCAAGAGCTTGCAGGCGCTGGCGCAGCAGCCGGGAGATTCTTTTTAGCCGATGCATCAGCGGCCCTTGCCGGGAGAGCACCCAGCAACGTCACAACTAAGATGAGAACGAAAAAGCGAAACTTCATGTACTTCCTCCAAAATCAATCGCCGTATGGATGGGCGATGTGATCAGATAGATCGCCTCACTTTGGTGAATGCAATTATGATGTGTTTCTTAACAGAGAATATATCACACGGCAAATGTTTGAGATGCAGATGCACATATCGAAAGCGAATACGTTGACGTTGCGACGGCATACTTCCCGCACTGTTCAATTCTGACCTGAGGGGAAGGAACAACTCGCGGATTTCGGGGATTCAAGGATTGAATCAACCGCGTGATTTTAGCTTTGCGCCTTACCGGCTTATCATTTTGAGATGCGCCCCAGGTTGCCCATCGAAGTGTCTACGCTCCGGCCGGGACTCCGTCTGGCTGTCGGCCTCTCCGGCGGCGCCGACTCCGTGGCCCTGCTGCGCGCCCTAGCGGAGCAGCGCCGGGAGCTGGGCCTGGTGCTGCACGCCGCCCATCTGCACCACGGCCTGCGCGGCGTGGAGGCGGACGGCGATCTGGAATTTGCCCGTGCGTTGGCGGCTGATCTGGGCATTCCCTTCCATGAGGCGCGAGTAAATGCCGGGGCAACAGCCAAATACAACGCCGAAACCATTGAAGAGGCAGCGCGCCGCCTGCGTTACGGATGGTTCCGGCAGTTGATGGCAACCGGCGAAGTTGAGGCCGTGGCCACGGCGCACACCCGCGACGACCAAGCCGAAACCGTCCTGGCCAAATTCCTGCGCGGAGCCTGGACTGAGGGCTTGAGCGGCATTCATCCGGTGATCGAGCACCCGGAAGGGCGGATTCTGCGACCGTTGCTCTCGACCACGCGCACTGAGGTCGAGGCCTATCTCAGTGCGCTGGGCCAGAGCTGGCGCGAGGACTCCTCTAACCGTCACCTCACCTTCACCCGCAACCGCATCCGTCACGAGCTGCTGCCACTGCTGGAGGGCTGGAATCCGCAAATGCGCGAGCACCTCGTGCAGATGGCCAAGCTCGCCCGCGATGAGGAGGCCTGGTGGACGGCCGAACTAGCTCGCCTTGGGCCTCAGATTTTGATGCATGGTCTCCCAGTCCGGGGCGGTGGCCGGAGAGCCGCCAGCGATGGTTTAGCGCTCGATGTCACCCGGCTGGCCTCGCTTCCTTCGGCACTCCAGCGCCGCCTCCTGCGTTCCGCCGTCGAACAGTTGGGCACGACAGTCGATTTCCCCTCCACAGAGGCGCTGCGCATTCTGGCCCTCACAGGCCGTGCCGGACAGAAGCTCCAGTTGGCCCAGGGGCTCCGCGCGGAGCGAACCGCTAGGGAGCTGCGGCTTACCATTCTTCCGGCTGGCGAGAGCGTCACAGAGGTGGTCCCGGAGTACACGGTTGCTATTCCCGGCGAGGTATCCGCCCCGGTCTTTGGCCTGTGGCTGCGGATTGAACTTACCAAGTCAGAAAGGCCAACCAAGGTCCAGTTTGCCACGCTGCGCAACTGGAGACCCGGCGACCGAGTCCGGCTGCGTTACTCCTCGGCACCGCGCAAGGTAAAGGAAGTGCTGGAGCGTCTTAAAGTTACCGGATCCAGCCGCGCTCGATGGCCGGTTCTGGAACTCGACGGCCGCATCGTCTGGATGCAGGGAGTTGAAGTGGAACCGGAGCCGGGTATCCGCATTTTATCTACGAGCCTGGAGTCCCCCGCGGAGCCTTCCGCGAGCGGAACTTCCGCAGCAGGTTGACCCTCCGGTTACTCTCTGGTTTCGGACCCATACTTGCCGCAACTCTCCCGGCCTGGAGAGTACAATTGGAGTAACTGCTCCTCCAGAGCGGCAGAGTAATTGTGTCTGCTGTCAAGGCTTCCCGTTCTTTCTGTGACTTTGTGGAATGTACCGGCGTCTAAAGGAGATGCAGACGATGATGGAGAGCCGTTCGACATTTTCTCCAACATTGTCAAGAGAGGAATCCTGGTGAATTCGACCGTTAAATCGATCATGGTTTGGGCCTGCATCATCGTCTTGGGCATGGTTCTGATCAGTTGGGTGACGAAGAGCGCCGGCATGGGCGGCAAGGACACGGAGATCGCCTACTCCGACCTGGTCAGCAAGGTGAAGCAGGGACTGGTGAAGGACGCGGAGATTCAGGGCACCGAATTGCACGGCCACCTCAAGGACAAGCCCAAGGAGCAGTTCCACACCTATCTCGGAGATCACTACGATGACCTGGAAAAGGCGATGCTGGACGCCGGGGTTTACTTCCCCAAAAAGGAACCTCAGAGCAATGGCATCCTGTTGCAACTGCTGTATAGCGTAGGTCCGATCGTTCTGCTTATCGGTTTCTGGTTTTTGATGATGCGCCAGATGCAGGCCGGCGGCAACAAGGCGATGTCGTTTGGCAAGAGCCGCGCGCGCCTGCTCTCCATGCAGCAGAAAAAAATCACCTTCAAGGACGTGGCCGGCGTGGATGAGGCCAAGGAAGAGTTGAAGGAGATCATCGAATACCTGCGTGAGCCGGCGAAATTCCAGAAGCTCGGCGGCCGCATTCCCAAGGGCGTATTGCTGGTAGGCCCTCCGGGAACAGGCAAGACTTTATTGGCAAGAGCCGTAGCCGGCGAGGCCAACGTCCCGTTCTTCTCCATCTCCGGCTCGGATTTTGTGGAGATGTTTGTGGGCGTGGGCGCAAGCCGCGTCCGCGATCTCTTCGAGCAGGGCAAGAAGAACGCCCCTTGCATCATCTTCATCGACGAAATCGACGCCGTTGGCCGCCATCGCGGCGCTGGCCTCGGCGGCGGGCACGATGAGCGCGAACAGACACTCAATCAACTCCTCGTCGAGATGGACGGCTTTGAATCCAATGACGGCGTGATCCTGGTGGCCGCCACCAACCGTCCCGACGTTCTCGACCCCGCTCTGCTGCGTCCGGGCCGCTTTGACCGTCGCGTGGTGGTGGGCCTGCCCGATGTGCGCGGCCGCGAGGAGATCCTCGCCGTACACGTCAAGAAGGTTCCCGTCTCCGAAGACACCAATCTGAACGTGCTGGCTCGCGGCACCCCCGGCTTCAGCGGCGCCGACCTGGCCAACATGGTCAACGAAGCTGCCCTGAGCGCCGCGCGCATGAACCGCAAGCAGGTCGTCATGTATGACTTCGAGGTGGCAAAGGACAAGGTGCTCATGGGTGCGGAGCGCAAGTCCATGCTGCTTACTGACGAGGAGAAGCGCGTCACCGCCTACCACGAAGCCGGCCATGCACTGGTTTCGTTCATGCGCGAGCACTCCGACCCCATTCACAAGGTCACCATCATTCCACGCGGCATGGCACTGGGCGTCACCATATTTTTGCCCGGCGACCGGCACAATTACACCAAGGAATACCTGGAGGCCAAACTGGCCATGTCCTACGGCGGACGCGTGGCCGAGGAGATCTTCCTCAACCAGATGTCCACCGGCGCGGGCAGCGATATTGAGGTCGCCACTGATTTGGCCCGCCGCATGGTCTGCGAATATGGCATGAGCCGCCTCGGTCCCCTCACCTTCGGTAAGAAGGAGGAGCAGATCTTTCTGGGTAGGGAGATTGCCCAGCATCGCGACTTCAGCGAGGAGACGGCACGGCAAATTGATCTGGAAGTACGCCGCCTGATCGACGAGGCCTACCAGTCTGCCCATGGCCTCGTGGAGTCCCATGCAGACGCCATGCACCGCATCGCCGCAGCCCTTCTGGAACGCGAAACCATCGACGCCGAAGAGGTCAAGATGCTCATCGAGGGCAAGGAACTCCCTCCGATGCGCTCGAATCTGGCCTCTCCCTCGGACACCGGCGGCAGCAGTGCGCAGGAGGTTCTCAAACCAGAAAGCCGCGGGCCGGGCTTCGCGGAAAGCTCGCCTTCACCGGCGTAACGCCATCAAGACTTATACAAATAAAGCGGGCCACCCTGATGGAGTGGCCCGCTTTATTTACAGCATATTTAGAAAACCTTGTAGCTCATGCCCACGCTGGCCCCGTAAGGCTTGAGAGTGGAATTGGCCCAATTGGGCCAGTATTGATATTCAACATCAACGGCCCGGAGGCTGAGCCGCTTGCTCAGCTTCAAATCCACGCCCCCGCCGAATGCCAGGTCGGTGTACTTGAAAGTGCCGGCGGGGTACGAACTGACGCCATCAACGTAGCCGAAGTTCATCTTCGAATATCCGCCCAGCGCCTTGCCATACACGGTCGCCTTCCAGAAGTGATACACAGGGAGCCTGGGGCCGATCAGGTAGTTGTCCTGGTTGACATCGTCGAACTGGTGCCAGCGCAGCCAGCGGCCTTCGGCCTCGAACTGCACCCAGCGTCTGAGCCTCACATCCACATAGGCACCCACGCCATAGAGCTTATATGTGCTGGCTCCTTCATAGGGAGTGTAGCCAGGGTTGGTAGTCGAACATGGGGCTACACATATCCAATTATCCCCTTCGAAATCCGGCTGAAATATCGAGGCCATCCCGCCGGCGGTAATCGAAACTTGCCGTCCGGTGCCTGAGTGAACCGCTTGCGCGCTAGCGGCAACGACCCCGGCAAAAAGCAGTATTGCGAACAACAGCGAATTTATTTGTCTCATGAGTTGGAAGCACTTTCAGTCCGGGCATAACTTTGCATCCGGATATTGAATTCAATTCCCCACGTTTGAATCCTGGGCCGGAAGCAGTGCATTTCGCATCCCGGTCCAGTGATTCCCGATAAAGGTCACTGCGCGGGCGCAGGCGGTATGCCCGCGGGCTGCTGTGTCGTATCGCCTGCAGCAGGTGGCGCCGCGGGTGGAGCGGCGGTAGGAGCCGCGGGCGGAACGGTGACCGGAACTACTGGCGGCGTCAACTTCGAGGCATCATAGCGCTGCAATTTGAAGAAGATCGGCGTCACTTCCAACGGCATCTTGTCGCGGGGGTTCATGTAAGGATAGATCTTGGCATTAAGCTGATGCACACGGTCATCCCAGGGATCGGTCTTGAGCCAACTTCCCAGAGGCAAGGCCGGACGCTGGGCGAGGTCGTCCCAGTTCAGCTTGGACGCCATGTTTTTCAATTCAGCCATCCATGGCGTACCGGTTCCGTCTACTTTGTTGAACAGCGAGTCGCCGAGTTTGGGCGTGTTCAGAGCCTTCAACTCCTTTTCCCGTTGCACCAATTGCGCATAGTAAAGCCCGGCCGAAGGCAGTCTGTCTTTGTACATGGAGTTTTGCAGGTACTCCATGGCGCGCTTGGCGGCCTCGATGTTGTCGTGGTCCGAGTGGTACATATCGATGCGCCTGAAGGTCGCCTCGTCGGGGAACAACAGCCGGTCATTGAAGGCGTAGCGGGTGTCGATGTGGTGGCCCATCATGATGTGGGCCAGTTCCATGGCCACCACGGAGGCAATCGCTTCCTCGCTGGGCAGGCTGTCAATCAGCCCCTTGCTGATCAGGATGGAATTGCCGACGGTGGTGGTTTCTATCGTGGTCGTGAGCAGGATGCGGGTATGCACCTGATCCGTAAAGACTAGATTATTTGGCACTTGCAGGTTGATGACAATCTGGTCCAGCACCGTGTTTTCATAGCCGCCGGGAGTGATCGGCGCCACCAGTCCGGCTTCCTCCAGACGGTCGATCACATTATTTTCAGCCTGCGTAACCCAAGCGCGCGAGGCTTGCAGAGGACCTACATCCTGCGAGTCTTCGCTCTTGTCCACCGCGTCGTCCACCTTCACGCTCACGTTTTCGCTCTCCCGCGTGGGCAGTTTGAGAGAGTAGCCCCAGAAGTGTGTCTGGGCCTTCAGCCCAACTTTGTCGCCTTCGGTGCGTTGGCTCTCTTCCACATAAACGGCCACCGGCAGCCAGATTCCGGGCTGCACGTTCATCCGCCAACTGTCGAAATGGAAATACAGGCGCGAGTCGTTGTCATTTTTGGCCGGGGTAAACGTGCCGTTAAAGCGGACAATATTGCCATCCTGGTCCTCGACCCAGATGCGCCCATAGAACCGGCCCATGCCGGAAACCTTGGGCTGCACGTCATAAACCCAGGTGCGCACCGACCCCAGAAACTCCTTGCGAACATAGCTGAAAACATAGTGCTGGTTGTCAAAGCTTTTGGGATCAAGGAACATCATCTCCGTGAACCCCAGCGGGTTGTATGTAATATGCGTGTCCAGCTTCAGCGCCTTGCTTAGCCCGGTAATCGAACCCTTCGAACCCTTGAAGAATTTGTGCTTTGACTTGCCCTTCTTGACCATGGGCACATAGGTCTTGTCGAAAAAGACCTTGCCAAAATCAACGCGGCTCAGCATGTACTCATCCGAGACCGGCACCTGGTAGAGCTTGATATCCGGCTTGGTGTTCTGAATGTAGGTCTCCACCAGGGGCGTGCGCTGCTGAATGTTCTTGATCAGCACCTTTTCCCGGCCAATGGCCCTTTCCACCAGCGCCGCCTGCTCCGGCGTGAGCTGGTGTACCTGAGAAAACTTAACGGGCTTGGACGCCTTCTTGCCAATCTTAAACCCCAACGCAAACGCGCTGGTGGCACTCAGGGTGATGAGCAACAAGGCTATGGATATCTTCCGAAACTTCATATCAGGCTCCTAAGCTGTGTTCTTCCGCTTCTTCCTCTGGCCGCTGGCGGCCTTCCAGCGTGCCGCAATTATGCGTAGCTGTTTGCTTATGTGCTATTCCGATTTTACGCCAACTGAAACGTAATGATCACGTTGGTTGTTTTGTCCACCGCCTGGCCAAGATGTGTGGCCGGCCGAAAACGAAATTGTTGCGCCACCCGGCGTGCCTCTTCATCCAGGCCATGGCCCAAACCCCGCACGACGCTATGCACCACCACCTGGCCGCTGGCCGTAAATGTAACCCTTAAAATCACGTCGCCTTGCACCTTGAGCTGTTTTGCTTCGCTGGTGTACTCAGGTTGCGGCTTGGAGATTACCACCAAGTCAGTATCAGGCGGACCGTAGACCGTCCTGGGGGCTGACGCCACGGAGGTGGGCGCGGTGGGGATGCCCACAGAGGCCACCCTTCCCACATTCCCCGATGGGGCCGCGACCGTGGCAGTGGGAACGGCCGAAGCTACTTTTACGCCCGGCCTGCCGTTGTTGTTGCCGAATTTAACTCCATCGCCAATGCCCGTCGAACCCACAACTCCGTGGGGTGCCCCAACTGGACCCCTATTTCCGCCGTACATATTGCCAATGGCCGCCACCGTGGCCGGCCCTTTGGCGTTGGGATTGGGCTTGACTCCGAAGGTTTGGCCAAAATGCACCGGCGCCGTCGAAGGCTTCAAGCGGTTGTCTTGAGCCGGCATGGCCGCCGGGGCCAGCGCCGACTTGGGCTGCGGCGCCTCTATGACTTTCAGTGGCGACGACTTGATTTCAGGCACCGTCAGCTTGGCTTCAATCTGAATCGGTTTCAGCTCGGGTTTGGGTTCCGGCTTGGGGACATTGATCTTGGGAGCCTCAAACTTCACATCCACCGGCTTTGGCTGCTCGATCTGCGGCGGAGGGGTAATCTTTTCTTTGGGCTTGGGAGGCTCATTCTTGGCTGGCAGGATGAGTGTCGTCACATCATAGTTGTGAAGGATCTTCTTCGGGGCCAACGCTGTAATGAAAATAAACAGAATCAGCAACGACCCGTTGATCACCGTGCTGGTGATGAATGAGGCGGGGCTGCGCTCCGGCTCGGGGAGCAATCCGAATGTGGCTCTCTCGGTATCTGGCTTCACAGGCATAATCTCAATCCTCGCACACGGCCATCGTAGCCGTAACACGTCCGGTCATCTGACCGGATTTAAATTGCCCAGGCGTAGATCGGATGGGAATAAGCGGAAAATCTCTGTTCATACATATGCGTTGCAGGTTATCCGGAAAAAGATTACGGTCACTGCATAACTCCGTATTGCGAGTATCCGCACAATACGCGCCACCAGCCGCATCGACCCCAGACACATGTACATGCACTTTCATGTCCAGGGAATCCAACAAAAATGCAATTCCACCTTGCGGCAAGATACTCACTCTCGTGCTGCGCTTTTTGGCGTCTTCAACAGCCATTCTCGCCCCGGCAAGACAAAAAAGAAGTTAAATCTCCGTCATTCTGGCGGCTTGAAGACAGCCGTCCATCGACACGCGCAAATCAACCATGCATATTAGACTCTAGGCTACAATAAAGTGTTTGGGAAGGACGAGTTTTTTCATGAAAATCCTGGTAACTGGCGGGGCAGGGTACATAGGTGGTACTGTAGCGGGGTTGTTGGCTCAAAACGGGACCCAAATCGTAATTTTCGACAATCTGAGCCATGGCCGGCGCGACCTGTTGCCCCCAGGGGTGGAGTTTGTTGAAGGAGAGCTGGCGGATCGGCCTGCTATTGAACAGCTATTCACCACTGCAAAAGCCCAGGGAAAGCCTTTCGACAGCGTTCTCCACTTTGCCGCCCTTATCGAGGCCGGCGAGTCCATGCTCCATCCCGAACAGTTCTTTCGCAACAACACCGCCTCCACCCTCGCCCTGCTCGAAGCCATCCTCGCCCATGGCCCCCGCCGGCTGGTCTTCAGCTCCACCGCCGCCGTCTATGGTGAGCCGGAAGTGGTTCCAATCAAAGAGGATGCGCGTCTGCTGCCGACCAACCCCTACGGTGAGTCCAAGCTGCTGGTCGAGCGCATGCTCGGCTGGTTCAATCAGATTCACGGCCTGCGCTGCGCTTCGTTGCGTTACTTCAATGTGGCCGGCGCGCCCGAAGGCCCCGGCGGCATCACCCGCGGCGAGGCTCACCAGCCCGAATCCCACCTCATTCCCCTGGTCCTCGACGTCGCCCTCGGCCGCCGCCCTTCCATCAACATCTACGGCGACGACTACCCTACCCCGGACGGCACCTGCATCCGCGACTACATCCACGTCTCCGACCTTGCCGATGCTCACCTGCTGGCCCTCAGCGCCCTCGAAGCCGCTCCGGCCGACCAGACCCGCCTCATCTTCAACCTGGGCAACGGCCAAGGCTTCAGCGTTCTTGAAGTGATTGAATCGGCCCGCCGCGTAACCGGCCATCCCATCCCCGCCGAAATTCATCCCCGCCGCCCAGGAGACCCCGCCGTCCTCGTCGCCAGCAGTGAAAAAGCCATCCGCGAACTAGGCTGGAAGCCCAAGTACACCAGACTCGACGAGATCGTCCGCACCGCCTGGATATGGCATCAAAAACGGTATGCCTGAGGTTTCTGGAATAGGAAGTGGAATCAGAGAAATTGCCTAGGGTAATAATGTAGCTACACTCGAATCAATAGCCGAATCATTGCCGCCATGCGCGAGTCGTGACCGCGAAGAAGAAAGCCGTCTAGCCGGAGCTCCGACTTTCTTCCTGGCTTTGGACTCCCTCGCTCGCCCTCGGTGCAATTCTTCCCGTCCTCTTGCCGGTTAAATGCATCTATATGTACAGTTGCTTTCACGTGGACCTTCACGGGAGCTTGATCCCTGCGGCCTGCCGTGAGCGGTTTTTTGATCTATCTTCCCTAAAGGTCGGTTCGTATGACTTCCCTGCCCGCTGTTGAAGTTACCGGTCCTGTTTCTGAAGTTGTCAGCCCTGTTCCTGCCGTTGCCAGCCAGGACATCGACTCCACGCTGCGCGAAAACCGCGTCTTTCCGCCGCCGCCGGAGTTCAGCGCCAAGGCCCACATCCAGAGTCTTGATCAGTACGAGAGCCTCTACAAGCAGTCCATCAACGACCCTGAGGCCTTCTGGGCCGGCGTCGCCAGAGAACTCCATTGGTTCAAGCGATGGGACAAGGTTTTGGAGTGGAATCTCCCATCAGCTCAATGGTTTGTGGGCGGAAAGCTCAACCTCTGCTATAACTGCGTGGACCGCCACGCGCTGAGCGAGCGCCGCGATAAAACCGCGCTGATCTGGGAGGGTGAGCCAGGAGAAATCCGACGCCTGACCTACGCCGAGCTGCACTTGGAAGTCCAGCGCTTTGCCAACGCCCTCAAGGCGCTGGGCATTAAAAAAGGCGACCGCGTGGCTGTTTACATGGGCATGACCCCTGAGCTGGCCATTGCCCTGCTGGCCTGTGCGCGGATCGGTGTCATTCATTCGGTCATCTTTGGCGGATTTGCCGCCAACGCCATCGCCGACCGTGTCAACGACTCGGGCTGCGTGGCCATTCTCACCCAGGACTCCAGCTACCGCCGCGGCAACGAAATCCAGCTCAAGCGAACCGTCGACGAGGCCATGAACGCCTGTCACACCGTCAAGCATGTGGTCGTTTTTCGCCGCACCGGCTCACCGGTCACGATGGTTGCCGGTCGCGACCACTGGTGGCACGACCTGATGTCCGCCGCCGCTCCCAATTGCCCCGCCGTAGAGTTGGACTCAGAAGATCCGTTGTATATCCTCTACACCTCCGGCACCACCGGCAAGCCCAAGGGCCTGGTCCACACCACCGGCGGCTACGCTGTTCAGACCTACATCACCGCCAAATATGTCTTTGACCTGAAAGATGAGGACATCTACTGGTGCACAGCCGACATCGGCTGGGTAACCGGCCACTCTTATGTCGTCTATGGCCCGCTACAGAACGGCGCAACGGTGTTGATGTACGAGGGCGCTCCGAACTGGCCCGACTTCTCCAGATTTTGGAAAATCATCGACGACCATCGGGTCACTATCTTCTATACCGCACCCACTGCCATCCGCGCCTTCATGAAGTGGGGAGACCAACACGTCGAAAAGCATTCCCTAGCCTCCCTGCGCCTGCTGGGCACCGTCGGCGAGCCCATTAATCCCGAGGCCTGGATGTGGTACCGCGAGAAGATCGGCCACAACCGCTGCCCTATCGTCGATACCTGGTGGCAGACGGAGACCGGCGCCATCCTCATCGCGCCCCTTCCCGGCGCTGTAGCCGCCAAGCCCGGATCGGCCACACGCCCCTTCTTCGGCATTCAGCCGGAGGTGGTCAACAAGCAGGGAGAGCCTGTCCCTGCCGGCCACGGCGGACTGCTCATTGTCCGCAAGCCCTGGCCCTCGATGGCCCGCACCATCTACGGCGACCACGAGCGCTACCGCAAAACCTACTGGAGCGACATCGAAGGCTGCTACTTCACCGGCGACGGCGCGCGCCAGGACGCCGACGGCTACTTCTGGCTTATGGGCCGCGTGGACGACGTGATCAATGTCAGCGGCCATCGCCTGGGCACCATGGAGGTCGAGTCGGCCTTGGTCGCCCATCCCAAGGTGGCCGAGGCCGCCGTCGTTGGCCGCCCAGACGAACTCAAGGGCCAGGCCATCTCCGCCTTCGTCACCTTGGAATCCGGCAACGAGCCGAGCAATGGATTAAAGGACGAACTGCGCCGGTGGGTCTCGAAGGAGATCGGTTCCCTCGCCCGCCCCGACGACATTCGCTTCACCGAGACCCTGCCCAAAACCCGCAGCGGCAAAATCATGCGCCGCCTCCTCAGGGAACTGGCCACACACGGCGAAATCTCCGGTGACATCACCACGCTTGAAGACTTCACCGTCATCGCCAAACTGCGCGAGGCAGAGGAAGGATAAGCAGCATTTCAGATCCGGAAGTAGTCAGGGCGCCAGTCCTTGATGCGCTCTTTGATCTGTTTGCGAGTCAGATTATGCTCTAGCGCTTGTTTTGCCAGTTCCACCACCTCGTCATCGGCGGCAAAGCGCAGGCCGATCAACTGATCCTCGGTGAGGCGATAGATCTGCGCGTGCCATTGCGCCGGGGCCAGCGCCTGCAAGCGAAGCCGCTCTTCGAGACGAATCACGCGGTCCTGCACCTTGAGCGGATATGTGCGCAGCTTGAAAAAAGGGATGAACACCAACAGCGAAAGTACCAGGAACCATGCGCATGCGACGCGTGCATCTTTCCAATGGTGCATCAGGTGGAAGACAGCGAATATCAGGTTGGCGATTAGCACGAAGAACATCACGTAGTGGAACTGCGGATCAATCTTTCCGTGGTTCTTTAGATTCTGCGGAGAGGATTTGCTCATGCTCGACCTTGTTTTCTGTCAGGCCGGAGTTGGCTGTCGCGGTAGCCTTTGTTTCCGATGAACCGCCGGCAGCGGCGCTGGGGACCTGCGCACCTGCGCTAACGGGATTTTCATCGGAGCGGCCCGGAGATGTCAACGCAAATAAATTGTCCGGCGACAGGGTTGGCGGATGTTTGGGGATGATATGGTGACGGCCGCGCGCAATGTAATCCACGACTATGGCCCCGGCAAGGTAGGGATTCACCAGCGCGATGGGGATAGCAAAACCGTTGGAGATGAGCGACGCAGGCACACCTTGGTTGGCGTGGCTGTGACGCCGATAGCCGGGAATCTGCGGAATCACGAAGATTGACAGTTGCGTTCCAGGATGCTTCTTGGTATAGCGCTCGAGATTGTAAGCCGTTTGTGTGGGGGTGGTCATGCCAGCATCGGGAAAGATGCTGCGGTGGAATGTGTTGGGTAGATAGAAGTTGAGTATACGGCGTGAAAAGTCCGCGCAGTTATTGTAGAAGAATTCAAAATGGGAACTGTTGTCGCCAGCGTTCATGCGCGCGATGAATACATCATCCTGCTCTTCAGTGGTCTCAAAGCGGAAGGCATAGATGCGCCTCTCATAGGAGACGCCTATCAGCTGGGTCCAGCCGCCATGCGCTATATCGCCGGGACGCAGGTTTTCCCCTAGGCTGAGCAGATGAGCTTCGTGATAGCGGCTGCGCAGATTATGAACGGTCTGGCGGTCAACATGTGCAGGAACCTGGGAGGCGTTCTCGACGGAGTAAAGGTAAGGGATCAGTGGAATCACCACCCAGTCATATCCGGAAATTCCCTGGTAGCGGGCTAGTACGGAACCGAGTTCGCCAGCCCGGCAACGGCGCAGCTTGACGGGAGTTTCGGCGCAGATGCGCTGAAAATAAACGGCATTGTGACCGGTCGGGTTCACGGAGCCAAAAAATCCATACGGCTCCTCCATCAGCAACGCGGCCTGCGCCCGGCCTGGCGCGGAAGAGATGGCCAAAACCTCTAAGGCCATGAGAGCAAATGCATATATACGCAAATTTCGCGTCGAGAGCATCGGTCCTCCGTGGTCAATATTGAACACCTATAGTATGCCCTACTTTTGAAAAATGGTCTGCAATTTTTGTTTGAATGCGGCTTGGGCAACCGGCTAGCCGGAGTTGAAGTACAAATGGATATTGCCGCCGTTTGCGGTTTCATTTTGTTCTGACACGGCGCGAAATAAATTGTTGCGCGATTATCTTTAAAAAGTGTAAATTCCGTCAATCGACAGTGAGGCTTCAGAATCAGAAGCCCAACATCACCGGCTCCATCTCCAGCCGAATGCCGAAGCGCCCTTCGACAACAGCGGTGATCTGTCTGGCGAGCGCTAATATCTCCGCTGCGCTGGCTCCGCCTAGATTGACTAGCGCCAGCGTGTGCCGGCTGGAAATAGCAGCAGCGCCCAGCGAGTACCCCTTGGCAAAGCCAGCCTGCTCGATCAGCCAGGCTGCCGGAATCTTGACCTTGCCCTGATTCTCTGCCTCTGGTCCGGCAGGAAAGCGTGGCGGAGCTTTTTCCACAGCAACCGAAATTTGCCGGAATTGCTCATCCGTCACTAACGGATTTTTGAAAAAGCTGCCCGCGCTGCGGCAATCGTGGTCGCCCTCGACGATCAACATTCCCTTGGCCTGCCAGA
>CAWDQS010000123.1:0-10030 GCA_963804295.1 uncultured Acidobacteriaceae bacterium
GGGTTTTGCGAGGGGGTGAGGGTCTCCGTGAGGTACGGGTGGAAGCTGACGTCGGGGTGGGAGAGAGGATTAGTGGTAGTAAAGGCGGGGGTACAGGTCACATTTCCGCAGGGCGGCTATCAATGGCATACTTGACCGCCAGATACAGTTGGCCCTCATATAGTAAGGCGCCCTCACATTCGACAACCCGGTCTGCCAGGCCTCTCGTGTACGGAATCCAAAACTGTCCTGTATTCCAAATGCTGTTGTAGAGGCTATTTCCAATATCAAAGCCTTGCGTTTGCATACCCGCTAGGATCAACGCCCGGGGCGGCTCCCCAACTGACTCCAACCCATACCTCCTGGCTCTACAAAGTGCTGGTGTCGATGGCCCCAGCGCTAGTCATGCAGTTGACCACTCCGTGGGTCCCTGTATCGAATAATTTCCAGTTATTGTCATGCACCTTCTGCCAGGCGCTGGTGGCATGTAAGCCATCGGGACGATACTGGGCAGGCCCAGTGCCAGTGCGTACCATTCCCCGTAGATCTAGCTACTAGCTAGGTCATCAGGATTACCGGCTTGGTTGTGTCGTATTCAAAGTCGGAACGAACGGATCGAATCGATGGATTAGCTGATTCAATTCATGACAGCAACAAGCAGCTAAAAGCTAGTAGCTAGAAGCTAGAAGCTGCTTTTCACAAAGGGAGCGGAGCAATTCAGTTCGCGGCAGCAAGAACTAGCTAACAGCTAGAAGCTAGCCGCTAAAAGCTGTACTTCCGTGCCCGAAACCAGGAAACGAGAGACCGAATGTCAGAAGTAGTCGTAACCAAGCCCCGTGAGGGCAAGTTCAACAAAAATGCCGCTCGCCGTGTACGCGCAGCGGGCAAGATTCCCGCCGTGCTGTATGGTCCGGGGCACGATCCGGTGGCCATCGAGGTGGATCCCAAGCAGATTGCCCGGATACTTTTCTCCGAGACCGGCCACAACACCATCTTTGATGTCGAAGTCGCCGGCCAGAAAGCGGCCAAGGCCATGGTTGTCGATTGGCAGCGTGAGCCGATCAACGACAAGTTGATCCATATCGATCTGAAACGCATTGCCATGGACAAGGTTCTGCACGTAAAGGTGCGTGTCAAGCTGTTGGGAATTCCGGAAGGCGTCAAGAGCGGCGGAATCCTGGACCAGGTCATGCGCGAAGTGGATATCGAGTGCTTGCCTGCCGACATTCCAAGCCACTTCAATGTGGATGTCAGCCATCTGGAGTTGCACGGCGTATTGCGCGTCAGCGAACTGCCTCATTCGGAGAAGATCAAGTACCTCAACTCCGAGGATGCGACCGTGGCTCACGTTGCCACCATTCGCGAAGAGGTGCCGACTCCGGCCGAAGTCGAAGCAGCCGAAGCGGCAGCAGCGGCGGCAGCAACAGCTGAGGGGGCTACACCTGGCGAACCGGAAGTTGCCAAGAAGGGCGGCAAGCCGGAAGATGCAGCCAAAAAGCCCGACGCGGCAGCCGCGGGGAAGAAGCCCGAGGGGAAGAAGTAACCTTTGGCCGTGGAAAGCCAATCCGGTGCGCGTGGCCCATTCCTCATTGTCGGGCTGGGCAACCCGGGGCTCGAATATCTGTGGACCCCGCACAACGCGGGGTTCATGGCCATCGACCGCATCGCCCAGCAAGAGGGTGTTGTGGTACAGAACCGGCGATGCAAAGCCGCTACCGCAACCTGTCGCATGGCGGGACGCGTAGTGGTTCTGGCCAAGCCGGAGACGTTTATGAACCTGAGCGGGCTGGCAGTAGCCGCGCTGGTTCAGGAGTTTGAGGTCGATCCAGCACGGGACCTGCTCGTCATTCATGACGAACTGGACCTGGTGCTGGGCAGCTTCAAGATCAGGGAGCGCGGTTCGCCTGCCGGGCACAACGGAGTCCGCAGCGTAACCGGCGCCCTGGGTACACAGGAGTGGTTGCGCCTGCGCATTGGCGTGGGGCTCGACCTGCCACCTGAGGCGATTGCCGCGGGTGGCGGAGGGCGGCCCGGCAGGGATTACCTGCTATCGCCCATGCGCAAGGCGGATTTGACGGTGCTCGACGAGGTGCTGGACAGGGTGGCAACTGCTACGCGGCGCATCCTCGAAGCCGGACCCGCAGCCGCCATGAACGAGTTCAATCGCCGCGAGAGAAACGCTCCCGGCGAGGAGTAACAAAAGCTTGAAGCTGCCGGAGTTTTCCGGTGGCAGGGCTGCAATGCAAGGCTGAAAATCAGGGACGTACCCTGACGTGTTCAGCGGAAAAGGAAACCGGATGTCCCGTGTGTATGAAGTAATGTTCATTGTTCGGCCCGATGCGGCTGAAGAAGATGTTGACAAGCTGATCGCCGGCTTCTCCGACAATGTCACCAAGGGTGGCGGGGTGGTCAAGACGGTCGAGAAGATGGGCAAGCGCAAACTCGCCTACACGGTGCGCAAGTTCAACGATGGCAACTACGTTCTGCTGACCATCGAGGCCAACGGCGCGGTGGTGTTGGAGTTGGAGCGCCGCTTGCGCGTTACCGAGCCGGTGATCAAGTTCATCACCGTGCGCGTCGACGAGGAAGAGAAGCGTCTGGCCAAGGTCAAGGCTCTGCGTGGTGTCCGCCGGAGTGCAACACCGCCAGCCCAAGTGGCTGCTGCGCCTGTTGCCGCGGCTGAGCCGGCCCCTGAAGCGGCGGAAGACGCCGCGCCGGCCACGGTTTAACCAGCAGAGGGCGGATTAGTTGATGGTCATTGGCAGAAACGTATTTTCTGACCACTAACCGCTGTCCACTGTTAACAAGAGAGTAAAGAGGAAAAATCATGTCTGAAGAGATTGAAGCAAAGGCGCCCGAGACGAGCGCACCTGAAGCTCCCCATGCACCCTCCGGCCCAACTTCGGGTTCAGGTCCGGCCCGCTCCGGCGGACGGCCTGGAGGACGGCCCTCCGGCGGTCCCGGCGGCCGCGGTAAGTTTTTCCGCCGCAAGAAGGTCTGCAAGTTCTGCAACGACAAGATCGACGCCATCCCTTACCGCGATGTGCGGTTGCTGCAAGGCTTTGTGGCCGAGCGCGGCAAGATCGTGCCCCGGCGGCTCACCGGCGTCTGCACCACGCACCAGCGCCGCCTCACCCGCGCCATCAAGCAGGCCCGGAACATCGCCCTGCTGCCGTTTGCAACGCGGCACTAGAACATTTTCATTGTTTCTGTAATGCTCCGTGCCCCATCCATTCCGCATTTTGTGGGAATGGGTGGGAGACGAGAAAGTTGATGAACATTACACCATCTCTGAAAATGCATTAACCTTCGGCTGTCTTTCGCCGGCTCGCTCACTCTCCCGAAAACAGGGACTTTGAGCGAAGCTGCTTTCTGCGAAAGGCAATATTGTGGATGCCGATTAGAACCGAGTGCGGCCCGTCGTAAGTTGGGGTTCTTGCCAGATAAGACAAGAGCGCCCACGGCGCCGGAAGCCCGCACACAGGAGAATTACCATGGAAGTCATTCTGAAGGAAGACGTATTGCATCTGGGCAACCGCGGCGATCTGGTCAAAGTGGCCGACGGCTATGCCCGCAATTTTCTGCTCCCCCGCAAACTTGCGCTGCAGGCAACCCAGGCCAACAAGGCTGTGGTCGAGCAGATGAAGGCCGCCGCCGCACGCCGCTTCGCCACGGAGAAGGCGCAGGCCGAGGAGCTGGCCGCAAAACTCGCGCCCGTCGAGCTGGAATTCACCCGCAAGTCGAGCGAAGCCGGCCACCTCTTCGGCTCCGTCACCTCGTCCGACATCGCCGCCGCGCTCGACGCCAAGGGATTCGAGATCGATCGCCGCAAGATTAATCTGGATGAGCCTCTCAAGTCCATCGGCGAATTCAGCGTGGCCATCAAGCTCTACCGCGAAGTCACCGCGCACGTGAAGGTCAAGGTTCTGGCCGAAGCCACGGAAGAAGAAGCCAAGCCCGCCGAACCCGCCGCGGAAACACCTGCAGCCGAGTAGCTATTCTCAACCAGCGCTCACCCCGCCTCTCGGCTCGCCGAGGGGCGGAGTGAGTTTCAGACTGCGCTTTCTTCGCGGTCCACCAGGATCAGCTGAATAGCGGCGTCGAGGCTGGCGCGGCTCTCTTCGACCGTGTGTCCTTGCCCGTTGGCGCCGGGGATTTCGGGCGACCAACTCACAAACCACTCGCCGTCCTGCTCGATTACAGCCGTGAATTCATTCCGCATGGGGAAAGTATAGCCCTTTCCGAAGTAAAAACCCACTCTCGAATCCTCGCTGCCGCTCCTACACCATCGCTCGTTCCTTCACAGTCAAATAATGATTCAGCACCGAAGAAGTAAGCGCATCAGGGTTCAGGTCGAGCGTAAGTGCGCCCTGCTCATGCAGCCGCGCCAGCAGCAGTTCGCGGCGGCCGGTCATCTCCTGCGCGGCGGAGGCGCGGAACATTTGCTCTAAATCTTTCGGCCTTGCCTGGGCAATTTGTTCAACCTCAGGCTGGGCCATGGCGACAAACAGCAGCACGTGGCGGCGCAGCAGTTGCAGCGCGCCGTCGATCACCTCGGGGCGCATGGCGGTCTCAGCCAAATCCGTCACCCACAAAATCAAAGACCGTCGCGGTTGCAGGCGGTTGAGCGTTGCAGTAGCTCTCAGGTGGTCGGCCTCGCTGGATTCGGCGCGCACCTGGGAGAGCAACTCGATCAGTTGCCGCAGGTGCGCCGCGCCGCGCCCCGGCAAAAGCCGCTGCTGAATCTTCTGCCCATAAGCCAGCAAACCCACCCGGTCGCCTGAGTAAAGCGCCAGTTGCGCCAGCGCAACAGCCGTGGTACAAGCGTAGTCGAGTTTGGAGTGTATCTTCTGATTTTCAGTTGCTCTTTCCTCTGGCGCTAAACTAGCTGCGGAAATACTGGAATCGGAGGGAGACGGGAGATTTATCCCCCGTGTTAGGCTATACGCCGTCTGTGCCATGGCCACCCGCGCCCGCATCAGCCGCCCGCAGTCCAGCACGATCCACACCGGCTGGCTGCGCTCGGTCTGGTACTGGCGGGTAACGAGGCTGCCGCGCCGCGCCGTGGCCGTCCAGCAGATATCGCGCAGGTCGTCGCCCTCACGATAATCGCGCAGGCTCTCGAAGTCGCGTCCCAAACCTCTCTGCTGTGCGCGCCGCAGTTGTAGCTCGATCTGACGGCTGCGCGCGAGAAAAATCTGCTGCTCTTCGCTAGTGCGCAGCGCCGGGTAGACGCGCACTATTTGTGTTAGCCGCGCTCTGGCCCAGCGCTCGGCCAGCCCCAAAGGCGAACGATAGCGCACATACAGCCAGCCTGTCTCCCAGTCGCCGCGCTCCTTCGGCTCCACGCGGTAGAGCAGCTTGGCCGGCACGCGCGGAAACGCGGTCACCCGAAGCGTTTCCGGCTCTTCGATCAGCGCCTGCGGAAGATCGTCCACCAGCCGGCAATCGATAATCATCCGGCTCCGGTTTTCAATCGTCAGTTCAATCTCCGTCTCGCCGCCAAGCGCTAGAGCATTCAACCAGTTTCTGCTTGCGGTCAGTTCAGCCGCGGCGGGCAACCGCAAACCATCCAATAACGCGAACAACAGCACCAGCCCATCCCAGGCCAGCATCGCGTAGGCCAGCCGCCCGTCCCAGAAGCCCGGAACCAGCCAGGCGAATCCAGTCAGCAGCAGCCCGATACTCCGCTGCGTCAGACCAAAGCCCCAGCGCCGCCGCCGCTCACAATCGGCGCTCGCCGGATCAGGATGGAGGCGGGGAGAGATCATTGCCTCGGCACCGGAACAGCAGCGATCACATCAGCCAGCACGCGGTCGGCGTCGAAGCCCTCCAGTTCTGCCTCGGGCTTGAGCATCACGCGATGCCGCAGCACCGGCTTCACGGCGCGCTTCACGTCGTCGGGCAGCAGGTAGTCGCGGCCATCGAATGCGGCTGCCGCCTGCGCCACGCGCATCAAGCTCACGGCGGCGCGCGGGCTCGCGCCCAGCAGCAGCGTAGGCCACTCCCGCGTGCGCCGCGCCAGCTCAAGAATGTAGGTAGTCAGCTCCGGCTCAATGCGAATTGCCCTCACCACGGCGCATGCCGCGTCCAGCAGCCCTTTTGGAATGGGCGCAATCCGCGCGTCTTCCAGCAGCCCAGAGCCCAGCCGCCCGAAACATTATGGTGCCGCTCCAGAATCTGCCGCTCCTCGGCCACGCCCGGATAGCCCACGTGAATCTTCAATAGAAATCTGTCCAGTTGCGCCTCGGGCAACGGGTACGTGCCCTCGAAGTCAATTGGATTCTGCGTGGCGAAGACGGTGAACCACGCTGTCAGCGGGCGGCGCGTGCCATCGCTGGTAACCTGTCGCTCTTCCATGCACTCCAGCAGCGCGGCTTGTGTGCGCGGCGGCATACGATTGATCTCGTCCACCAGCAGCAGGTCGGTGAAGACCGGCCCAGCGTGGAAGACGAAATTGTCCTTATCAGACTTGACGCCGGGGCGCAGAATCGTAGTGCCCAGAATATCGGCCGGCATCAGGTCGGGCGTAGCTTGCACGCGCTGAAAGCCCAGGCCCAAGAGCCGCCCCAGAGCCTTCACGATCAGTGTCTTGCCAATTCCCGGCACGCCTTCCAGAAGCGCATGGCCCTGGCAGAGAACTGCGATCAGCACCTCCTCGATCACCTCGCCCTGGCCGGAGATCACCCGGCCCAGTTCCGTGCGTGAGTGGGCAATAAGCTGGCTGGTTGCGCGCAACCCTTCCGGGCCTTCGGCGTTTTGGTTGAGTTCTTGTTGGTTTTCCTGGCTCATAAAACCCTTTCCTGCTCTTTGGATTGAATCTTCTCAGATTGGGCGGCAATGCTGACCGGTTGACTGCCACGTCGGCTCTCCGGCCTGGCGGCGTCTTTCAGTTCTTCGTAGTGCCTATGCAGCGATTGAATCAGCTTCAGCGCCTGGCGTGGCTCGACAGTTTCGTCCCATGCAGCCTCTTCGCAAGCGGCCAGATCAGTTTCCAGGCGGTCGTCGGCCTGCGGAAAGCGCCGGCGAAGCACCGTTGCAAGCTCTGCCGCTCTCATCTTGCTCGCCCCATGCCCGCAGAGCCGCAAGCTATGCAGCCTGAAGCGCTCCCAGGCAATCGACACGGCCGTCGATGCGGCCCCAGCCTTGCGATAGAGCGAGCCCAGCGCCTCCAAAAATTCAATCGGCGTAGCGCGCGGCGGCGGAGGCAGATCGCGCACCGGCCCGCTGCGCCGGCTGAAGCTGAACACCACCAACAGCCCTAGCACCGGCAGTCCAATCCACAACAAAGTCCACGACGGCCCGGAGGCGTAGCTGAAGGTCGAGCGAATCTCCCCATGCAGCGACTCGTCCCAGTAGAAGCGATGTCCCGCGCGCGGCCCCAGCGAAGCCAGCAGCAGGTCAAGATTGTGTGCCCGGCTCAGCGAACCGTTTTCCAGCGGAGTCGAGCTGGCCCACCAAACAATGTGCCCCTTGCCCCAGTCGTACTCCACCACCGCCGGATGATTTGCGCAATTATATTCCACGCGCTGCGCCGGGTTGTCCTCATCCCAGGTGGCCTGCGGAACCATCCACACCTCGCCAGCGCCGGCCAGCGCATCCAGTCCCTCAGGCTCCAGCTTGCAAGCCGCAAAGTGAAATTCGTCGGGCCTGTCGCTGGCCTCGCCGGGCAAAATGTATCCGCCCCAGTAGCCGGTGGAGAGCACGCGTCCCCCGCGCTCCACAATCCTGCGTACCGCCTTGATCTCCTCCGGCTCGTGGGAAAAAGGCTGCGCAAAGATCACCACCGTCTCCGGGCCAGCCGTCGAGGCCAGCTCGCTCAGCGGCCGATCCCATCGTTCAATCTGATAATTGGAGCGAAGCAGCGTCTCATAAGCGGCGCGCGCCCCGTGCTGTCCGGCCAGGTAGGTCGAGGGCAGCGGATTGTCGTTGTCGTTTCTGCTGGGCAACAGGAAGCCGGTGGCAACGGCCAGTATGAGCGCAATCCCCACGCACCAGAGCAGCAGCTTGCGGTCTTGAGAGTCGAGCGAAGAGAGAAACTTCATCGCCCACCGCCTTCCGCGCCGCTGCTGCCGGCGATCAGCCCGTCCGCCAGCTTTTCAGCTTGCAAATAATCGCTCTCCCCCGCCGTGCGCCCGCCGTACCAGGTCCGCTCAAAGCTGCCCGTGAGCGTGGCCAGTCCCGCGCGGCGCGGGTCCTCCGCAGTCACCAGCGCCAGGTACTCGCGCGGAGTGCGCGCCCGGTCCGCCGGCCAAAGCCGCTTCGATTCCAGCCGTGAAATCGCCGCCCAGTAGACAAAGTGAATCGCCTCTCGCCATTGGCCGGCGGCGGCGGCGCTGCGCGCGTCGGCCAGCCACAGTTGCCAGTCGCGGGCCGATGCGGCTCCAGCGGCAGGACTCTCGCTCTCCGGCACCAGCCGAATGCGCCAGCGCCGCTCCAGTTGCAGTAGTCCCCACGCAAGCCCTACGCACCCAGCCAGAATGAAGCCCCACACAATCACGCGCCCCACCCACTCCGAACTTCCGTGCAGCTTTGACAAATTTTCAAAGAACTGGTTCAGCCAATTGCCCAGCTTTTCCAGCAGCGAATCCCGTACCTTGTGCGACTCCAGACCGCGAAAGTCGCGTCCAGCCAGCACCTGCTTCAACGTCGCGCGCTCCTGCGCGTAATCGGGCGCTGCCGCGGGCGGGCCTGCCGCCGCACTGTCTGCCTGGGCGATCTCCTGCGTCAGTCGAACCTGTGCGGCGCGCAACAAGTTGTTGGTAGTCGGATTGGGCGTCCGCGCCGGTTCTTCAGCCGGAGCATTTACGCCTACCGTTGCAGGCTTGCTCTGGGCCTTATCTTGAGAGCTGTCTTTTGGCTTGTCTAGAGATTTGTTTCCTTTACCGTCTTGCGCTTCCTTCGGGGACTCATCTTTGATTCGAGCTAAGGAGAGCAGCGCGCGCAGCCAGCCGTAACGCACCAGCCGCCGCTCAGCGTTCGCGGCATTGCCAAGCGGCACCCGGTCGTCCTGTCCCGCGAGCGCCGGGTCGCAACTCTTCGTATCCCGCGCCTTGGCGCAAGCCTCCACTGCGGCGCTCAGCTCAACCAGATGCTGTCGGTACTCGGCCAGCGAAACCTCGCGAATATTTCTCGTTGGCGCTGGTGCGGAGTCATCAGCGCGAGCAGACAGAACACAGACGCCCGCGGCAAAAGCCACAGTCAGTGCTACGCCAGTGAGTTGATTGCGAGCCGTCAAGCCGGACTTTCTCCAGCCTGTGATGGCACGGCCAGGAAAACCTCCTTGCGCAACCGCTGGTCGCGGTAGAGGACGGCGAAGGAAGTGGAGAAGGCGGACCAGAGCAATGCCGTCCACAGATAGAGGAAAGCTGCGAAGCACAGCGACGCCAGCACGATTCCAGTGATGCCCGCCACGGAGGGCATGTGCACGCCGCAGGCCGCCATGACCAGAGCGCCAATGCCGATGACCGCTACAAGAGCTATAATCCCCACCATCTCAGCCGCGTAGCCGAGGGCATAGATCACCAGCATTACCAAAAAGATGCGTCCCTTTGCGCCCTTGGTAAGCTGGCCGCTGCGGCGGAGGGAGGCGCGCGCCGTCAGATCCTCAGCCAGCGAGGCGGGAAAGGCCAGCGAGAGGCGTATCGCCATGATGACGCCGTAGACCAGGGCGGCAATGAACAAGAGCATTTCCAGCGGAATCACATAGACAAGTGGGGTTAAAGGACCTAACTTTCCCATGGCAAATAGCTGCATCGGGACGATCATCGCCAACTCGATCACCAGCATGGGAAGAAAGGCAATGATGTAAGCAAGAAAAAGCAGCCAAAGGTAGCGGCCAAAACGCTTCCAGGCCACTTGATAAGCCTCGCGAAAAGTGATCTGAATGCCCATATCTGCCTGCATCGCGGCGTGAATGGAGGCAGCCAGATAGAGGGCAAAGACCGCCAAACTAAGCGGCATGATGATAAGCATTGACGGCAGAAAAAGGCGAAACATCTGCGCGGGATCGGCCTGCTTGGGCAGTTGCGAAAAGAGCGGGATGAAGGCG